>JARRPL010000045.1:0-20256 GCA_037382905.1 Gemmatimonadota bacterium | reverse complement strand
CGATCCACGCGGTGGTGCGAGGCTCGGCGGTGAACAACGACGGAGCGGCCAAGGTGAGCTACCTCGCCCCGAGCGTGGACGGGCAGGCGAGGGCCGTGAGCGAGGCGCTGGCGCTGGCGGACGTCGACCCGGCGAGCATCGGCCTGGTGGAGGGGCACGGGACGGGAACCCCGGTGGGGGATCCCATCGAGGTCGCCGCCCTCACGCAGGCCTTCCGGGCCGGCACCGACCGGACCGGCTTCTGCGCCCTGGGCTCTGTGAAGTCGAACATCGGTCATCTGGACACCGCCGCCGGGGTGGCGGGCTTCATCAAGGCCGTTCTGGCGGTGAAGCACGGGGAGATTCCTCCTACGGTCCACTTCCAGGCGCCCGCCCCCCTCCTCGGGCTCGAGGGGAGCCCGTTCTACGTCAACTCCGAGCTGGTGCCCTGGCCCGCCGGCGAGACTCCGCGCCGGGCGGCGGTGAACTCTCTAGGCGTGGGTGGGACGAATGCCCACGTGATCGTTGAGGAGCCTCCGCCGGCGGCCCCACCGGGTCCCGCCCGCTCTCGGCAGCTGCTCACCCTCTCCGCCCGGACCCCGAGGGCGTTGGAAGACGCATCGCGGCAGCTGATGGAGGCCCTGGAGGGCGACCCGGAGCTTCCCCTGGCCCACGTGTCCCACACCCTCCGCTGTGGCCGTCGACGCTTCGACCACCGGAGGGCTCTGGTGTGCACGTCGACTCGGGATGCGGTGGAGCAGCTCGCCCTGGGGGACGGACCGGGGTGGGTGACCGCCCAGGAGGAGGCGGAGGGTCGGGAGGTCGCGTTCCTCTTCGCCGGGGGTGGCGCGCAATACCCGGGGATGGGCCGGGAGCTCTACGACACCGAGCCTGTGTACCGGGACGTGATGGATCGGTGTATTCGACACCTGCGGGATCGGGAGAACCTGGACATCACCCCCGTCCTCTTTCCTCCGGCGGGTGGTGAGGCGCCGGCGGCCCGGGAGCTCCGCCGGCCCTCCACGGCCCTCCCGGCCCTCTTCGCGGTGCAGTGGGCCCAGGCGCGCCTGTGGATGTCCTGGGGGGTCCGTCCCACGGCGCTCCTGGGCCACTCCATGGGAGAGTACACCGCTGCCTGCCTCGCCGGCGTGTTCACCCTCGAAGACGCCCTCTCGCTGGTGTCTCTCCGTGGGCGCCTCTTCGAGAGGCTCGAGCCGGGGGCGATGGTGAGCGTGGGTCTCGACGAGGAGCGTCTGCGCTCGCTTCTCGGAACGGATCTGTCCATCGCGGCGGTGAACGCGCCCGAGGTGGTGGTGGCGTCGGGCCCGGTATCGGCGGTGGAGGTCCTGGAGGCCCGACTGGCCGCGGAGGGGATCGACCATCGGCGGATCGCCATCGAGGTGGCGGCCCACTCCGCCATGGTGGAGCCGATCCTGACGCCGTTCCGGGACCGGGTGTCCTCCATTCCTATGGATCCTCCTGCGCTCCCCCTGCTGTCGAATCTCACGGGAGACCGGGCCGGAGCGGATGTGACCGATCCGGCCTACTGGGTCCGCCACCTCCGGGAGACGGTGCGATTCGCCGACGGTCTGGGCCGGATCCTGGCGGAGGGGGACGCGGCACTTCTGGAGGTGGGCCCGGGACGGACGCTGACCACCCTGGCACGGCTGCACCCCTCGTTCGCGATCCACCGCCCCGCCGTCCACTCCCTTCCCCATCCCGGGGATGCCCGGGATGCCGTCTCCGTTCAGCTCGCGGCGCTGGGAGAGCTCTGGGTCCACGGAGTCACGCCCCGGTGGGCGGAGTTCGACCGTGGACGGGGGCACCGGCGAATCCCGCTGCCGGGGTATCCCTTCCAGAGGGAGGACTACTTCGTCGCCCCGCCCGAGGACGCCGAGGGCCAGGAGGGCCGGCGAGGCGTTTCGCCGTCCGCCACCGCCGGAGGGTCCCGGGACCCCCGGGACTGGCTTCAACAGCGAAGCTGGCGGCCGGTGCCGCGACCGGGTGCTGGGGCCGACGCCCAGCCGTGTCACGTGCTCCTCCTGGCCCAGGACGGGGCCGCGGCGAAGGGCCTCGAGACGCGGCTCGAACACGAGGGACATCGGGTCACCCGGGTACGGGCCGGGGCCGACTTCTCCGGCGGGGCCGGAGGCTACGAGGTCCGGCCGGGATCCTGGGAGGATTGGCGCGCTCTCGTGGCATCGCTGGCCCGGGAGAACGGACTCCCGGACCGGGTGGTGCACGCCTGGTGTCTGGATTCGGGGAGGGCGGCGACGATGGATCACGCCTTCTTCGCGCCCCTGCACCTGATGCGGGCCGTGGAGTCGGAGCACCCGGGACACCAGGTCCGTTTCCTGGCGTTGGCGGACTCCGTGGTGCCCGGCTCCACGGGTGTGGTGGCGGAACACGCCGCCCTCCTGGGCCCGTTCCGGGTCGGACCCCGGGAGATCCCGACCCTCTCGTGCCGGCTCATCGCCACCGACGGCCTGCCGGCGGATCCGGCCCGCCGGGAGCGGGTGCTCGACCGCCTGGTGGCCGAGATGGAGTCCCCGGCGAAGGAAACCCTGGTGTCGTATCGGGGGGGCGAGCGCTGGGTGGAGGACTTCGTGCCGCTGGCGGGGCAGCCGGCGAAGCCCGACGTCGCGTGGGAGGGAGGAGGCGCCTGCCTCATCACCGGGGGCCTCGGAGGGCTGGGTCTCGTGGCGGCGAGGGTGCTGGTGGGCCGGGGCATCCGTCACCTCGTCCTCCTCGGCCGTTCGGGCCTGCCTCCTCGGGAATCCTGGGCCCGCTGGCCCTCGGAACACCCCGGGGCCACCAGGACGCTCCGAGCCATGGCTCAGGTGGAGACGCTGGAGGCCATGGGGGCTTCGGTGCGGATCGTCCGGGCCGACGTGACGGACGAGGCGGCGGTGCTCCAGGCGGTGCGGGAGGCGGAGGAGGCCTTCGGTGGCCTCCGTGGCGTGGTGCATGCCGCAGGCGTACTGGATGACGGCCCCCTCCTGGACCGGGACCGAATGCGGTCGTGGAGGGTGCTGGCGCCGAAGGTTCTCGGCGTGCGGGCACTGGATCGGGCCCTCCACGGCCGGACGCTGGACTTCTTCTGGCTCTTCTCCTCGGTCAGCGCGGTGGTCGGCCCCCCCGGGCAGGCGGACTATGCGGCGGCGAACGCGGTCCTGGACGCCTATGCCCACGAGCGTGCGGAGCGAACCGGCGAGAGTGTCCTCTCCCTTGCCTGGGGTCCGTGGAGCGGCGTCGGGATGGCGGCGGAGCGGGTGGGGGAGATCCGACACGACCGGGAAATCGAGTCGGCGAGTCCCCGGACGGTGCTCGGGTCTACGCCACCGACTTCCGCGTGGAACGCCACTGGATGCTGGAGGAGCACCGGCTCCGGCACGGCGGCTGGATCCTCCCGGGGGCCGGGTACGTGGAGCTCATCCGTGCCGCGGCTCAACTCGAGGCGCCGGAACCGCCCTTCGTGCTCCGGGACCTGACCCTCCTGGAGCCGTTCCGTGTGGGATCCGACGAGGTCCGTACGCTCGAGGTGCGATTGGCGCCGGGGGTGGACGGGGGCTTCCACGTCTCGGTGCAGGGACGGAGGCCCGGCAGGCCCTGGGTGGAGCACGCCACGGCCCGGATTCCCCGGGTTTCCAGGACCTCCTCGGTCCTGGAGACCAGGCTGTCCGAGGTCCGCGCGCGTCTGGGGCCCCCGGTCCCGGGGCCCCGCCCGGCGCACCCGGTCATGGCCTTCGGTCCCCGCTGGGAGAACGTCACCGGATCGGTCAGCGGAGATGGCGAGGCGCTGCTGGAGCACCAGCTTCCGGTCCGCTTTCAGCCGGACCTCCAGTCCACCCCGCTTCATCCGGCCCTCCTGGACATGGCAACGGCCGGCGCCACCCACCTGGTGCCGGGACTGGATCCCGCCACGGATTTCCTCCTCCCGGTGGGCTACGGTCACCTCCGCCTGCATGGGCCGTTGGCCGATCGACTCTCGAGTCATGTGCGTCTGAGGAGCGCCGACGAGACGGCGGGGCTCGCCTCCTTCGACGTGGTGGTCTACGGTCCGGACGGCGAGGTCGTCCTGGAGGTGGACGACTTCACCATGATCCGCATGGACGGCGCCGATCTCCTCCGGGACGCCCATGAAGCCCCGGCCTGGCTGGAGGACGCCATCGACCCGGCGGAGGGGGCGAGGGTCATGGAGCTTCTCCTCTCCCGGACGACGCCTGCCCACGTCCTGATAAGCCGCCGGCAGATCGGCGATCTCGTCCGGGAGGCGGATCGGGGGGCCGGGACCCGAGCGCGCCGAACGCCCGGCGGAGCGGCGACTCCCCGGGTGCTCCTCCCGGAGGTGAGGGAGGCCTTGCTGGAACACGAGGCGGTCCGGGAGGCGGCGGCCCTCGGGAGCCGGGCCGAGTCGGAGCCGGCGCGTGTTGTGGCCTTCGTGGAGTACCAGCCCGGGGCCCACACCACGGTGAGTGAGCTGCGCCGGTTTCTGCGGCGGCGTCTGGAGCGCCGGTGGGTACCGCAGAACTTCGTGGAGCTGGTGGCCCTCCCCCGGGACGAGGCCGGCAACGTCCGCCGTGAGGAATTGCGGGATCCCTTCGCCTCCACCGATGATCGTGTCGAGCCCCGGACGCCCACCGAGAAGGCCATTGCCGGGATCTGGTCCGAGCTGCTGGGGCTGGAACGGGTGGGGATCCGGGACAATTTCCTCGACGCCGGCGGCCACTCGCTGGTGGGAATCCGGGTTCTGCTTCGGATACGGCGGGAGACGGGCGTCCGGATCGAGGCCCACGAACTGGCGATGCAGACGCTGGAGCAGCTGGCTGCCCAGGTGGACCGGCGACGGAGTGGAGGGGAAGCCCCGGGCCAGGAGGCCGATGGCCGCCCCAGCGGGGCTGCGACGTCGCCCAGCCGGTCCAGGACCCTCCCGGATCGATGAACCCCTTCTATTTCGGCCCCTCCCGCCGACCCCTGTTCGGCCTGTACACACGCGCCCGGGGACGGTACGAGGCCGGTCCGGCGGCGCTGCTCTGCTATCCGGTGGGCTCGGAGTACATGCGGGCCCACCGGGCCTTTCGCCAGCTCAACGGTCTGCTCAACCGGGAGGGGCTTCACGTTCTCCGCTTCGACTACTCCAGCACCGGTGACTCGTCGGGGTCGGGGCGGGAGGCGTCGCTACGGAACTGGCTGGACGATATCGGCTGGGCCATCGAAGAGCTCAAGGACACCGCCATGGTGGAGCAGGTCTCGGTGGTGGGGCTGCGGTGGGGCGGGACGCTGGCGGCCCTCGCCTGCGCGGACCGCAGCGACGTGGGCAGGCTCGTGCTCTGGGATCCCATCGTGTCGGGCCGCGCCTACCTGGACGATCGTGTCGGTACACCCAGGCCCCGGGGAGAGATCGGGATCGAGGGCTACCCGTTCTCCCAGGCTCTGCGGGACGAGATGGACGCGGTGGACCTCCGCCACCTGGACGGTGAGCTCCCGACGGACACCACACTCTTGGTGGCCCGGGACCGGGAGGAGTATCGTAGGTGGGTCGATCCGTCGCGGGCCGGAGGCCGGAGCGTCGCGTACCGGGTGGTGCCGTCGTCCGGGGACTGGGCGCAGGCGGATCCCTTCGGCGACGCGTTGATCCCCCAGAGAATCATTCAGGCCATCGTTCAGGAGTTGACCCGGGTGGACGTCAGGTGAGGGAGCGGGCACTGACCTTCGGTCCGGCGGAACTCGTGGCCATCCTCACCGAGCCGGACCCGGGCCGGGCCTTGGACGGGGCACCGGCCTTCGTGACCCTCAACTCCGGAATCCTCCACCGTTGCGGGGCCAGCCGAATCTACGTGCAGATCGCTCGGGCCCTGGCCGACGAGGGGTTCCTCTCGTTGCGCTTCGATTTCTCGGGGATCGGGGACTCGGAGGTACGGCCCGGCTCCATCCCCATCACCGAGCGCTTCATCCAGGAGGCTCGAGAGGCGATGGACTACGTCCAGAGCGCGGCAGGGATCGACACCTTCATCCTGGGGGGGCTCTGCTCCGGTGCCGACGGTGCCTTCTGGACGTCGCTGGAGGACGAGCGGGTCACCGGCGTGTGGCAGATCGATGCCTTCTGTTATCGGACCGCCGAGTACCGTGTGCGCCGATACGGGCCCAAGCTCTTGAAGCCCTCGGCGTGGATCCACTCGGTGCGGGCCCGGCTGCCTGACGGTGAGATGGACGAACGGGACGAGGAGCAGTTCGTGAGGCCCGAGTACCGGCGGGTGTTCCCACCGAAGGAAGAGGTGGCGAGCGGACTCTCCCGACTCGTGGACCGGGGTGTAGAGCTCTTCTTCTTCTTCACCGGCGGGATCGAAGAGTACAACTACGCGGAACAACACTTCGACACCTTTCCGCAGCTCGCCGGACGCGCCGAGGTCCTCCACATCCCCGAGTGCACCCATACCGTCACCGGCCTGGATCACCAGGAGCGGCTCATGCACGACCTGGTCCGGTGGGCAGGACGGTTCGCGCCGTCGTCCGGCAGCGTGCCCGCGGGATGAGCCCCGGCCTCCCGTGACCCCGATCAGCTGCTGGCTCCTGGGTTCCGAGACCCTGCTCCTGGAGTGTGCCGGGATTCTCCTGGAGCGGGGACATGACGTCCGGGGCGTGGTCACCCAGGACGAGCGGGTGGCCGCCTGGGGCCGGACCCGGGGCGTTCCCGTCGTCGACGCATCGACGGGCTGGGAGGCGGAGTTGATCGCCGCGGATCCCTTCGACGTCCTCTTCGCCATCACCCATCCGACCCTGGTCCCGGAGGAGGTCCTGGCACTCCCCCGCCGCCTCGCCGTCAACTTCCACGACGGTCCCCTGCCGCGTTACGCCGGACTCCATGCACCGGTCTGGGCCCTCCTGAACCGGGAGCGGGAGTACGGCATCACCTGGCACGTCATGACGCCCGGTGTGGATCAGGGGCCGGTGCTCCGACAGGTGCACTTCGCGGTGGCGCCCGGAGAGACGGCACTCTCTCTGAATACCCGCTGTCTGGCGGCGGCGGTGGAGAGCTTCCCCGAGCTCCTCTCCGAGATCGAGGAGGGCCGGGAGGAGCCGGTGGAGCAGGACCTGTCGCGACGGAGCGTATACCGCCGTTTCGATCGCCCCCCCGCGGCGTGTCTGGTGGACTGGAGCGGGTCCTCGGAGGAAATCCTCGCCTTTGTCCGGGCCCTCACCTTCGGTCCACACGAGAATCCGGTGGGTCTGCCCAAGGCCCAGACCGAGGGCGGCGAGCCCTTCGTGGTGGAACGACTCTCGTCCTCTCCCGGGACGGTTCACGTCGGGGAGCCCGGCGAGGTCCTCGCCGTCACCGACTCGGGTGTACGGGTCACCACCGGCGACGGTGTGGTGGAGATCACCGCCGCCCGGGCGCTGGACGGCTCCACGCTCGAACCGGGGGAGGTGGCGGAGCGGTACCGTCTCTCGCCCGGGATACGCCTGGTGCTCCCGGATGATCCCCAGGGCCGCCGGGTTGGCGCCGTAGACCGGAGACTGGCCCCGAACGAGCCGTTCTGGGTTCGGCGGCTTCGCTCGGCGGAGGCGCCGGAGATGCCTCTGGGAAGCGCTGCGGTCGCGGCGGACGGACGGGGCCGGGTTCGGGTGCCGTTGAGCCCCGAGGTGGCCGTCGGACTCCAGCAGGAGGGCAGGGTTCGGATGCTGGCGGCCGTGAGCGTGGTGCTCGCCCGGTTCGGGCCCCGCGACCGGGTGCACGTTGCGGTGCCTGCCGCAGGGGAGGCCGGGGAGGGGTTCTACGCCCGCTGGGTCCCTGCGGCTCTGCCCCTGGATCCCTCGGCGACGCTCCAGGATGTGGTGGATGCGGCCCGAGAGGAGTCGGAGGTCCTGAGTCGCCGCGGCAGCTTCCTTCGGGATCTGCCCCTCCGGATCCCGGAGCTGGCCCCCTGGAACGACCGCTGGCCCGTGGCGGTGGCGGCGCCGGGGGACCGGGAGGACGCCCCCGGCTCCCTCGTCACCTTCCGGCCGTCTCCCGACGGCGGCCGTCTGGAGGCCTCCTTCGCCCAGGGACCGCTGACCCGGGACCGGGCGGAGGTCCTGGCCCGCTCGGTGGCCGCCTGCCTCGACGCCATCGCCCTGGATCCCAAGGCCTCGTGGACCCGAATCCCGCTGCATTCGACGGGGCAGACGGAGCCGCTGGTACGGGAGCTGAACAGCACCGGGGTCAAGTACGACCGTTCCGCAACGATCCCGGCACTCGTCCTGAGGCAGGCCCGGGAGACGCCGGACCGCCTCGCCGTCTCCTTCGAAGGCCGGGAGCTCAGCTACCGCGAGCTGGTGGGTCGAGCCAGCGCCCTCTCCCGGGCGCTGATGGCCCGGGGCGTGGGACCGGGCGACCTGGTGGGCATCCACGTCGACCGCTGCCTCGAGATGCCGGTGGCGGTCCTGGGGGTCCTTCTGTCCGGCGCTGCGTACCTGCCGCTGGACCCCGGGCTGCCCCGGGAACGGATCCGTTTCATGCTGGACGACGCGGACGCCCTGTGGGTCGTGACCCCTCGGGAGCTGCGTTCCCGCCTGCCGGAGGTCGCCGACGCCCGGGTCCTGATGCTGGACGAGCTGACGCAGGGGGCGGCGGGCCCCGCCGGGATCCCGGCCTCCGCGGGTCCCGCGCGGCCCGCGGATCTGGCGTACGTCATCTACACCTCCGGGAGCACGGGACGGCCGAACGGCGTTCTCGTCGAACACCGGAACGTGGTGAACTTCTTCGCCGCCATGGACCGGGTGATCCCCGTCGCACACCGGGGTCCCCGGGTCTGGCTGGCCGTTACCAGCCTCTCCTTCGACATCTCGGTCTTGGAGCTCCTGTGGACCCTGACGCGGGGGTTCGAGGTGGCGGTGTACCGGGATCGCACGGGTGAAGTCCCCAGCCGGACCGTGACGCTCCAGCACCGGGAGCGACCCATGGCGTTCGGTCTCTTCCTGTGGGGCAACGACGATGGACCCGGATCCGACAAGTATCGACTCATGCTCGAAGGCGCCCGCTTCTTCGACGAGAACGGGTTCGAGTCGGTGTGGACGCCGGAGCGCCACTTCCACGCCTTCGGAGGTCCGTTCCCCAATCCATCGGTGACGGGCGCGGCCCTCGCCGTCACCACCCGCAACCTGAGGATCCGGTCCGGCAGCTGCGTGTCGCCCCTCCACCACCCGATCCGTATCGCCGAGGAGTGGGGCGTGGTGGACAACCTCTCCGACGGCCGGGTGGATCTGGCCTTCGCCGCCGGTTGGCAGCCCGACGACTTCATCCTCCGCCCCGAAAGCTTTGGACGGCAGAAGTCGGTGATGGTAGAGCAGATCGATACCGTCCGGCGGCTGTGGAGAGGGGAGCCCGTGGAGTTCGAGACCCCCGCCGGTGGGCAGGCGGCCGTGATCACCCTCCCCCGGCCGGTTCAACCGGAGTTGCCGGTGTGGGTGACCACTGCCGGCGATGTGGAGACCTACCGGTTGGCGGGCGCTCTCGGCGCCAACGTCCTCACGCATCTGCTGGGACAAGGGCTCGAGGAGCTGGGTGAGAAGATCGACGCCTACCGCCATGCCCGGGCCGAGGCCGGCTTCGAGCCGGGCGAGGGGATCGTCAGCCTCATGCTCCACACCTTCGTGGGGGAGAGCGACGAGGCGGTCCGTGACCGGGTCCGGGATCCCATGAAGGAGTATCTGCGCTCCTCCACGGAGCTCCTCCGGGGCTTCGCCTGGAGCTTTCCGGCCTTCAAGCGACCGGGAGGCGCCCTCTCGCCCGGCGACGTGGATCTGGCCACGCTTTCGGAGGAGGAGGTGGAGGCGATTCTCGACTTCGCCTTCGACCGCTACTTCGAGACCAGCGGACTCTTCGGGACGCCGGAGCGTTGCGCCGTGATGGTGGACCGGTGCAAGGGGGTCGGCGTGGATGAGATCGCCTGCCTGCTGGACTTCGGCGTGGACACGCCCGCGGTGCTGGAGAGCCTTCCGCTGCTGAAGCAGGTCCGGGACGAGGCCAACGCCGGCTCACCGTCGACGGCGTCGAGGGGCGTGGAGGCGAGGGAGGAGGAGGGCCGTCCACTCTCTTTCGCTGGGACCGTGGAGGGGCGCCAGGTGACGCACCTGCAGTGCACGCCCTCCATGGCGCGAATGCTCCTCCAGATCCCGGACTCCGCAGAGGCGCTCCGGAGCATCCCCCACCTGTTCATCGGCGGTGAGGTGTTCCCTGCGCCTCTGGCGGACCCGCTGCTGTCCGGTGAGGCCGTTTCGGTCACCAACATGTACGGGCCCACCGAGACCACCGTCTGGTCCCTCACCCACCGGGTCCGTTCCGGCGGTCCCGTCCCCATCGGCCGGCCCCTGGCCAATACCCGCATCCACGTGCTGGACCGGTTCGGCGAACCGGTCCCGGTGGGCGTGGCCGGCGACCTGTGGATCGCAGGGGAGGGCGTGGCCCGGGGGTACCATCGGAGGCCCGAGCTCACGGCGGAACGATTCGTGCCGGACCCCTTCGATCACCGGGAGGGGCGGATGTACCGGACGGGAGATCGGGTGCGGATCCGTCCTGACGGGGTGGTGGAGTTCCTGGGTCGCGTGGACCAGCAGGTGAAGCTCCGGGGCCACCGCATCGAGCTCGGCGAGATCGAGCGGTGTCTGGAGGCGCTCGACGGGGTGGCGGCGTCCGCCGTCGCCCTGCGGACCGGGGGGGACCGAGACGCCCGGCTGGAGGCTTTCGTGGTCCCGTCGGCGGGAGGCCGGGCCGAGTCGGAGTTGAAGGCCTCCCTTCGCCGTCTCCTCCCCGAGTACATGATCCCCAGCCGAATCGTCACGCTGGAGACGCTTCCTCTGACCCCCAACGGCAAGCTCGACCGGGCGGCCCTTCCGGAGGTGAGCGACGGGCCGGACGAAACGACCGGTTTCGTGGCGCCCCGATCGGAATTGGAGGAGCGCCTGGCGGCCTGCTGGCGAACCACGCTGGGGCGGGAGCATGTGGGGATTCAGGACAACTTCTTCGATGTCGGAGGTCACTCCCTGCTGGTGGTGCGACTCCACCGCGCGCTGCAAGAGGTCCTCGACCCCGCCCCGA
The DNA here is from genome assembly GCA_037382905.1 of Gemmatimonadota bacterium. Taxonomy (GTDB): domain Bacteria; phylum Gemmatimonadota; class Gemmatimonadetes; order Longimicrobiales; family Gaopeijiaceae; genus Gaopeijia. The sequence continues at coordinate 9,203 of JARRPL010000045.1, read as the reverse complement.
CGCTGGTGGACCTCTATCGCTTCCCCACGATCCAGGCGCTCAGCCGGCACCTGGCCGAGGGTGGCGACGATACGAGTCAGGTTCAGGAGGGCCAGGATCGGGGAAGCCGTCGACGCCAGGCGATGGCCCGACGGCGCCCACGTCGAAGCTGACCCCGAGCGGGCGTGCCTACGGGGCTACGACCCAGGCGGAGGTGAGGATCAGGTCGTCACGGATGACCCACCGGATCTCCAGCCGGTCCAGAAGGTCCGCCGCCGGCCGGGGCACCTGCGAGTGGGCAGGCTCCGCTCGGAGGACCGGCGCCCCGCCGTCCGGGACGAGCCGCACATCCAGGAAGTCCAGCCAGACGCCCGTCCGGGGGTGGATGGCCTTGTGGATGGATTCCTTGGCACTGAAGCCCACCGTGTCCAACCCCGCTCGCCGCTCCAGGGATTCAGCCTCCTGAAGATCCATCACACGGGGCCGCACGTCTTCCGGAAGGGGTGCCTCGACCTCCACGTCGACGCCCAGGGCATCGATCCGCGAGGTGGGTGCCACCACCGCAAGGGCCACGGTGGGACAGTGACTGATGGAGCCCACGATTCCCGGGGGCCACAAGGGTTCCCGGCTCCGGCCTACGCCGATCACCGACGGCGGACGTCCCAGCGCCTCCAGCGCCGCCCGGGCCGCCGCCCGTCCTCGGGCGAACTCTTCTCGTCGCCGTGGCACGGCCCCGCGGATGAGTTCCGCTTCAGAGGTGGGGAGCGGAGGAACGGGATGGTGGACGAAGAGCGCCGCGCCACGGGAGCCCGGGGGGAGGATCGACGTGGGGAAGGGCCACATGCCGGGTCTCCCTTCGATCCCCGCGGGCTCAGCGCGTCGGAGGTGGCAGCCTTTGCGGATGGCCACCCGGGGCGCCGGCCTGGGAGTGGGGGGGTATGACCCCTCTGCGGCGGGCTTGCCGACGGTCCTCCTTGAACCGGTCCTCGAGGACTCGGAGGTAGGCACCGTAATAGGCGAAGAGGATGAAGGGTGGAGCCGAGTAGGCGAAGGAGACGAAGGTGGACGGGACGGCGAAGCCGATGAAGGCCACCGGGAAGAAGTAGCCCGTGGCGTAGAGGAAGCGCTCTTCCTGAGAACCGGTCTTCCACTGCTTCGGAAGCCGTTTTCGGAGACCGTAGCTCTCGAAGAAGCCTCGGCCCAGGATGTACAGCCAGATACCGAGCCCCACCAGTCCCAACTCCGCCGCCACCTGCAGATAGGTATTGTGCGGTGAGACCATCCGGATACCCGTCCTGAACGGCACCATCGCCCGCTTTTCCGGATTGTTGTATTCGGCTCGACCGAAGTTCTCGGGTCCCACGCCGAAGACCGGGTGGTCCACCACGTAGGTGACCCCGCGCTTGAGAATCTGCCAGCGGCCGTCCACGTCGGTGACGTTGTAATCGTCCGACGGCTCCAGGATCGTCGACATCTGGTCCCAATACCCCTCCGGCGCCGCGATCAGGAGGGCCAGCACCATGGCGAAGGCGGTGGCGACCCGTTTCCAGACCTGGACGTCGTGGAGGGTGAAGAGCATGAAGACGGCCAGGACGCCTGCCCCGAGGAAGGCCCCGCGGGACCCCGTGAGGGCCAGCGTGCCGACGACGCTGACCAGGAGCACCCACAGGCCCCGGCGCACCCATTTGCTCGCCGCCGGCAGCACCATGAAGATGAAGGCCACCCCCATGAGGAGCACGACGCCCAGGTCGTTGGCGTCGTAGGTGTAGAGGTCACTGAGCCGGTCGACCTGGGAGCCCTCGCTGGTGGTCTCGAAATAGAAGAAGGAGAGGTAGGCCCAACTCCCCATGGAGATCACGTAGGCCCAGAGGAAGAACCAGAGGTCCCTGGCGTCCCGAATCCCGGCGAGGAAGATGAAGGTGGCGACCAGGGTCCGGGAGAACTCCTCGATCAGATAGGTCGCGCTCGCTCCCAGGGAGATCCCTGCGAAGGCGGAGACGATGGTCGCGAAGCCATAGGCCCCCATGGCCACCCCCATCCAGGTGGCGAACACATTCTTCCACGCCACCGCGTTCGGTGACAGAACGGCGAACCCGGTGGCCACGGCCAGGGAGAGGAGCGCCAGGCGGAGGGGGAGCAGAACCGGAAACACGAACTGGATCCGGGCGATGGAGACCAGGACGAGGAGAAACAGGGCCAGGCGCATGGGGTCCCGGGGGACCTTGAAACGCTCCGAGGAAGCGGATGGACGCCGCCCGCGCCGAGGGGGGCGCACCCCCGATGGCGCTCGTCGTGCTGGAGCCTGAGGAGCGCTCACGTGCTTCTCTGCGTGCGGATCCAGGGCTTATCTCCAAGCATGGACAGGGAGGTGATCTGGACGACCAGCCTCCAGACTGCGTAGAAAGGCAGGTACAGGAAAGACGCCAGAACTCGCATCGGTCGCTCTTCGAGACGCAACGCCAGCAACGTGTACACACCGATGCGGGCCACGGGGATCCACAGCGCCACGAGAAGGGCGGTGCTGCCTGGAAGTCCCAGAATCAGCACGAAGGCACTCAGGAGGACCACCACGGCCAGGTGGGCGGCGGGCCCCAGGTGGGTCAGCTCGGCCATGAGGTCCAGCTTCTGTCTCGGCCCGATTCCGGAGCGTAGGATCGGCCAGGCGTAACGCCACAGCACCGTGATCTGTCCGGCGGCCCAGCGTTGCCGCTGGCTGTTGCTCTGCTCCAGGGTGCTGGCCTCCTGGGCGAGGGCGCGGGCCTCGGGGCAGCCTACCGTCGCCACGCCATCCACCGTGAGGAGGGCGTACATCTCCCAATCCTCGCAGATGGAGAATGCGTCCCATCCCCGTTCCTCCAGGAGGTCGGCACCGAACACCATCCCGTTCCCCTGGAGGGGAATGTTCAGACCTGCCGCCTCCTTGAGGGGGAAGGAGAAGTGGTATCTGAGGTTGGCGAACACCATCGCCATCCGGGTCAGCGCATTCTCCGAGCGATTCGAGACCCCGCAGTACACCTGTCCGGAGCGCCCGGACCACGACCCCTTTCTCGCGAGGTGCCGGGCCAGATCCGCCTCCACGACGGTGTCGGCATCGATGATCACCACAGCGTCTTGGCTGCTCAGGTCGAGTTCCCGCAGTGCCCACTCCAGGGCCCTGGGCTTTCCCCTGAGCTCCGGGTCGTTCCGGACCAGCACCGTCGCTCCCGCTGCCTCCGCGAAGTCCGCCGTGTCATCCGAGCAGTTGTCGGCGATCACGACGACCGTGCGCAGGTGCGCCGGATAGTCCATCTTGAGAAGAGAGGTGACGCACGGTTGGATTCCCGCCCCCTCGTCGTGGGCCGGGACGAGAAAGAGGAATCGCCCATGCTGCTCCGACGTCGCCTCCACGCCCTCCCCCTCCGCCTTCCTGCGGAAGGGCAGGACCATCAGGCTGATCAGGTCCGAGGCGACAGGCAGCATCAGCCACAGGGCGATTCCGGCGATCAACCAGGATAGAACGATCATCTTGCTCCCAACTCGGTTCGTGCGTCCTGGACGCTGGGCGGCCAGGCGGGCTACACCTTCCTAAAGCTACAACCAAATGTGTGGATTCGCGGGCGTTTTCCTTGGTGACACCCGAGTCGGGGGTGGCGCCCAGGCTCACGCGGAACGGATGGCCGCCACCCTGGTGCACCGGGGGCCCGACGATTCCGGGTCCTGGGGGTCGCCGTGCCAACGGGTGGGGTTCGGGTTTCGGCGCCTCTCCATCGTCGAGTTGAGCGAACTGGGCCATCAGCCCATGACCTCGCCGTCCGGACGCTTCACCATGGTCTTCAACGGTGAGGTCTACAACTACCGGGAGATACGGGATGCCCTCCCGGGGCGCACCTTCCGCGGCGGGTCGGATACCGAGGTGATCCTCGCCGCCATCGAGGAGTGGGGACTGGTGGCGGCGGTGGAGCGATTCGTGGGGATGTTCGCCATCGCCCTCTGGGACCAGGAGGAGCAGCGGCTTCATCTCGTCCGGGATCGCCTCGGCCTGAAGCCGTTGTACTACTTCAGCGACGGGGCGGTCCTGGCATTCGGCTCCGAGCTCAAGGCGGTGGTGGAGGCCCCGGGCTTCGAGAGGGAGGTGGATCGGGAAGCCCTCGAGGTCTATCTCCGGTATCTCTACGTGCCGGCCCCGCTGACGATCTACCGCAGGACGCGCAAGCTCCTGCCCGGGCACATCCTCTCCATCGATGCGCCCCACCCGGTGCCGGAGTCCCGGGAATACTGGTCCCCGCCGTCTGCCCGGGCGTCGGCCGAGGGGGAGCCGTTCACGGGGACCGAGGAGGAGGCGGCGGACCAGCTCGAGGAGCTGCTCCGGGAGTCGGTTCGTCTTCGGCTCCGGGCCGACGTACCCTTGGGCGCCTTTCTCTCGGCGGGTGTCGACTCCAGCACGGTGGTGTCCCTCATGCAGGAGGCTTCGTCCCGGCCCGTTCGGACCTTCTCGGTGGCGTTCGAGGTGGCGGAGCACAACGAGGCCGACGTGGCGGCCGAGATCGCCGGCCACCTGGGCACCGATCACACCGAGCTGCTCATGACGGGAGACGAGGCCCTGGCGGTGGTCTCCCGTCTACCGGAGATCTTCGACGAACCGCATGCCGATACCTCCCAGATCCCCCAGTACCTGCTGTGCAGCAAGGCCAGGGCCGAGGTCACCGTGGCGCTTTCGGGGGACGGTGGGGACGAGGTGTTCGGCGGGTACCACCGCTACATTGACGGGGTGGGGCTGATCGGGCGGCTGCAGGGCATTCCCCGACCCGCCCGACGGGTCGCGGCGGGGGGGATCTCGGCACTCTCCCCCGACTCCTGGGATCGACTGTTCCGGCTCGCCGGCCCCCTCCTCCCGTCGAGCGCGCGACGGCGCCTGCCCGGTGAGAAGCTGGCCAAGCTCGCGCGGCTGCTGCCCGGAGAGTCCGAAGAGGAGATGTATGCCGACCTGGTGTCGGGATGGCCCGGAGATTCGAAGCTGGTGCTGGGGGGGACCGGGCGCCCGGGCCGGTTGTCCCGGATCATGCGGGAGTCGAGCGGGCCTCTACTCGATCGGATGATGCTCGCGGACCAGATGGTCTATCTCCCCGACGACCAGCTCGCGAAGGTGGACCGGACGAGCATGGCCGTGAGCCTGGAAGTCCGGGTTCCCATGGTGGACCACCGGCTCGTGGAATTCTCCTGGCGCCTCCCCCACGAGCTGAAGGTGCGGGACGGCGTGGGGAAATACCTGCTTCGCAAGGTCCTCTACCGTCACGTTCCGAGTGGGCTCGTGGAGCGACCCAAGATGGGGCTGTCGGTCCCGCTGGCGGAATGGCTCCAGGGGCCGTTGCGGGGGTGGGCCGAGGACCTGCTGGATCGAAGGAAGCTCTCGGAGGACGGGTTCCTCGATCCGGAGGTGGTCCACCGCGCGTGGGCACGGTTGCTGGGGGGACGACGGGAGGCGGCCCTGGGCATGTGGGCCGTGCTCCAGTTCCAGGCCTGGAGGCGCCGTTGGCTTCCAGGATGATCCAGCGCCCCGTCAACCTGGGACCGCACACCCCGGGGAGTCCCGGTCAGCCACCGGTGGAGACGTAGGAGTAGTCCACGCTGAGGGTCTGCGTGGCCGGCACGGAATCGTTGGTTCCTCCCCAGACCGGTGCATAGTGGATGCCCTTGATGAAGGGTCGCTCCGGGTCGGTGATCACGCCCAGCTCCTGGAAGTGGAGGATGAGGACCCCGTCGAGCCAGACCTTCACCCATCCATCCGTGTTGCCCTCGGTCCCGATGTACAAGAGGGTCTCCACCGTGTGGGGAACCCCCCTCGTGACCCGGGCCTGGTCCTGGGTGGGGGATGCCAGATTCGCCGGCGAGGCCCACCGGAGCCGGGCCTCGCGAGGGGGACCTTTCCAGAAGGAGTTGATCCCCACCAGGAGGGGGCCGTCGTCGACCCCGAAGAAGCCCACGTACGCCTGGCCGCTGGCTCTGGAATCGTTGAAATACCGGAACTTGTTCACACTGGATCGATGTCCGTGGAAGTTCTCGGACAGCGTGACACCCTCGTGTGGTGCCCTCGTTCGTGGGCGTGTGCCACCATGAGTAGGTGTCGAAGGAGTCCCAGTCCTCGTCGATTATGGTCGTGAACCCCTCGGGTTCATGGAACGGAGAGACGTCCTCGCCCGACGGCCTCGACTGTCCGGCAGCGCCTTGGGGAGCGCTGAGAAGGGTGAGGGCCAGGGCCAGCGGCGTCGCGATGGCGACGTACCTACGCATACGGAGTCTCCTTGATTCGACGAAAGGGTCTGCCGTAGCTACTCCGGACCTCGCCAAATGGATCCTGGCCCGGCCGCCGGACCGGCGACCGGGCCCGGGGCCCCAGAGATATCGACGTCGCTAGACGTGAAGGTACCGCATCCGGCTCACGGCTTCACGGACACGTACGTCCGATCCACGCTCAGCGTCTGCGTTTGCGGAACCACGTCGCCCATCCCGCCCCAGACCGGGGCGAAGTGGATCTGCGTGAGGTAGGGCTTGGGAGAGTCCGCCCAGATGATGCCGATGTTGCGGAAGTCCAGGATGAGGACCCCGTCCAACCAGACCTTCAACCACCCATCGGAATTCCCGGGCGTCCCGAGATAGATCAGGGACTCGACGGTGTGGGGTTCTCCGCGCGTCACGAGGGACTGGGCCCGGGTGGGGGAGGCGTAGTTCCCCGGTGTGTCCCAGCGGAGCCTCTTCGCTCCCATGGGCCAATCGCCGGTGTTGACCCCGATGCTGAGCTGGTTGTCGTCGTACCCGAAGAATCCGATGTAGGATCTCGGGTTGGTGTCCGACCAGAAGCGGAACTTGTTCACCGCCGAATGGTGGCCGTGGAAGTTTGCGGACAGCGTGACGCCCTCGTCCCGCTGGTACTGGTAGGGCCCGTGGGCATAGTGCAGAACCACGGGGCTCTCGGGCGTGTGGCCGCCGGACATTCCCGTGGGGTAGGTCCAGACCAGCTTTCCGTTCTTGGTCTCCACCGACCCCTCCATCCCGGTGCCGTGGTACCAATTCAGGTCATCGAACGAATTCCATCGCTCGTCCACCGTCATGACGAAGTCGCTCGGCTCGTTCCACTCGCCGGAGGGAGGCGCGGGGCCGGCGCTGGACCGGACCAGCACCTCGTGCCGCCCCGTGACCCCGTTGGAGGTCGCACGGATCATGGTCGTCCCTTCCCTGACGCCGGACACCCGCCCTCCGGAGGACACGGTGGCGATCCCGGTGTTGTCGCTGGACCACTTCACCTGAATGTCGACCTGCTCTCCGGACGCATTCCGCCCGATGGCCTGGAGCTGAACCGACTCGCCTTCCGCCAGAGTGGATGAACCCGGGGAGATCTCGATGTGATCGAGGTCGGGATCCCCGGTGCTCGCGCCGTGGACGAAGACGTCGTGCTGAGCGGTGGAGTTGCCGAGGCGGCCGGTGATGATGGTTTCGCCACCGCCCTCACCCCGGACGAGTCCCTTGGCGGACACGGAGGCGATGGCGGTGGAGGCGGAGGACCAGGTCACGTCCGCCGGGTCGATGGTGTTGCCGTCGGCGTCCCGGACCTGGAGCTGGCTGTAGTCGCCGACCTTCAGGACGGACTGGGAGTTCGTGATGGTGATCTGGACGTCGGATCCATCACCGCCGTCGGAGCCGCCGTCCCCGTCGGAGCCGTCTCCCTCCGCCGGGGGTCCGTAGACGAAGACGTCGTGCTGGGCGGTGGAGTTGCCGAGACGGCCGGTGATGATGGTCTCGCCACCGCCCTGGCCTTGGACGAGTCCCTTGGCGGACACGGAGGCGACGGCGGTGGAGTTGGAGGACCAGGTGACGTCCGCCGGGTCGATCTTGTTGCCGTCGGCGTCCCGGACCTGGAGCTGACTGTAGTCGCCGACCTTCAGGATCGACTGGGAGTTCGTGATGGTGATCTGGACGTCGGATCCATCGCCGCCGTCGGAGCCGTCGGAGCCGTCGGACTCGCCGGAGCCCCGCACCACGACCACGCTGTGCTGTGCCGAGATGTCGCCACTGCGGGCGGTGATGAGGATCTCCCCCTTCGACACCCCCTGCACCAGACCCGTGGAGGACACCGTGGCAACGGATACGGATTCCGAAGACCACGTGACCTGGGACGGATCGACGCTGTTGCCCGACTCGTCGCTCAGGCGGAGCTGACTGTAGTCGCCCGGAGCGAGAACCGACTCCTTCGGCGAGATGCGCAGGCTCGTGAAGGCGGGTGCCTGAGCGACGCCGTCGAGGTACTGGGGATCGGGGGCCTGGGTGATGTACGAGGCGTCGGAGCAGCCGACGACGGTCAGGCCGCCCAGGAGGGCGGCGAGAGCGAAGGACCGGGGTAGCCGGCCCCGAAGAAACGGGGGTAGGACGGAGGAGCGTAGCATATGGCGCGATCTTTGGCTGACCGCACGCGGATCCTGGAAAGGCACCGGGTGCGCTGCAGTGGACGAGTCCCGCCCGCCCCAAGCGGACGGATCGGGCCACACGAACCGCCAGAAGTGCTTGCCCCGTGGATCCACTTCGATGGCCGAAAGCCCTGACGTGCTGTGCTCGACGCCGTGACCTCGCCCAACCGCCTCGCAGCGGCTTCGATCCGAGCAGTGTTGCGACACATCGGCGGCTCGATGCGACGCCGCCCCAGTTTGCGAGAAGCGTGCCAGCCGCGGAAAGGGCCCCAAATCCCTTGAATCAAGGGCTCTTAAGGCGCTCCGAAGACGGACCCGCGAGCCGCTCCTTCACCCCCATCGAAGGATCGGGTCAGAGCGACGCCAAAGCCTCCAAGACCGGGCGTTGGTCGCGCTTTCCCACAAAGGAGTGGGTCGGGAGGGTGAACAGCCGAGCCGCCAGGAGCCGAGCGCCCTCAAGGGCTCTTTGTTGCGTGGGTGCAACGATCGCCCGAGCCGGCTCGATGTCACAAAGCGCCGCAGGGTATCCGCGCGCTGCCCCGAATCGCTCCAACAGCGAGACGAGTCGGTCACGAATCGCGGCTTCAGACGTCACGAGTGGAAAGCGGAGGTACGATCCGGAGCCTCCCTCCAGGACGTGTGGGACCGTCCAGGGACCCTCGGGAAGGCTCCTCCACCAGACGGCCGCCGCACGCCGACGACCCTCGATCCCCTCCTCCGCCAGACCTGCCGTGGCGAGCGCCAGGGCGGCGCTCATCGGGGCCATGGCCCGGACGGGTGTGGGTTCCT
>JARRPL010000044.1:4883-18872 GCA_037382905.1 Gemmatimonadota bacterium | reverse complement strand
GCCGACGAGGAGCCCGCCGAGGATGAGGCGTCTGCCGAGGCGGACGAAGAGGTCGAGGCCGAGGCGGAGGCGGAGCACGAGGCAGCCCCGGCAGGTCCGAGCCCCACGCCGGTTCGCGATACGGTCGGGGAGGTCAAGCCCCGGTTCCGCAAGCCCCGCCCGGCCGCCAGCGCCGGTCCGGGAGGGACCGTGCGCATCAAGGCCGAAGGGTACACCTCCGACGGCCAGCGGAAGCGCCGGGAGAAGCGGAAGCGCCGGGTGGACCAGAACGAGGTCCAGGACAACCTCCAGCGCGTCATGGCCGAGATCAAAGGCGGTGGCGGCTCGAAGAAGAAGAAGAAGCGGAGCAGCCGCCCCTCCAAGGAGGAGATCGAACTCCAGGAGATCGAGCAGGAGGAGGAGCGGGAGAGGGAACGGACCACGGTTCGGGTCAATGAATTCCTCACCGTGGCCGAGCTCGCCGAACTCGTGGACGAGTCCCCCACGGCCATCGTGGGCTCGGCCTTCAAGAATCTCGGTCTGATGGTGACCATCAACCAGCGCCTCGACTTCGACCAGATCGAGATGCTCCTGGACGAGTTCGGCTTCACGGCCATCAAGGAGGAGGAGTACGAGGCGACCCTCCCGGAGGAGGAGGAGGAAGAGGATCCTGCCCTGCTGAAGCCTCGTCCGCCGGTGGTCACGGTGATGGGTCACGTGGATCACGGGAAGACGCTGCTCCTGGACAAGATCCGGAATACCAACGTCGTGGCCGGGGAGAGTGGTGGGATCACCCAGCACATCGGCGCCTACCACGTGGAGCTGGAGGACGGCCGCAGCCTGTCCTTCCTGGACACCCCCGGCCATGCCGCCTTCACGGCCATGCGGGCCCGGGGAGCGGATCTGACGGACGTGGTCATTCTGATCGTGGCCGCCGACGACTCGGTGATGCCTCAGACCATCGAGGCCATCTCCCATGCGAAGAATGCGGGTGTGCCCCTGGTGGTGGCCGTCAACAAGGTGGATCTGCCGGCAGCCAATCCTGCGCGCGTGAAGCAGGAACTGCTGCAGCACGAGGTTCAGGTCGAGGACTTCGGCGGGGACACCCTGGTGGCGGAGGTCTCGGCGAAGACCGGGCAGGGGATCGAGGATCTCCTGGAGAAGGTTCTTCTCCAGTCGGAGATGCTGGAACTCAAGGCCAATCCCGACCGGGATGCCCAGGGCACTGTCGTGGAGGCACAGCTCGACGTCGGGAAGGGACCGGTGGTCACGGTGATGGTCCAGAAGGGTACGCTCCGCGTGGGAGACGACTTCCTCGTCGGCCTGTACGAAGGCCGGGTCCGGGCGATGCTGGACGAGCGGGGCAAGACCGTGGACCAGGCCGGCCCCGGCGTGCCCGTGCAGGTGTTGGGAGCCGGCGGGGTTCCTCAGGCCGGGGACACCTTCCAGGTCATGGCCGCCGACGAGGCCGCCGAGATCGCGTCGTCGCGCCAGCGTCTCGATCGGGAGAAGCAGCTTCGAATCAAGGACCGGGGCATGAAGCTCGGGGACTTCGGGCACATGCTGGCCCAAGGGGAGGTGAGCACGCTCCCCCTCATCATCAAGGGCGACGTGGACGGCTCGGTCCAGGCGCTGGCCGACTCCCTCGAACAGCTTTCCACCAACGAGGTGCAGGTGGAGGTCGTCCACAGGGGCGTGGGCGCCGTCAACGAGTCGGACATCCTCCTGGCCGAGACCACCGGGGCCGTGATCATCGGGTTCCGTGTGCGGCCCGACGCCAATGCCCGCAACATGGCGGAGGATTCCGGCGTCGAGATCAAGACCTACGAGGTCATCTACCACGCGGTGGACGACATCAGGGCCGCGCTCGAGGGGATGCTTTCGCCTGAGCAGCGAGAGGAGATCCTGGGGACGGCCGAGGTTCGCGACACCTTCCGGATCTCCCGGGTCGGCACCATCGCCGGCTGCTACGTCACCGATGGCGTCATCGAGAGAAAGGGGCGGGCCCGGCTCATCCGGGACGGGATCGTCCAGTACGACGGTGAGTTCAGCTCTCTCAAGCGCTTCAAGGACGATGTCAAGGAAGTCCGGGAGGGCTACGAGTGCGGCATCGGGATCGTCAACTACAACGACATCAAGGTGGGCGACGTCATCGAGTGCTACACCGTCCAGGAGATCGCTCGGACCCTGGCCGAGAGCGCCGAGGGGCGGGGCTGACCCTGCCGCCGTCCCTCGGGTCCGGCGCGGTGCGTCGGCGAGGGACGGCGCCGGGCCCGACCGGGAGCCCCAGCCAGTCGTGCACGTCGCCGTCCAGACCTTCCGCTTGAGCCTCCCCGCCTGCGGGAGCCGGAAGGAGAAGCGCATGGTGGTCAAGTCGCTGCGTCAGCGCCTTCGCAACCGCTTCAACGTCACCGTGGCCGAGACCGGGGCGCTCGAGGTGCTGGTCCGAGCCGAGCTCACAGTGGCGGTCGTGGGATCGGACCGGGGAGTCCTGGAAGGTGTGCTGGACCGGGTGGACCGCTTCGTGGAGGAGGATCGCCGCGTCCTGATCTCGTCCGTTCAACGGGAGTTCCGCTGAGATGAGCCATCGTCGCATCGAGCGTCTGAACGAGCAGCTCAAGCGTGAATTGTCGGAGCTGATCCGGACCCAGGTGAGCGACCCTCGGGTCGGTTCGGTGACGGTGACCAACGTGAGGGTCACGTCGGACCTGTCGCTGGCCCGGGTCTTCGTGCGGACGCTCACGGAGGAGGAACGGGAGGCATCCATCGAGGGTCTGGAGGCCGCGGCGCCCTACCTTCGAAGGATGCTCGGTGCCCAGCTCACCATCCGTCGTGTGCCGGAGCTTCGCTTCGCCTTCGACGAGACGCTGGACCAGGCCCTGCGCATCGAGCGGCTCCTTGAGGAGGTCCGTCCGGACGACGGATGGACCGACGACGGGGACGATGACGGGAGTCGGGAGGGCACCGAAGGGCCGGAGGGCGCGGGCCCCGGGGACGCGTGAGTGAGGTGAACCGGATTCCGCCGGGCGGGGGCGTCCTTCGACTGGACAAGCCCGTGGGACCCACCTCCCACGATATGGTGGCCCGGGTGCGTCGCGTCCTCCAGGAGCGACGCGTGGGGCACACCGGGACCCTCGATCCCTTCGCATCGGGCCTCCTGATCCTCTGCGTGGGGCCTGCCACCCGGCTGGTGCAGTACCTCGTCGGTGCCGACAAGGAGTACCAGGCGACGGCCCGCCTCGGCGTCGGGACCGACACCCTCGACCCCGAGGGCGCCGTGGTGGCCACCGATGACGTCTGGCGGGAACGGACCGAAGAGGAGGTCCGAGGGGCTCTGGGAGGGCTGGTCGGCGAGATCCTCCAGCTGCCACCCGCATTCTCGGCGAAGAAGATCGACGGCGAGGCGGCGCACCGGAAGGCCCGCCGGGGGGAGCGGGTCGAGCTCGCTCCCGTTCCGGTGGTGATCCACGAATTGGCGCTCACGTCGTTCGACCCGCCGGACGTCGCCTTTCGGGTGCGGTGCTCCAGCGGCACCTATGTCCGGGCCCTCGCGCGGGACCTGGCCCACCGTCTCGGGACCACGGCTCACCTCACGGCTCTGAGGAGAACCCGTGTTGGTCGTTGGTCCGTCGATGACGCCCTCCCGGGCGATCTCGCCGACGGGATTCCACCCGGGGCGTGGATTCGCCCGCTCGCCGCCCTGGACGGGTGGCCCCGGGTCGCGCTGAATGACGAAGAGGCACAGCGACTCGCCCACGGGCAGCGTCTTCGGGTGGACCGGTCGGAGACGGGTCCCGTGGTGGCCGAATGGCAGGGTACGCTTCTGGCCATCTGCGAGCTGGACGAAGGCGTGCTCCGGCCGCGCCGGGTCTTTCCGCCTCCCGAGACCCCGTGACCTCCGGCCTTCCCTCCGACCGGGGCACCGTGGTCACCGTCGGCACCTTCGACGGGGTCCATCGGGGCCACTGGGCCGTGTTGAAGGAGATCCAGGCCCGGGCCCGGGCCAGCGGTCGGCGGAGTGTGCTGGTCACCTTCGACCCCCACCCACTCCGTATTGTCCGGCCGGAGCACGCCCCTCCCCTCCTCACGACCCCGGTGGAGAAGACGGAGATCCTGGCGGAGAGCGGCTTGGAGTATGCGGTATTCCTCACCTTCACCCCGGAGCTGGCGAGCTACGAGCCCCGGCGATTCGTCGAGGAGATCCTGGTCCGGCGACTTCGGGTGGAAGAGCTGGTGATCGGCTACGACCACGGCTTCGGGAAGGGTCGGTCCGGTGACGCCGATACCCTTCGAGGGATCGGTGCGGAGCTTGGCTTCGCCGTGGACGTGGTGGGACCGGTGGAGGCGGGCGAGGCCCCCATCTCCTCCAGCCGCATCCGGGCCTGGGTGGCGGACGGGGAGATGGGGCGCGCCCGGGACGGGCTGGGCCGTCCGTACGCGCTCCGGGGGCTCGTGGTGCGCGGGGACGGTCGGGGCCGGCAGCTGGGCTTCCCCACGGCGAACCTCTCCGGTTTCCCCTCGGAGAAGCTCCTGCCTCCGGCCGGGATCTATGCCGTCATGGGGATCACCCGCCGGGGGATCTTCAAGGGTGCGCTGCACCTTGGCCCACGGCCCACCTTCCCCGGTGCGCCTCCCAGCGTCGAGCTGCACCTCCTGGACTTCGAGGGGGATCTCTACGGGGAACCTGTCCGGGTGGATTTCGTGAAGTACCTGCGACCGGTGGTGCCGTTCGTTTCGGTCCAGGAGCTGGTGAATCAGATGAGGGCGGACGTGGAAGAGGCTCGGCAGGTTCTCGAGGCGTATTGAACGCGCCGGACCGATGCGTTAGCCTTTCAGGCTGGCAAACCGCGTCCGCGGCAGCCCCTGCTTCCCTTGCAGCGAACGACTCTTGAGGAGGCTCTTACGAGCATGAACAAGACTGAAATCATCGAGAAGTACGCGCTTCACGAAGGCGATGTCGGGAGTGCTCCCGTCCAGATCGCCCTCCTGACGGAGCGCATCAACCATCTCCGGAACCATTTCGACACGCACAAGCACGACCACCACAGTCGTCGCGGCCTGCTCAAGATGGTGGGTCGCCGTCGGCGGCTGCTGGAATATCTGAAGAAGACGGATCTCGACCGGTACCGCAGCTTGATCGCGGACCTGGGACTCCGTCACTGAGGACTGCGGAGAAGGGCGGGGGCCGATCGGTCGCCGCCCTTTTCCGTTCCCCGTTGTGGAATCGGACCACGGCGGGATCGAAGCGGTCCGGGGAATGTGACCCGGGCCAACCAGAAAACCAGCCTGGGGGAAACGGTCCCCCGTGGCGAAGCGGATGAGAAACGAAGACATGATCCAGCGCATCGAGCGCCAGTTCGCAGGACGTCCCCTCACCCTCGAGATCGGCCGGATGGCCAAGCTCGCCGGGGGTTCCTGCCTCGTGCAGTACGGTGAGACCGTGGTGCTGTGCACCGCGACCGCTCAGAACAGACCCACCCACCTCCCATTCTTCCCCTTGACGGTGGAATACAGGGAGAAGTCCTACGCCGCCGGGAAGATCCCCGGAGGCTTCTTCAAGCGGGAGGGTCGTCCGGGTGAGAAGGAGGTCCTCTCGGCGCGTCTCACCGATCGGCCGCTCCGGCCGCTGTTCCCCGACGGGTACATGCACGAGACGCAGATCGCGTGCTTCATCCTGAGTGCAGATCAGGAGAACGACGCCGACGTCCTCGCCATGCTCGGGGCCAGCGTGGCGTTGAACCTGTCCGACATACCCTTCCACGACCGGGTCGCGAGCGTCCGGGTGGGGCGGGTCCAGGGCAACTGGATCTGGAATCCCACCTTCCAGCAGCTGGAGTACTCGGACATGGACCTGGTGGTGTCGGGTACGAGCGACGCGATCCTCATGGTCGAGGGCGGAGCGCTCGAGGTGGCCGAAGAGGACATTCTTCAGGGTGTCGAGTTCGCCCACGAGGGGATTCGTGAGCTCATCGCCATCCAGGAGGAGCTCCTGGAGGGTCACTCCGTGCCGGACATGGAGTGGACGCCCGTCGAACCCTATCAGACGCTCAAGGAGAAGGTCGAGGGGCTGGCCGGTTCCCGGGTCAGCGAAGCCCTGAGCCTGCCGGACAAGCAGGAGCGCCAGCAGGCGATGGCGGCGCTCAAGGACGACGTCATCGACACGCTCAAGAACGAGGACGAGGCCTGGGCCGACCACGAGAAGGACGTCGGAGAGGTTCTTCGGGCCATCGAGAAGCGGGTCATGCGCCAGCAGATCCTGAAGAAGGGCGAGCGGGCCGACGGGCGGGGCCTGGACGACATCCGTCCCATCTCCTGCGAGGTCGGCGTTCTCCCCCGGACCCACGGGTCGGCCCTCTTCACCCGGGGTCAGACCCAGGCGCTTGCGGTCACCACCCTGGGGACCTCCCGGGACGAGCAACGCATCGACAGCATCGACGTCCGGGAGGAGGTCACGAAGACCTTCATGCTCCACTACAACTTCCCGCCGTTCTCCGTAGGTGAGGCACGGCCCTTCCGGGGCACGTCGCGGCGGGAGCAGGGGCACGGGAATCTGGCGGAGCGGGCGATCCAGCCGCTCCTGCCGGCGTACGACGACTTCCCCTACACGCTGCGGGTGGTGTCGGACATCCTGGAGTCGAACGGCTCCTCCTCCATGGCCTCCGTCTGCGGGGCCTCTCTGGCCCTCATGGATGCGGGCGTCCCCATCAAGGCGGCGTGCGCCGGGGTGGCCATGGGCCTCATCAAGGAGGGCGATGACGTGGCGGTCCTCACCGACATCCTCGGCCTCGAGGACGCCCTCGGCGACATGGACTTCAAGGTGGCGGGAACCCGTGAGGGCGTGACCTCCATCCAGATGGACATCAAGATCAAGGGGCTCACCCTCGACATCATGCGGGAGGCGGTGAAGAGGGCCCACAAGGGGCGGATGCACATCCTGGACCTCATGGACCAGGCACTCGACCGGCCCCGGGATGAGGTGTCGGAGTGGGCGCCGAGGATCACGACGATCCAGATCAACCCCGAGAAGATCGGTGAGGTCATCGGACCGAAGGGGAAGACGATCCGCGCCATCCAGGACGAGTCCGGCGCCACCATCGAGATCGACGACAGTGGTCTCGTGAAGATCGCGGCCATCAGCGGCGAGGCAGCGGATCGGGCCCGGGAGATGGTCGAGGCGATCGTGAAGGAGCCCGAGGTCGGGCGGATCTACGAGGGACCGGTCAAGAACACGACCACCTTCGGTGCCTTCGTGGAGATCCTTCCCGGGACCGAGGGTCTGTGCCACATCTCCGAGTTGGCCGAGGGTCGGGTCGAGAAGACCGAGGACGTCCTCAAGAAGGGGGACATCACCCGGGTCAAGCTCCTCTCCATCGACGAGAAGGGGCGCCTGCGCCTCTCTCGCCGCGCGGCACTGGCGGAGGAGAATGAGGCGGGTGGGGAGGACTAGTCCCCTCCGGCGCGTAGCGTCGTTCAGGGGGCGCGGCCGAGAGGCCGCGTCCCCTTCGACGTTCCACGGGTCCACCGCGGGGCGGGGGGTCGATACGGGGGACATCCGGGTCACCACCCTCCCGAACGGTCTGCGGCTGCTCACCGAGCGGATCGACGGCCTTCGCTCGGTTGCGGTGGGTGTGTGGGCGGCGCAGGGCGTGGTCCACGAAGACCCGGCGGTCATGGGCGCCAGCCACATGCTGGAGCACATGGTCTTCAAGGGGACCCGGCGGCGCTCGGCCCAGGAGATCGCCCTGTCGTTGGAGTCGGTGGGTGGTTCGCTCGATGCCTACACCTCCCGGGAGCACACCTCGTATCAGGCCCGGGTCCTGGATCTGCATGTGGGCGACGCGGTGGATGTGCTGGCGGATCTGGTCCGGCATCCCCTCCTGCGGGAAGAAGACCTGGCGCTGGAGCGGGAGGTGGTTCTGGAGGAGATCGCCATGGTGGACGACACCCCGGAGGATCTGATCTTCGACCTCCACGCCTCGGCGCTGTGGGACGGACATCCGTATGGCTATCCCATCCTGGGGAGCCGGGAGACGGTGGCGGCCCTGTCCTCCGGGGTCCTCCGGGAGATCCAGACGAGACGCTACGGCGCTGGAAATCTGGTGATCGCGGCGGCGGGCAGCCTCGAGCACGAGGGACTTCGAGAGCTCGTGGAGGGGCATTTCGGTACGCTGGATGCCGGGGAGGTCCCGGCATCGGTCCCGGTCCCGGCCCCCACCCGCAAGGGCCGGATGCACGTCGCCCGGGACAGCGCTCAGACCCATGTGGTCCTGGGCGGCCCGGCCCTTCCTCATGCCGATCCCCGACGGTACGCCCTGGTCCTCCTGTCCCAGGCGCTGGGGGGCGGGATGAGCTCTCGCCTCTTCCAGCGTATTCGGGAGGAGATGGGTCTGGCCTACGCGGTCTACAGCTTCCACGCCTTCTACAGCGCCGGGGGCGCCATGGGGGTCTACCTCGCCACCCGCCCGGCCACCGCCGATGCCGCCGCGGAGGCGGTCCGTGAGGAGCTGGCCCGCCTGGCCCGGGAGGGTCTTCCGGAAGAGGAGCTGCACCGGGTCCGCTCGCAGGTGAAGGGCCAGTTGACGCTGGCGCTGGAATCCACCGGGGCCCGACTGCATCGGCTCGCGGCCTCGGCGCTTCACGGGGAACCGCTCCTGAGTCTCGACGAGACCCTCGCCCGGTACGACGCGGTCACGGCGGACGACGTGGCGGCGGTGGCCTCCCGGTTCCTCCGCCCCGAGGAAATGCTCTCCGTGTCCCTCGGGCCCGGCGGTGATTGACGGTTCCCGAACCGGACCTCCTCGCGGGCCCCGGGTGACGGGACCCGGTGCTTTCTGTAGAATCCCTGCGCCCGGGAAGTGAGACCGGGACCCCTGACCCCCTTTCCCGAGACGGATTCGACCATGCTCATCGGCGTGCCAGCAGAGATCAAGCGTGAGGAGTACCGTGTGGCCCTGACCCCGGCTGGAGCCGAGGCCCTGACCCACGCGGGACATCAGGTGATGGTGGAGGCGGGGGCAGGACTCGCCAGCGGGTTCACCGACGATTTCTACGAGGCCGCTGGAGCCGAGATCGTCGCCACCGCCGAGGAGGTCTGGGCCCGGGCCGAGATGATCATGAAGGTCAAGGAGCCCATCGAGCCCGAGTGGCCTCGCATGCGCGACGGCCAGCTCCTCTTCACCTATTTCCACTTCGCGGCGTCCGAACCCCTCACGCGGGCGGTCATGGACTCGGGAGCCGTGGCCCTGGCCTACGAGACGGTGGAGCTGCCCAGCGGCGAGCTCCCGCTCTTGACGCCCATGTCGGAGGTGGCGGGTCGCATGGCGGTGCAGGAGGGTGCCAAGTACCTGGAGCGCCACTCCGGCGGTGCCGGAGTGCTCCTGGGGGGTGTCCCCGGCGTGCTGCCGGGCAAGGTGCTGATCCTGGGCGGCGGCGTCGTGGGGGTGAATGCCGCGAAGATGGCCGCCGGGTTGGGGGCCCGGGTCTCCATCATGGATATCGACCTGGCGCGCCTCCGCTATCTGGACGACGTGATGCCCGCGAACGTGAACCTGCTGTTCAGCACCCGGTACGCGGTCCGGAAGCAGCTGGAGGATGCGGACCTGGTCATCGGCGCCGTTCTGATCCCCGGAAAGAAGGCGCCCAGCCTGGTCACCCGTGAGGATCTGAAGAACATGCGACCCGGCTCGGTGATCGTGGACGTGGCGGTGGACCAGGGCGGTTGCGTCGAGACGATCAAGCCCACCACCCACGACGACCCCATCTACACCGTCGAGGGCGTCATCCACTACGCCGTGGCGAACATGCCGGGTGGAGTGCCCCGCACCAGCACGCTGGCCCTGACGAATGCCACCCTCCCGTACGCACTCACCCTGGCGGGGCACGGGTGGAAGGCAGCCTGCGCCGCCGATCCCGCACTGGCGATGGGGCTGAACGTGGTGGCGGGAAAGGTCACCTACGACGGGGTGGCAGAGGCCTTCGGCATGGAGGCCCACGACCCTCGGGTGTTCTGGAGCTGAGCCGGGGAGTCGCCGGGATGAATCAGGCGGTGCGATTCGTTCGGCTCGAGAGCAACCCGGAGTTGCCTCTCCCGTCCCGGGCCAGCGCTCACGCAGCCGGCTACGACGTCCGATCTGCGGAGGTCGACTTCGTCCTGGAGCCCGGCGACATCCGGCTCGTGGGGACGGGACTCCGCATGGAACTCCCCGAAGGCGTGGAGTGCCAGGTGAGGCCACGTTCCGGGCTCGCGGTGCGTCACGGGGTGACGTTGCCCAACACGCCGGGCACCATCGATCCGGACTACCGAGGCGAGCTGAAGGTCCCGTTGATCAACCTGGGCCGGAAGGCCGTGGCGATCACTCGCGGAGACCGGGTGGCGCAACTCGTGTTCGCCCGTTTCGAGGTCCTGGAGGTCCGGGAAGTGGAGGTCGTTTCGGACACCGCACGGGGCACCGGAGGGTTCGGTTCCACCGGGAAGGATTGACGGGATCCTGGCGGATCGTCCGGCCGCACCGTAAACATTTGATTAGGGGTCGTGGAAAACCCTTGAGACGCATTGCCCGGAGGGGGGTTTCCGGTATAGCTTGAATGCCTTGCCCTGAGGCCTCTCCATCGGTTGGCTCCCGCCGTATCCGCACTCTTCGAACCCCACCTCCTGTGTCCGAATTTCGTCGCTGGCTGAACTCCGGCCGCCTGATCCCGGTGAACGATATCGCCGTGGATCTGGGGACGGCCAACACCCTCGTCTATGTGAAGGGGGAAGGCATCGTCCTCAATGAACCCTCCGTGGTGGCCGTGGAGAAATCCACCGGTCAGATCGTGGGGATCGGCCTCGAAGCCAAGCGCATGCTGGGTCGCACGCCCGAGGGGATCGAGGCGGTGCGGCCTCTGAAGGACGGGGTCATCGCCGACGTGGATGTGACGGAGGGAATGCTCCGTCACTTCCTGAAGCAGGTCACGGCCAAGCGCATCTTTCGGATCAAGCCTCGGGTCGTGGTGGGAGTGCCCTCCGGGATCACCGAGTTGGAGCGTCGGGCCGTCCGGTCCTCGGCGATGGCTGCAGGCGCCAAGGCGGTCTACATGGCGGATGAGCCCATGGCTGCGGCCATCGGCGTTGGCCTTCCCGTGGAGACGCCTACGGGGAACATGGTCATCGACATCGGGGGTGGAACCACCGAGATCGCGGTCATCGCCCTCTCGGGGATCGTCTCCAACACCTCGATCCGGGTCGGCGGCGACGAACTCGACTCGGGAATCGTCACCTTCCTGCGGAAGAATTACAATCTGCTCATCGGGGAGCCCACGGCGGAGGCCATCAAGGTGCAGATCGGCTCGGCCTTCGACTACGGCGAAGAGCGGGAGATGGAGGTGAAGGGGAGGGATCTGGTGAGCGGCATACCCAAGACGGTGACGGTGCACTCACAGGAGATCCGGGAGTGCATCCAGGAGCCCATCCAGGCCATCGTCGAGGCGGTCCGCCGGGCCTTGGAGATCACGCCGCCGGAGCTCTCCTCCGACATCGTGGACCGGGGCATCGTCATGACCGGGGGCGGCGCGCTCATCCGGGGCCTCGACCGCCTTCTGGAGCACGAGACCAATCTTCCGATCCACGTGGACGAGGATCCCCTCACCTGCGTGGTGCGGGGGTGTGGACGGGTGCTGGACGACCTCACCAAGTACCGGCCCGTCCTGACCACCTGACGGGGTCATGGCCCCGCTCCCCCCCAAGGTCGCCGACGAGCACGGCGCGCAACGGGAGTTCCGGGGCGCGCTGGTCGTCCTCGCCGTGGCGCTGTTGGTCCTCAACCTTCCCGAAGGGGCCCAGGCGCCCCTTGCGTCGGTGTTCCGAGGCACGGTGCTTCGGCCCTTTCTGGCCCTGCAGCAGTCCCGCGTCGCGGCAGCCAACCGGGGACGTCTGGTGGAGGAGCTCCAGGCAGAGATCGACTCGCTGACGGTGGAGTCGGTCTCCCGGTCCACCGTCGTGGCGGAGAATCGACTCCTGCGCGGCCTTCTGGACCTCTCCCGGGAGCTGGGGCCCGGGTGGCGGGCCGTTCGGGTGCTCCGTCCCGGGACCGCCGAATCCCGAAGCACCTTGCTGGTGGACGCGGGTCGCCGGGACGGCATCGCCCTGCGGGCTCCCCTCATCACACGGGAGGGTCTGGCGGGCGTCATCCGGGAGGCCCTCCCGGACCAGGCGGTGGGGATGGACTGGAGCCACCCCGATTTCCGTGCCAGCGCCATGACCCGGGACGGGTTCTGGTTCGGCCTGGTAGAGAGTCGACCCGGTCGCTTCCAGGAGGCGTCCCGGCTCATTCTCACCGGCGTGCCGTTCAATGCCCGGGTGGCCACGGGCACGGTGGTGGTGACCAGCGGTCTGGGGCAGGCCTTCCCCAGGGGCATTCCCATCGGCCGGATCACGGCGGTGGAAGACTCGGTGGGGGGGTGGCAGAAGAGCTACTGGCTCGAACCCTTCGTGGAGGTGGGGAGCGTGACCCACGCCCTGGTGGCGCTGGAGGGGACCACGCTCCGGGACGATGTCACCGACACCTGGACCGAGGCCGAGCTCCTGCGGGCGGAGGAGCGCGCAGGGCGATTGCTCGTCCTGGAGGACTCGCTCCGGGTGGTCCGGGATTCGATGGAGCGTCTCCGGGATTCGGTCCGGGTGCTCACCGGGGATACGCTCCCGGACGGGGGAGGCGGCGTGTGAGGATTCTCGACTGGGTGGTGGCCGGGCTCCTGGTGTTGCTGCATCTGGTGATCCACGTGGGCTTCGGCGTGGGGGCAGCGGCGCCGGATCTCTTCACGCTGGCCCTTCTCGTGGTGGCGCGGGAGTGTCACATGGCGTTGGCCGCCGGTCTCGGCTGGACCCTGGGCCTCTTGGAGGACGCACAGGGACTTCTGGCCTTCGGGGCTCACGGCCTTGCGCTGGCGATCGTGGGCGCCCTCGCCGCCCGATCCCGTGAGCTTTTCGTCGGAGACTCCCTTCTCTTCGTGGCCAGCTACCTCTTCCTGGGGAAATGGTTGAGGGATTTCGTGTATTGGGTGGCAGTGGGGTCGGGATTCCGCCCCCCGCCGGTGGAGGCCCTGGTGGTGGATGCCGGGCTGGCCGCCCTCTACATGACCTTGGTGGGACTCGCGGTGGTTTTCGTCACGGGCGTCTTGCAGGGACCCCGGGGAGTGGGTTCGTGAACGCGTATCATCCTCTGGCGCGGAAGGCCCGGGGCCGGCTGGCCCTGGCGGCCCTGGCCCTGTTCGTCCTTCTCCTGGGCGGGGCCTTCTTCCGTCTCCAGATCCTCCAGGCCGGCGACTATGCCGTCACGGCACAGGAGAACCTGATCCGCAGGGTGGACCTGCCCGCTCCCCGGGGGACCATCTACGACCGATACGGCCGTATCATCGCAGAGAACGTCCCGGGCTACGCCGTGACCTTGCTGCCGGCGCCGCTGGATTCCCTCGAGGCCACCCTCCATCGCCTTCAGGCGGTGATGGAGTTGCCGGACGAGGAGATCGAGGAGCTGATGGTCCGTGCCGCCCGGGATCGGGGCCTCCCGTTGGAGGTGGATCCCGATGCCTCCTTCGAGGAGGTCTCGGCGCTGGAGGAGGTCCGGAGCGACTTCCCGCAGGTCTTCGTCGAGTCCAGGCCCCGCCGCCTCTATCACGGCGGGGCCGCCATCGGTCACGTGACCGGCTACATCGGTCAGATCACCGAAGAGGAGCTGGAGCTTCCGGAGTTCCAGGACGCGCGCCGCTACGACCAGGGCGTGATCGTGGGGAAGACGGGGATCGAACGGGAATACGAAGCCCTCCTGCAGGGTCGACCCGGGACCCGCTTCGTGGAGGTGGATGCCCGGCGACGGATCGTAGGCGACATCGCGGGGCGCACCGACCCGGCGGAGCCGGGGCAGGACATCACCCTCTCCATCGATCTCACCCTGCAGGAGTTCATTCACGAGATCTTTCCCGACACCCTGAGTGGAGCGGTCGTGGCCCTCGACCCGGCGGACGGGAACATCC
>JARRPL010000044.1:0-4802 GCA_037382905.1 Gemmatimonadota bacterium | reverse complement strand
GCCATCGCGCTGGATCTGGGGCTTGTGGGGCCGTACGAGCGCATGGAGGTGCCTTGTACCGGCGCCTTCGCCTTCGGCAACCGGATCGCCCGGTGCTGGAACCGGGAGGGCCACGGGGACGTCAACCTGCTCGAGGCCATCCAGCACTCGTGCGACGTCTATTTCTATCAGCTCGGGCTTCGCATCGGGCTGCAGAAGCTGTTGGACGAGGCGAACCGGGTGGGATTTGCGGACCGATGTGGCATCGACCTGCCCCAGGAGAATCCAGGGATCTTCCCTCAGGGTCCCGAATACTGGCAGCGGGTGTTCGGCTACACACCCCGGGAGGGCGAGGTGCTCAATCTGGCCATCGGCCAGGGCCCCAACTCCCAGACCCCGCTGAAGATGGCCCAGTTCTACGTGGCCATCGCCCGAGACGGTTCTGCTCCGGCGCCCCGCCTCTTCCCCGACGGCCCCTTTCCGGCTCCGGAGGGGTGGGAGCTCGACCTGACACCCGAGGCGCTGGAGATGATGCGTGAGGGCCTCCGCCGGGTGACGGCACCGGGAGGCACCGCCTACCTCTCGTCCCTGGAGCACTGGGATCTGATGGGGAAGACGGGTACGGGCCAGAACCCGCTGAGCGTCAAGGGCCTGGCGGAGGATCACGCCTGGTTCGCCGGGATGGCGGGACCCAAGGGGGCCCCACCCGAGGTGGCGGTCGTGGTCCTGGTGGAGTACGGGGGAGGTGGCTCGTCGACGGCGGCCCCCATCATGGCCAAGACCGCCGACTTCTATCTCCGGCGGAAGTACGGCATCCCGGTAGACACGATCCAGACGCTGCGGGAGCACATCCTCACGGGCCCCTGGCCCGACTGGGCGCCGATCCCGCCCCCGCGGGAGGTGGCCGCAGGACCATCCCCCGGCGCCGGGTCCGTGACGGGGGGCCAGTGAAGCGGATCTTCCGGGCGTGGGCTGTGGATCCGCCCCTGGTGGCCGCCGCCGCGGCCCTCACCCTGTTCGGGATCGCCATGATCTACTCGGCGGGGCTGACCCACTTCCCGGAGCCCGGGGTCGTGAACGCCTGGCGGCGGCAGGCGATCTGGTTCGGGCTCGGTCTCGTCGCCTTCACCGTTGTGAGCCGGATCAGCGTTCGCTGGCTGGAGTGGGCAGCGCTGCCGGCGTACGTTCTGGGGCTCGTTCTCCTGGCGGCCACCCTGGTGGTGGGGACCGGTGCCGGCACCGCAGCGGGCACGAAGAGCTGGATCGTGCTGGGGCCGGTGCGATTCCAACCTGCCGAGCCCGCCAAGCTCGCGACCATTCTCGCCCTGGCTCGGTACCTCTCCATGCGAGGGGATGCGCCCGGGAGCCTCCGGGATCTGGTGGTTCCCGGCGCCATCGCGGCGGTCCCTCTGGCCCTGGTGATGCTCCAACCGGACCTGGGGACCGCTCAGGCCTTCGTGGGCATCCTCTTCGCCGCACTCTTCTGGGCCGGTACGTCCATCCCGCTTCTCCTCCTCCTGGCTTCGCCGCTTCCGTCCCTGATCCTGGCCTTCGACACGGTGGCGTGGTCCCTCTACTTCGTGGTGCTGCTGGGCGCCCTCTATCTGTGGCGGTACCGACTCTACTTCTACGAATCTGTGGCGGTGGTCGTCGCCAACCTCGCCGCTGGGACCATCGCGAGCCCTCTGTGGAATTCGTTGGCCGAGTATCAGCAGAACCGGCTCCTGGTCTTCCTCGACCCCGAGGTCGATCCACGCGGGGCCGGGTATCACCTCATCCAGTCCATGGTGGCGGTAGGGAGCGGCGGGACGTGGGGAAAAGGGTTCACCGCCGGCACCCAGAAGGCCTTCGACTTCCTGCCGGAGCAGCACACCGACTTCATCTTCAGCGTGGTGGGGGAGGAGCTGGGGTTCTTCGGCGTAGCGGTGGCTCTCCTCCTCTTCGCCTTCGTCCTGGGCCGGCTGGTGCGTCTGGCGGAGGAGGTGGGTGATCCCTTTGCGGGCCTCGTCCTACTGGGTATCTTCGGCGCCTGGCTCGTCCACATCTTCGTCAGCGTCGGGATGACCGTTGGGCTCGTGCCCGTCACGGGGATCCCTCTCCCGTTCGTGAGCTACGGGGGCAACTTCCTGCTCATGTCCTGGATCGCGGGGGCCCTGGCCGCCAGGGTGGCCCATGACGACGAACGGATTGTGGCCTGACCCTTCCGGCGGAGACTCCATGGCCTGGTTCCGAAAAGACAAGAAGCCCCTCAAGGCGTCGGACCGCAGAGATCTGCCCACCGATGTCTTCGACAAGTGCGAGGGTTGCGGTGAGATCCTCTACCGGGAAAAGCTGGCCCAGAACCTCAATGTCTGCCCGGACTGCGGCTTCCACTTCCGGATCTCCGCCGACGACTACGTGGACCTCCTCCTGGATCCCGGCTCCTTCGAGGAGCACGACAGCCATCTTCGCAGCGCCGATCCCCTGGGGTTCCGTGACCTGAAGGACTACAAGGACCGGGTGGCGGCGGCGGAGAAGAAGGTCGGGCGGAACGATGCGGTGGTGAGCGGCACCGGCTCCATCCACGACCGGCCCGTGGCTCTGGCGGTCATGGATTTCCGCTTCATCGGTGGCTCCATGGGGTCGGTGGTGGGCGAGAAGATCGCCCGGGCCGGTCGTGTCGCCCTGGAGCGGGGCATCCCCTTCGTGGTGGTCAGCGCCTCGGGAGGCGCCCGCATGATGGAGGGGATCTACTCCCTGATGCAGATGGCCAAGACCTCCGCCGTCCTGGCACGCCTGCACGAGGCGGGCCTCCCCTTCATCTCCATCCTCACCGATCCCACCACCGGGGGCGTGACGGCGTCGTACGCCATGCTGGGAGACGTGAACCTGGCGGAGCCCGGCGCCCTGATCGGCTTCGCCGGTCCCAGGGTCATCGAGGAGACGATCAAACAGGAGCTGCCCCAGGGCTTCCAGCGTGCCGAGTTCCTGCTGGAGCACGGGATGGTGGACCGGGTGGTGGACCGCAGGCATCTCCGCAGCGAGGTGGACCGGCTGTTGCGGCACATGACCGGGGCCCCCGGCGGCGAGGAGTAGTGTCGGGAGCGTCGGCGACCCCGGACCGGTTGGACCGCCCCTTTCTGGATCCCCTGTTCGACCGTCTGTTCCCCCCTCTCCCCTCCGGAGTCCACTGGGGTCTGGAGCGGATGGAGGCGGCTCTGGCGGAGCTGGGCAACCCGGAGCGTTGCGCCCCGGCCCTCCACGTCGGCGGCACCAACGGCAAGGGTTCGGTGGCCTCCACCCTGGCCTCGGTCCTTACCAGGTCCGGGAAACGCGTGGGGCTGTACACCTCGCCCCACCTCTGCTCCCTGACGGAGCGCTTCCAGGTGGACGGACGGCCCGCTTCCCCCCGGGCCCTCGAACGCGTGGCAGAGGAGATCAGGGGGACGGTGGTGTCTCACGGGCTCACCTTCTTCGAGGCGGCCACCCTCCTGGCCTTCCGCTACTTCCAATCGGAGGAGGTGGACGTACAGGTGGTGGAGGTGGGGCTCGGCGGACGGTTGGACGCCACAAACGTCATCTGTCCGCAGGTTTCGGTCCTCACCAACGTCGCCCTGGACCACGCCGACTTCCTGGGCGACACCTTGGAGGCCATCGCCGGGGAGAAGGCAGGGATCCTGAAGACCGGCGTCCCCGCGGTCACCGCCGAGGTCAAGCCGGGTCCTCTGGGTGTGTTTCGCCGCCGTGCCCGAGCGGTGGGCGCCCCCCTCACGGAGTTGGACCCGGAGCGGGAGATCCGGGCGTTGGAGGTGACCCATGACCGCACCCGCTTCACCGTCGACACGGTGCCCTGGGGTGAGCTCCAGGTCGATACGCCCCTCGTCGGGGAGCACCAGGCCGTCAATGCGGCTCTGGCGATCCGTGCCCTGGAGCAGCTCCCGGAGGAGCTCCGTCCCGCGTCCCCCGTGGAGGTGCGGGAGGGGATCCGGGATGTGCAGTGGCCGGGCCGCGACCAGATCCGGGTGGTGGAGGGTACGGAGTGGATCTTCGACGTGGCCCACAACACCGCGGGGGTCCGGTCGCTCGTCCGGGTGCTCGACGGAATCGGGCTGCCCCGCCCACGGGTGGCTCTCCTGGGAGTCCTGGGGGACAAGACCTGGGGCGAGATGCTCCCGCCCCTTCTGCAGCGGGTCGACGGGGCCATCCTCACACAGCCCCAGTCGGCACCGGACGGGCGGAGGTGGGACCCCAGGGAGGCGGCGCGGGTGGTGGAGTCGGCCCTGGAGCCGGAGCGTCGTCCCTGGATCCGGGTGGAGACCGATTTCTCCCGGGCCCTGGACCAGGCCCGATCCGCCTCCCATGGAGGAACGGTCGTGGTCACCGGTTCGTGCCACACCGTGGGGGATGCGCTCCGGATCATGAGACTCGAGCCCTTTCCCCCGCCGGCGCCCTGACCCGGTCTCCGGGACCGGTCCGGCCCGCCCGCGCCTCCGGTTCCATTCCCCTCCTCCCAGGCCTAGATTCGCGCCCATGTCCCCCACCGAATTCTCCCGCCTTCCGGGGTTCCGGGATTTCCCCCCGGAAGACCTGGCGGTCCGATCCCACATCTTCGAGGCCTGGCGTCGGGTGTCCCGTCGCTACGGCTTCCAGGAGTACGACGGTCCCCCGTTGGAGGCGTTGGACCTCTACGTGGAGAAGAGCGGCGAGGAGATCGTCTCCCAGCTCTACAACTTCGTGGACAAGGGGGACCGGCCGATCTCGCTCCGGCCGGAGATGACGCCCTCGCTGGCCCGGATTCTCGCGGATCGGTCCAGGGCCCTGCCCAAGCCCATCAAATGGTTCTC
>JARRPL010000043.1:14091-15133 GCA_037382905.1 Gemmatimonadota bacterium | reverse complement strand
GCCCCCCCGGCATCGGTCCGGGCGCTCCGGAGCACCCCCGGTGTCATGAGCCCTGCCGGAATCACCTCCACGGCGGTGGCCCAGATCCGGGCCACGACGGCCAGCGCGAGGGCCCCCTCGGGCTCCAGCACCGGGGCGAGGAAGGCCGCCAGCAGACCCTCCCGCACGCCGAGCCCCGCCGGGGCGAAGAGGGCCAGGTAGCCCCCGACATAGGCCGCGGCGAAGGCCGGTCCGACATACAGGAACGGCGCCCACCCCGCCAACCCCAGGTAGAGCAGCCAGAAGGCCACCGCATAGAGAGACCAGTTCAGAACGTAGAGCGTTGTCCAGCGGAGGCCGAAGCCTGCCCGAGACACCGGGTCCGTCTCCGAGGGCGGCGGCGTGCCACCCGCCAGCCGGAACCAGCCTCTCTCCAGGCGGGCCGCAGGCCCTGGAAGGCTCGTCAGGACCACGAAGGTGGTGGCTCCCACGAGCCCCGACCAGCCCCAGAGGCGGTACGCCGGGTCGAGGGCGGGGCTGAAGAAGGCTGCGAGCCCCAGGATCGTGGCGCCCAGGAGGGCCACCCCCTGGCCCAGGATCGCGGCACCTGCGGCGACGGGGGCCGGAACCCCGCGCCGACGGGCCAGCCAGGTGAGTCCGGCGATCTGAATCACCTTGCCAGGGACGTAGCGACCCAGGTTGGCCACCATGAAGAGGGGTACGCTGGTGCCGAGCTCCAGTCGAGGACCTCCCAGCTCCCGCACCAGACGGCCCCAGAGGGAGGCGGAGACGAGGTAACCCGACGCCAGCACCAGGACCGAACCCAGCAGGGGGAGCGGCGACGGCTCCCAAGCCGAGAGATCCAGCCGCCCGAGGGTGGTGAGATCCACGCCCACGCGTCGGAGGATGAAGACGGTGACGAGGGCCGTGACCCCCAGCTCCAGCAACCGCCGCCACGGACTGCGACGGCGGACCGACGCGGCGTTGGAGGCCGCCGCGGCCGCACCCCCCACGGCCCCGGGAGGGAGGGGGTCTCGGGAGGACGAGCCCTTCCCTGCCTCCC
>JARRPL010000043.1:0-14077 GCA_037382905.1 Gemmatimonadota bacterium | reverse complement strand
GCATCCGGATCACCCTGCCGTCGGCGGACCACGGACGTCCCGGCCACCCCCGTCAGGAGGAGCAGACCCGCCCCCGACAGGAGGAGGCCCTGGCGGACCCGGGCGGACCGGAAGGTGAGGGTCACCTCGTGGATGCCGGCTTCCACGGGAATCCCCTGGAGCGTGTGGTTGACCCGGAAGATGGGGGTGGAGGCGCCGTCGACGGTGGCCTGCCAGGCCGGGTAGAAGTTGTTCGCCACCACCAGGAGACCCGGACGGTCGATCTCGACTCGGAGGGCGCTGCGGTCCGTGTCCCGGAGGATCCACTCCACCTCGCCCACGGGCACGCCGCCGCCGAGTTCAACCTGCAGGGGTTCGGGGACCGTCACGGTGCTGGCCACGTCGAAGGCCGGGTCCATCAAGCGCTCCACCGCCTGATCGTCGGGCACCACCTCGGCCTGGGCCACGAGTCGGGCCCGAGGCAGCGTGGGGATCTCGTACACCGCCTCGTAGAGCTGACCGTCGGCCAGCTGGGTGGCGCTCACCGGCTCGAAGCCCTCGGGAGCCCCGAGAGTCCGGACCGGCCAGATCAGATACCGGACGTTCAGGATCTTCTGGACGTTCGCCGACTGGAGGAGGTTCATGGGGGCCCCGCTCCCCTCCATTCCCGTGAGCTCACGGTAGCGAGCCAGGTCGTTGGGGTGGTGCCCCGACGCCAGCTCGATCCCGAACATGGCCGGCCGAACCGACTGGCCCCCCTGGTTCATGTCCAGGACCCGGAAGGGCGGCTCGGTGGTCTGGAGTCGTTCGAGCGCCTGGATGTTGGGGTCCGGCGCCGAGAAGCGCTGGAAGTCCCGCGTCTCCACAAAGGCTCCGCTCACCCGTATTCCGTCCAGCGCCACGATCGCCACCAGAGCGGCGACCAGCCCCGCCGCCGGGAGGGCTCCCCGGCGCCCCAGGGTGAGGACCCCCGCCACGGCCCCAGCCAGGAGTGTGGCCACCAGCGCTCCCCGGACGATGAAGGGCTGGGCCCGAGCCAGCGCGTCGGCCTTTCCCGCCGCAAGGTCGGGGTAGAGGATCCCGCTCCAGGCGGAGAAGAGGGCGCCGCTGGCCGCCAGGACCAAGAGTCCACCCAGGACCCCGGTGGCGATCCACATCGTTCGTTGACCCCTCCGGGCCCCGGGCTCGTCCGGGTGCTCGACCCAGGTCAGGAAACGGTCCACTCCCAGGCCCGCCAGGGCACACACGGCGAGACCCGTGAGGAAGATGGCCATGCTGGGTGCCCGGAAGAGCTCGATCCCCGGGAGGAGGGCGTAGAGGATTCCCCACACCGGGGTGTGGGTCCCCAGGGCATAGAGAAATGCCACGGCCCCGATCCCGAACAGCGTCCAGCGCTCCAGCCTGCGGGCTCCCCCCAGGAAGGCCGCCAGCGCCAGGAGGAGGGCGGCGAGTCCCAGATACTCGTGATTCAGCTTGAAGGGGTTCCGACCCCAGTAGGTCCCGGAGGTCCACTCGGCCCCGTTGGTGTCGGATCCGACGAACTCGGGGATCACCAGTCCGGCGGCCTCCTCCGGATGCAGGGACCAGGACGAGGCGTAGACCCGGTTCTCACCGGGGTCGGCCCGGGTGGTCGTGGCGGTCCGACGGGAGTATTCGGTGATGTAGTCCACCGCCGGGAGGAACTGCACCCCGGCGCCGGCCAGACCCGTCAGGGAGGCCAGGAGGAAGAGAACGAATCTGCGACCCGCCACGGCCCGTCCCGCCGGTTCCCGACCCTGCCCGTCCTCGTCCCGTGGCCTCGCCATCCCCACGGCCAGGGCGATGGCGTAGACGCCTGCGGCGCCGAAGAGGAAGTAGGCCATCTGGAAGTGGGTGGTGAGGATGACGAGCGCCACCACGGCACCGATCCCGGCCCAGGCCAGCCCGCGTCCCGACCGGAACCAGGACTCGATGGCCCAGAAGAGCCAGGGAGCCAGGGCGGTGACGAAGAGCTTTCCGTCGTGGCCGGGCCAGACCAGGGTCACCAGGAACGGCGCCACGAGGTAGGCCGTCCCCGCCACCGTGGCACCGGCCCTGGAGCCGCCCAGCGCACGGACGAACCCGTACATTCCCAGCCCTGCGAAAAAGACGTGCAGGACGAGCTTCCACCCCAGGGCGCGGTAGGGCTCCAGGATCAGAAGGAGGAGAACCGACGGCGGATACAGGCTGTCGCCCCCGGCCAGGGAGGCCAGGAAGGGCGTCCCGCCAAGGAGGAGCGGGTTCCAGCCGGGGAAGTTGCCGGCCCGAAGCTCCTGGGCGTAGAAGAGGCGGGCCATGTAACCCATGGCCTCGGTGTCCGACCCGAAGAGCATCTCCCGGGAGAAGACGAAGTCCCGGAAGAGTACGAGGGTCAGCACCGCGAAGAGGATCGGCGGGAGCCAGCGGGGGATGGATCTGGGCATGACGTTGGGAACGCTCGTGACGGTCAGGAGGCGGCAGGGATTCGACCGCGTCGATCCAGGAGATCCCGGTAGATGTCGAGATGGCGCCGGGCCAGCCGGTCGTTGCTCCACGAGGCAGCCACCCGTTCCCGGCCGACCTCGCCACGCCGGGCCAACTCCGGGTCCGCCAGGAGATCCACGACCGTCCGAGCCAGGGAGTCGGGATCCGCAGGCTCGAACAGCCCCCCGACCTCGTCGTCCACGATCTCCGGGAGGCCCCCGACGCGGGAGGCCGCAACCGGGACCTGGCACGCCATGCACTCGAGGGCTGCCACGGAAGTCGCCTCCAGGAGCGACGGAAAGACGGCGAGCTCGCCCGAGGACAGGATCCCGGGCATCTCCCGGTTCGGCCGTGCCCCCAGGAACCGGACCCGCCGGTCCACCTCCAGTTCCGAGGCCAGGCGTTCCAGGCGCTCCCGCTCCGGCCCGTCCCCCACCAGCACCATCTCGGCATCCACCTCCTGCAGGATCAGGGGGAGGGCCCGGAGCGCGTATTCCACCCCGTTCTTGGGGAAGAGCCGCCGCGGCACCAGAATTCGCCGCACCCCGTCCGGCGGCGGTCCGAGGGCGGGCTCGGTGGGACGGAAGATGGCCGTATCCACTCCGTTGGTGAGGGCTTCCACCGATACGCCGGGAGCGATGGTCTCCCCCACCCGGGCGATCTCGGCGCTGGCCGCGAGATTGTAATCCACCCGGCGGAGCATCCAGCGGAAGGTCGGGCGCCAGACCCCACTCTCGGCCCGGTTGAGGAAGTGGGAGGTGTGCCACGTCGTAGCCAGAGGGGCGCCCCTCACGGCGCGGGCCGCCATCCCGGGGATCACGGAGGAGAACGCCTGGGCGTGGACCACGTCCGCCTCTCTGGCGAGGCGCCGCATGGTAGGGATGGAGCCCATGGCGTGGGCGACCCAACCCGCCGGGTTCCGGGCCGGAAACCAGGTCCGCCAGAGGCGCACCCCATCCATCTCCTCCCGCTCCGGGAGCCCGGGACGGGATCGCGAGGTGACCATGTCCACCTCGTGGCCCAACCCCACCAAGGCGCGGCAGAGGTGGTGGACATGACTTTCCAGACCTCCGATTTCAGGCGTGAAGTATATGCAGTGCATGAGGATACGCATGTTCACCTCATGTGGAATCGTGGGTCCCGACCAGCCTCCGCCGCATTCGGATCGCCTCAGGTGGGAAGGTGGAGCTCGGGAGTGGAGAGCCTACCGGAACGCTCATTCTGGCTTTTGTCCTGCCCCCTGGATCGGCGTCATGAGCTGCCCGGGGTCCCGGCGCCGGAGGGCCGTCACCTCTTCCCGCAGCTGGGCCACGAGCTCGGCCAGGAAGCCGACACCGATCAGGAGGGCCCCCAGCGTCACCAGGAGGATCACCAGATACAGGACCGGCCGGAAGCCCACCCCCATGAAGAGGCGGACGTAGAGGGCGCCGAGACCGATCACGGTTCCCAGGGCCAGAAGGACGGCACCGGCGGATCCGAAGAAGAGGAGGGGCTTGCGGCTGAAGCGCAGGAGGAAGCCGACGGACAGTAGGTCCAGGACGCCCACCCCGACCCGCCAGGGACCCGTGAACTTCGACTCTCCGGCGCGCCTTGGATACAGGGGGATGTCGATCTCCGACACGGACCAGCCCTGGGCGTGGGCGAGCACAACGAAAAACCGGTGCCAGTCGTGCCGAAGATGGAGCCCGTCGAGGATCTCCCGCCGGAACGCCTTCATGGAGTTCAGGTCCGACACGGGTACGTCGAAGAGTCGGCGGCTGAGGGCGTTGTAGACTTTCGAGACCCCACGCTTGTCGTAGTCCCCCACCTTCCGGCCGGTGACGATGTCCCACCCTTCCGCCGCCCGGCTCAAGAAGCGTGGAATCTCGTCCGGCAGGTGCTGGAGGTCGGCGTCGAAGAGGACGATCCACGTCCGGTCCGTGTGGCGCGCCCCCGTCAGGAGTGCCTCGGTCTTCCCCAGGTTCGTCCGGTGGCGTACCACCGTGAGATTGGGCCACCCGACCGCGGCCTCGGAGGCGAGGACTCCCGTCCCGTCCCCGGACCCGTCGTCCACCAGGACGACCTGGCCGTCCAGGTCGTATCGATCGAATGCCTCCCGAACCTCCGAGACGAGCTCCGGGATCATCTCGGCCTCGTTGTAGGCCGGAATGAGCAGGCAGAAGTCCCGGCGCATCTCGTCGGTGAGACCCCGGGCCGCGGTGAGGGCGTCGGTCCGGGGTTCGCCGGGGGCCGGCGGAACGCTCACCACCCGGGACACGTCAAACCCGCTTCCGCATCCGGGCCGGGAGGATCCCGAGCTGGTCCCGGTACTTGGCCACGGTCCGCCGGGCGATCTTCACCCCGTCCTCCAGGAGCAGCCGGACGATGGCCTGATCCGTGAGGGGCTTCTTGGAGTCCTCACCCTCCACCAGCTGCTTGATCTTGTCTCGCACGCCACGGGCGGAGATGTCTTCACCGCTGGCGGTGGAGAGGCCCGAGGAGAAGAAGAACTTGAGGGGATATACGCCCCGGGGCGTCTGGGCGAACTTCTCGTTCGTCACCCGGGACACGGTGGACTCGTGCATGTCGATGTGCTCCGCCACCTCCCGCAGCGTCAGGGGGCGGAGGTGCTGGATCCCCTTCTCGAAGAACTCACGCTGCCGATCGACGATGAAGTTCATGACCTTGAGCATGGTCTGACGCCGCTGCTCGATGGCCTGGATCATCCAGTTGGCGGAGTTGAGCTTGGCGGAGATGAAATCCCGGTTCTCGCCCTTGAACTTGTTCTTGTCCCGGGCCACGTCTCGATACGCCTGGGAGATACGCAGCCGCGGGAGGTTGGTATCGTTGGCGAAGACCATGTATTCGCCGTCGATCTTCTCCACGATCAGGTCCGGAATGACGTAGTGCTCCGGATCGGCGGATACCGCCCGTCCCGGCTTGGGATCGAACTCCGCCATCCCGTCCGCCGCCTCCTGCACCTCCTTCTGGCTCACCCCCATCTCCCGGGCGATCTCGCTCCACCGGTGGTTCACCAGGTCGTCGAAGTGCTCCTCGATGATCCGGTACCGGAGGGAGCCCTCCAGATCCGCCTGACGCATCTGGATCAGGATGCACTCCTGTACGGAGCGAGCCCCTACGCCGGCGGGTTCCAGCGTCTGGATCCGCCCGAGAACATGCTCCGCCTCCTCGAGATCGTAGGGCGCCAGCAGGACCTCCAGCTCCGCCAGCTCGGCGTTCCGTTCCTCCTCGTCGGCGATCCCGCTGGCCCGTGCGAAGAGCGTCTCCCTGGCTTCTTCGAGCCATCGGTTGGCTCCTTCCACCACCAGGTCGAGGTCGCAGCTGAGGAGGCCGTCGCCCCCCACGTTCCCGATGATCTCCTCACCCAGGCGCATCTGCCGCTCGTCCAGATCCAGGAGGTGGAGCTGTTCTTCGAGCTGCTGCTGCAGGTCCTTGGTGACGACGGCCGTCGGGGCCACGTATTCCTTGTGCTCGTACTCGGCCTTCCGGCCTCCGGCGTCGAAGCCGTCCAGGAGGATCTCCTCCCAGTCGATCTCGTCCTCGTCGCTGGCTTCCGGCGCCTCCTCCTTGAGCTCCACCTCCTGCTGGACGTCCGCTTCCGAGAGCTCGAGGAACGGGTTCTCGGCCATCTCGGTCTTGAGATGCTGCTGGAGGTCCAGGAGCGGCATGTAGAGCAGCTCCATGGCCTGGTAGAGACGCGGGTTGATCCGCATCTCCTGCTTGAGCTGTTGCCCCTGGAAGAGGCGCGTGCCGATTCCGCCGCCGCTGCTCACGAGGCCCCCGGTGGTCGGGACCCGCGGAGGATCGCCGAGGAATCCATGGCCGGCGACGCGCCGTCCGGTCCCATCAGCCCCGACGCCCCGACCTCCGCAGGGCGTTCGGGAGCGGGAAAGCGGGCCCGCATCCGGGCCGTGAGGGTCGGGCCCAGGTAGATTTCCGCCACCTCGTCGTTCCAGACGAGCTCGGACACGGTCCCGCTGACCCGGATCCGTCCGTCGTACATGATGTAGGCGCGGTCCACGATCTCCAGGGTCTGCTCCACGTTGTGGTCCGAGATGATGACACCGATGCTCCGGGTCTTGAGATCCGCCACGATCTCCTGGATGTCGTGGACGGCGATGGGGTCGATTCCGGCGAAGGGCTCGTCCAGGAGGATGAACTTCGGCCGCTGAACCAGGGCCCGGGTGATCTCCAACCGTCGGCGCTCGCCTCCCGACAGGGAATAGGCCTTGCTCTTCCGGAGATGACCGAGGCCCAGCTCGCCCAGCAGCCGGTCCAGCCGGGCGTTCCGCTCCTTCTTGGGCAGATCCATCGACTCCAGGATGGCCATCACATTGTCCTCCACCGACAGCTTCCGGAAGATGGACGGCTCCTGGGCGAGGTAGCCCACCCCCAGCCGAGCCCGCTGGTACATGGGGGTGCGGGTGAGGTCCTTGTCGTCCAGGTGGACGGCGCCCCGGTCCGGGGCGATGAGGCCCACCACCATGTAGAAGGTGGTGGTCTTCCCTGCCCCGTTGGGTCCCAGGAGACCCACGATCTCTCCCTGGCGCACCTCGATGTCCACGCCGTTCACCACGGCGCGCTTCCGGTAGACCTTGGTCAGCCCTTCGGCCCAGAGGCGGGATTCACCGTCGGTCATGGCACCCTCTCGGTCACGGCGCGACGCCCCAGGGGATCCAGGTACAGACCCTGGTCCAGGCCCTTCACCTCCATCCGCTGAACCTCTCCATCGGAGAAGAAGATGATGATCTCGTCTGCGATAACATAGTGGACCGCCAGGCGGGGATCGGGCGAGGTTCTTGTTTCCGTGACGGGACCCGGAGGTCCCGGGTCCACCCCTGTGGACTCGGTTCGGGACTGTACGTTCACGACGGAATCGGGGGGTGCAGCCTCCCCGGCGGAGACGACCTCGGGTTCGCCGGTGGCCTCCACGGTCCCCGGCGGTGACGGGGCGGTGTTGGAGGATTCGAACCGGTAGAGGCTCCGGGCGCCCACCCGGGCCTCGAGGCGCTCGATCACGTAGCGGGCCGAGTCCCCTGGAGCGACGGGTGCCGCCTCCCGGAAGAAGGCCACCACGGTGTCCCCCTCGATCCAGTCGTCCCGGATCAACTCGGGGGTTCCAGGGCTGTTCAGGGAGTCCCGGCCCGACGACACGGCGCGGGCCCGTCCCGACGCGAAGAGCCGTTCCAGGACCTCTCCCGGCGCCTGGACCTCGAGGGAGTCCGCCACCATGTCGAAGTCGGTGGAGCGGGCCCGGGCCCGGGCCTGGTCCAGCGAGTCCAGCTCCTCCGGGAGTGTCCGGGGGCCCGAGGGGCCTTGGAGGACCTGGCCCGGCCTGAAGGGGGTGGCCCAGAGGTTCTCGAGAGCGCCGTCGACCAGCCCCATCCGGATCCAGGGTGCGTCCAGCTCCAGATCGTCCCCCTCCAGGCGTGCGCCCCCCCTGGATTCCACGGACCGGATCGTGTCTCCCGGGAGGACCAGGAGGATCTCGTCGCCCCGGAGGTCGAAGCGCTCCTGCTTCAGGGCCGCGTTCCCCTGCAGGAAGAGGCGCTCGCGCATCTGCTGGTACTGGAGGGAGTCCGCCGAGGCGTCCAGGGCGTCCCGGGTCACCGTGACCGTGCCGTTGGCCCGGAAGACATCCTCGCCCCGGACGAAGATGCGGTCCGCCGTGACATCGTAGGGCTCCCGCGAGGGCGCCTCCGAACCTTCCGGGACCGCCAGGGGATCCTCTCCCCGCGCCATGGCGTCCCGGGCCGACACGCCCAGCCGTACCGAGTCCCGCACCCCGGCGGGCGGAGGGGCGTCGCTCGACGGCGTCCCCGGGTAGAGGAGCGCTCGGGCCCGACCCCCCCAGACCGTCAGCTCCTCCACCTGGCGCCGGAGGCGTGGATCCGCTCGGAGGTAGAGGAGATTCTCCCCCTGCAGGACGTTCCCCGACTCCTTGTCCGTGAGTTCCACCTCCCCGTCGGCCTCCAGCCGCCCGACCTGGTCGAAGTACCGCGCCTGGCGAGCACGCAGCCGGCGCGTCTGATCCTCGAAATAGACGCTCCCGAAGAGCTGGTTGAAGCCGGTGGCCTCGAAGATCACCATGGAGTCGGCCCGGATGGTGATGCCGCCGTCGCAGGCCAGGCGCGGCCGGGACAGATACACGACCCGTCCGGCGCCCTGGTTCCGCCCCGCCGCCCCCAGCGTCCCCGGGAGGACCCGGCAGGTCCCGACGCGCTGCTGGGCCTGGGCGGGGCTCGCACCGGAGGGCCCGACGGGGCCCAGGAGGCCTCCCAGGATCGGGAGACACCAAAGGAGTGCACGACGCCCGACCCGGGAGATCCCCGAGGCGCCCGGATACGCGAAGCTCATTCCGTCAGGGTCCTCCCCCGGGCTCCCGCGTGGGGATGTCGCCCACGGGGCTGCAGATCTCCCAGTTCCGGAACTGGAGGTCGGAACGGAAGCACGTTCCCCGCTGCACCGCGCCGTCCTGGGTGAGGACCACGGAGGAATCGGTCCAGATCTGCGAGGCGGTGGGGTCGTACTGGAGTTCGGGGCTCTCGATCCGTACGCCTTCGTCGGCGACTTCCGCCACCACGTTGCCCCGGGCCACCAGCTGCTCGGTCCGGGTCTCCAGGACGGCGGAGTCGGCTCGGATCCAGGCCCGGTCCCTACCGTCCTCGTAGAACAGGGTCATCTCCATCTGCCACAGGTAGGTCTTCGCGGAATCGGTGAACTGATAGGCGCTGTCCGCCTCCACCATCCCGCTGCGGATCCCGTCCTGCCGCAGGTAGGTCTCCATCCCGTAGAAGATGCCGTCGGCCTGCAGGCTCCGTAGATCCGGATCGGCCACCGGGGTGGGCGCATCCTCTTCGCAGGCCCCCACGACGACCAGCGAAAGGACCGTAAGAACGGGAATGAGCCGACGTCGTATCTTCTTGTCCATAAGGCTTATACCGCCCCGGCTCTCATAAGGTCATGGAGGTGCAGGACTCCGACCAGAACGCCGATTCTATTCACCACGGGCACGGCCATGACCCCCCGCTCCTCCATCCGGTGGACCACCGCCGAGCCGCGCTCGTCTGGGTGGGCGGTCTGGGGGTTCGGGGTCATGACCGTCTCGACCAGGACCTCTCCCCAACCGGCGGGGTCCCGCTCCATGAGGCGGGTGAGGTCCCCGGCGGTGATGACACCCAGGAGTCGCTCCTCCCCGTCCACCACCGGCACCGTTCCCCGCTGCTCCGCGATGGGGACCACCGTGTCTCTCATCCGCACCCTGGGACCCACCGAGGGATACCCCTGGCGGACCATCACGTCCTGGACCCGGACGGTGAGCTTGCGGCCCAGCGCCCCGCCGGGGTGGAAGCGTGCGAAGTCCTCCGGCTGGAAGCCCTTGAGCTGAAGCACGACCACCGCCAGAGCGTCACCCAATGCGAGGGTCACGGTCGTGGAGGTGGTGGGCGCCAGGTCCATGGGGCAGGCCTCCTCCTCCACCGAGCAGTCCAGCACCACGTCGGCGTCTCGGGCCAGCGAGGAGTCGGGACGACCGGTCATGGCCACCATGGGGACCCCCGTGCGGAGGAGGTAGTCCACCAGCCCCGCAAGCTCCGACGTCTCGCCGCTCTTCGAGAGGAGGAGGGCCACGTCGTCGGACCCGACGATCCCCAGGTCTCCGTGGAGTCCTTCCACCGGGTGGAGGAAGGTGGCGGGTGTGCCGGTGGAGGTCAGCGTCGCGGCGATCTTCCGGGCGATGATCCCGCTCTTGCCGATCCCGGAGACGATGATCCGGCCCGGTGCCTGGGCCACCAAGCGACACGCCCGGACGAAGTCTTCGCCCATGCGGGGGGAGAGGGCGGCGACGGACCGGGCCTCCATCTCCACCACGCGGCGTCCCTCCTGGAGCATTCGGTGGGCATCCCCCTCTGTCGGCGCCACGGGATTCACGTCTCGTGCTCCCGCTGGGACACGTAGTCCTCCACGAGCGTCTCCCACTCCCCTCGGGCCTCCAGGAGGGCCCGGCAGAACTCCCGGGCCGCTCCGTGGCCGCCTCGGGAGCGGGCCGTCCAATCTGCGATGTCCAGAACCTCGGGCTGGGCATTGGCCACGGCGGCCTTGAGGCCGACGCGGCGGAGTACCGCGAGGTCCGGCAGGTCGTCGGCGAGCATCGCCACCTGGTGCCACTCGAGGCCCTCCCGACGCATGACGGACGAGAGGTGCACCATCTTCCGGGCTCCACCGTCCTGATACATCTCCAGCCCCAACTCGTCGGCCCTGACCACCGTGGCCGGCGACACGCGGCCGGAAATCAGGACCACCCCGATTCCCGCCGCCTCCAGGAGCTTGAGGCCGAGGCCGTCCTGGATGTCGAACCGCTTGAGCTCCACCGTCTCCCCTTCCGCCGTCGCGCCCAGGTAGACACCCGTATCGGTGAGGACGCCGTCTACGTCGAAGACCGCCAGGCGGATGCGGCGGGCCACCTCCCCCGGAATGGTGTGGGCGGCGTGGACCACCGACTCCGACAGCGTTCGCCGGGCGTGGGTCATGGCAATGTCCCCCGCCGGGCCGGGTCCCGCGCCAGGGCGTCGGTCTCCTTGAGGGAGGCCCGGATGCCCAGCACCTCCCGGAGCAGCCCCTCCAGGCGGTCCAGCGGAAGCATGTTGGTGGCGTCGGAGGGGGCCGAGGCGGGTCGCGGGTGCGTCTCGATGAAGAGTCCGTCGCAACCGGCGGCGACCGCCGCCCGCACCAACGAGGGAATGTGCTCGGGATCACCCCCGCTGCTCCCGGCGGCCTGCCCCGGACGCTGGACCGAATGGGTCCCGTCGAAGATGGCCGGCCGCCCGGTGGCGTTCCGGAGCCGTGCGAAGGAGCGCATGTCCACCACCAGGTTGCCGTACCCGAAGAAGGTGCCCCTCTCCGTCACCGCCACGGGGCCAGCCCCGGCCTCCACCGCCTTGTCCACGGCGGCGGCCATCTCCTCGGGAGCCATCCACTGACCCTTCTTGATGTTGAGGGCCCGTCCGGTGGCTCCGGCAGCCAGCACGAGGTCCGTCTGGCGGCACAGGAAGGCGGGGATCTGAATCACGTCCACCACCTCCGCCACCTCTGCGCACTGGTGGGGCTCATGCACGTCCGTGACCACCGGAAGGCCCGATTCCGCCTTGACCCGGTCCAGAAGGGCCAGGCCTTCCGTCAGGCCCGGGCCGCGGGGAGAATCCAGCTTGGATCGGTTGGCCTTGTCGAACGAGGCCTTGAAGACGATGGGGAGTCCCAGGCCGTCGCGGATGCGAAGAAGCTCCTGGGCCACCTCGGCGTGGAGCCCCGGGTCCTCGAGGACACAGGGACCGGCCATCAGGGTGAAGCGGTCGAAGAGGGGCTGCGTGCTCAAGGGGTCGTCCTCATTCGCCGGCGGGGAGGGGCTCGAGCTCTCCGATCTCCCCGGCGTGGGCGTGGGTCATGGCGGCCTCGATGAAGGAGGCGAAGAGGGGTGCCGGGCGCATGGGACGGCTCTTGAGTTCCGGGTGGAACTGTACGGCGATGAACCAGGGGTGATCGGGAAGCTCCACCATCTCGACGAGTCCCCCGTCGGGCGAGGTGCCGCTGATGACCAGACCCTCCGACTCCAACATGTCCCGGAAGGCGTTGTTCACCTCGAATCGGTGGCGATGACGCTCGCTGATCTCACGGGCGCCGTAGATCGCCGCCGCCTGGGAGCCGTCCTTGAGGACCGCCGGGTAGGCGCCCAGACGCATGGTCCCCCCCTTGGTGGTCACCTGGAGCTGGGAGTCCATGAGACAGATGACCGGATTCGGCGTCTCCTCGTGGAACTCGAAGGAATTGGATTCCTCGACGCCGCAGGCGTTCCGGGTGAACTCGATGACGGCGCACTGCAGTCCGAGGCAGATCCCGAAGAAGGGAATCTCGTTCTCCCGGGAGAAGCGGATGGCCGCCAGCATCCCCTCGATGCCCCGGGGCCCGAAGCCCCCCGGGATGAGGATGCCGTTGTACCGCCGGAGCTTCTCGAGATCCTCGGGCTGTTTGAACTGCTCCGAGGAGAGCCAGTCGATCTCCACCTTCACGTCGTTGGCGATCCCGCCGTGGAGGAGGGCTTCCTGCACGGACTTGTAGGAGTCCACCAACTCCGTGTACTTGCCCACCACGGCGATCCGGACCTGACCGTTTCCGGGGGTCTTGATGGTATTCACCATCTTCCGCCAGGGACCCAGGTCCGGTTCGGGAGCCTCCAGGCGAAGCATGCGGAGCACCACGTCGTCCAGCCGCTGCCGCCGAAGCTCGATGGGCACCTGGTAGATCGTCTCCACGTCCCGGGCCTCCACCACCGCCTCCATGGGGACGTTGGTGAAGAGGGCGATCTTGCGACGGATCTCCTCGTCCAGTGGATGCTCCGTTCGGCACACCAGGATGTGGGGCTGGATCCCGATCTGCATCAGCTCCCGCACCGAGTGCTGGGTGGGCTTGGTCTTCAACTCCCCGGCCGCGGCGATGTACGGGATGAGCGTCAGGTGCATGAAGATCGCGTTCTCCCGGCCTACCTCCTGCCGGAACTGCCGGATCGCCTCCAGGAACGGCAGGGATTCGATGTCACCCACCGTTCCGCCGATCTCGGTGATGACGAAGTCGTTCTCGTCGGCCAGGAGCTTGATCCGGGACTTGATCTCGTCGGTGATATGGGGGATCACCTGCACGGTGGATCCCAGGTAGTCGCCCCGCCGCTCCTTGGTGAGAACGTCGGAGTAGATCCGCCCGGTGGTGATGTTGTTGGCCTGGGAAAGGGATTCGTCGATGAAGCGCTCGTAGTGTCCCAGGTCCAGATCCGTCTCCGCGCCGTCGTCCGTGACGAAGACCTCGCCGTGCTGGAAGGGGGAGAGGGTCCCCGGATCGACGTTGATGTAGGGGTCGAACTTCTGGAGCGTCACCCGATAGCCTCGCTCCTTGAGGAGCCGGCCCAGGGAGGCGGCTGCGATCCCCTTCCCCAGCGAGGAGACCACCCCGCCGGTCACGAAGATGTACTTGGTATTTCCCGACTTCTGCCGATCCGTCATGATCCGAGCCCCAACTCCCGCATGCGTTGTTCCGTTCGGCGGGCGTCGTCGAGAGTGTCCACGCCGGCTTCGGCATGTTCCACCACGGCGACCCCGAGGGTCATTCCAGCCTCCAGCGCCCGAAGCTGCTCCAGGCGCTCGATCTCCTCCAGCGGCGAGGGAGGCAGCGCCACCCATCGCAGCAGTGCGTCCCGCCGGTAGGCATACAGCCCCAGGTGACGCAGGGCCGGGACCGTCTGGAGGAACGCCCGGTCCATCGCGCCGTCCCGGCGGTGGGGGATGGCGGCACGGGAGAAGTAGAGCGCCGTCCCGTCGGACCGTCGCACCACCTTCACCGTCCCCGGGTCGCTCAGCAACGCCGGGTCCAGGATCGGGGTCGCACACGTGCCCACCTCCGAGCCCTTCCGGACCTCCCGAACCGCCGCCGCCACGTGGTCCGATTCCATGAGGGGCTCGTCCCCCTGCAAGTTGACGACGATGTCGGCGTCGCTGTAGCCCTGCCGGGCCGCCACCTCGGCTACGCGATCCGTACCGGACGGATGGTCGGGCCGGGTGAGCACCACCGAGGCCCC
>JARRPL010000042.1:0-23577 GCA_037382905.1 Gemmatimonadota bacterium | reverse complement strand
CACCGTCGACGTCCTCCAGGTGCCTGAGTCCTGGCGCGGACGCACCATCGTCTCCCCTCGGTTCGTACGGGAGGCCCACCGGAGGAACATTCCCGTGCACGTCTGGACCGTGGACGATCCCCAGGCGATGCGGAGGCGTCTGGACCTGGGCGTGGATGGGATCCAGACCGATCGACCGGACCGTCTGGCCCGGGTGCTCCATGAGGAGCGGGGTCGACCTCTTCCCCCGGCCCTCGCTGCGGCGTGAGCGCCAGCGGGGAAAGTCTGGTGGAGCTCGGCGGAATCCCCGCCGGCCCCTGGGTCGTGGCGGTGTCGGGCGGCGTGGACTCCATGTCCCTCCTGCACGCTCTCCTCTTCGGCGGGAGGTCGCCGGACGAGCTTGTAGCCGCCCACCTGGACCACGCCATGCGCCCGGGGAGCCGGTCGGACCGCGAATGGGTCGGCGGTGTGTGTCGCGCCTGGGGCGTGGTTCTGGTCGGGGAGCGCCTCATCCGTCCCCCGGGAAGCGAGGATGAGGCGCGGCGCGCCCGGTACGCGTTCCTGGAGCGGGTCCGGCGGCGCTTCGGGGCCACTGCGATCCTGACGGCACACCACGCTGACGACCAGGCCGAG
This sequence comes from Gemmatimonadota bacterium, assembly GCA_037382905.1. Classification (GTDB taxonomy): domain Bacteria; phylum Gemmatimonadota; class Gemmatimonadetes; order Longimicrobiales; family Gaopeijiaceae; genus Gaopeijia. The sequence goes on along the minus strand of JARRPL010000042.1, from coordinate 22,965 downwards.
ACCGTTCTGTTTCGCATGATTCGCGGCACGGGGATCCGGGGCTTGCAGGGGATCCCCCGTTCCCGGGGCGTGGTCCATCGACCCCTCCTGCACCGCACGCGGGACGAGCTCCGCGCCTATGCCGAGCGCCACCGCGTTCCCTTCCGGACCGATCCATCGAACCGGGACAGCCGCTTCGTCCGAAACCGGATCCGTCACGACCTGCTCCCGGCCATGGAGGTGGCGGTGGGTGCCGACGTGCGGCGGGGCCTTCGAAGACTGGCGCACAATGCCCGGCGAGCCGAGGCGGAACGGGCGGCGCTGGAGGCGGTGGCGTTCCGCTCCCTGGTCCGCACCTCGGGGGCCGACCGCCTCGAATGGCCGGCGGAGCCGGTGACCGACTGGCCCGGCCCGCTTCGTCGACGCCTTCTGAGGAGCGCCGCGCACCGGCTGGGAGTCATCCTCTCGGAAGGCTCGACCCGCGTCGGGGTCCAGGCCCTGACTCGACTCGGCCCCGGACAGGGTGTGGATCTGACCGGTGGGCTCCGACTCGAACGCGCCTTCTCGTCCTGGATTCTCCAGGGCGTGGCGCCAGACGTGTGGGACGAGGTCCGGATCCACGGACGGACTCCCCGCACAGGCGCACTCCAGCTGGGCCGACGACGGTTCCACTTCGTGTGGCGTCCGGACGGGGTTGGGGAGCGATCTCCGCCCGGTTCGGTGCTGGAGGTGCCGGCCGACACCCCCCTGAGCCTGCGTGGGTGGCAGGCAGGCGACCGGATCCGCTTCAGCTATGGGTCGAAGTCCGTGTCCAAGCTCCTTGCGGAGCATGGGGTTCCGGCGGTGGATCGCCCCTCGACTCCGGTGGTGGTGGGTCCGGACGGGGTGGTACTTTGGGTACCCGACACGGCGGTGGCGGGCCTTATTCCCCCCGGGACGGGCTCCGAATCCTGTGTCCTGACCCTGTCACCGGAGTAGGATGTTCGAGTCTCATGACCCCCGGGCGGGGAACCGATCGGTCGCCGAGGTCTACTCTCGGGACCAGATTCGCGCACGTGTGGTCGAACTGGGTGCCGCGATCCAGGAGGATGTGGAATCCGGAGACCCGCTGCTCCTCCTGGGGCTCCTGAAGGGCTCCTTCATCTTCATGGCCGACCTGGTCCGAGCCATCCGGAGACCGTTGGAGGTGGATTTTCTTCAGGTGGCGAGCTACGGATCCGGTACGGAGACGAGCGGTACTGTGCAATTGATTCATGACGCCCGGGCGTCCCTGAAGGGCCGCGCGGTCGTTATCGTAGAGGACATCATCGACAGTGGTACGACTCTCCGGTGGCTTCGTCCCCACCTCGAGGCCCGTGGCCCGAAGCGTTTGGACGTCTGCGCGCTCCTGCACAAGGAGAAGGCCGTGTTGGAGCCTCCCGCCCGCTGGGTTGGCTTCCAGGCACCGGATGAGTTCCTCGTGGGGTATGGTCTGGATCACGCCGAGGCGTTCCGACATCTCCCCTACATTGGCGCGCTCAAGACCTGACCCGGTCTCGCGAAGGGAAACCAGGTAGACGAATGGCAGATCAGGATCCGCGAAAGGACAGCTCCGACGCTCGGAAGAGCCCGGGGTCGAAGACGCTGGCGTTCTGGGTACTCATCGCCCTCTTGACGGTGGTGGCCCTGCAGATCGTCCGGGGCCAGGACCCGAATCGGTACGCCCTCACCTACAGTGAGTTCGTGGCCGAGGTGGAGGCGGACAACATCCATTCCGTCACCTTCATCGGCGACCACCAGGTCGAAGGGGAGTTCCGAAGCGTCATCACCCGGGACGGCGAGGACTTCAAGAACTTCTCCACGCGGTTCGCCAACGCCGTGGCGGCGGAACAGGTGGAGGCGCTGCAGAACGCCGACGTGGTGATCGACTCGGAGCCCGAGCGCACGAGCTTCGTCACCGTCCTCGTGTCGTTCCTCCCGTGGGTGATCCTGGCCGTGTTCTGGATCTGGATCTTCCGGTCCATGCAGGGTGGGGGGAACCGGGCGTTCCAGTTCGGGCGATCCAAGGCCAAGCTGATCTCCCCCGACACACCGAAGGTGACCTTCGCCGACGTCGCCGGGGCCGACGAGGCCAAGGAGGAGCTTCAGGAGATCATCGAGTTCCTCATGGATCCCCAGAAATTCGCCCGCCTCGGAGGGCGCCTGCCGAAGGGTGTCCTCCTGGTGGGCCCTCCGGGTACCGGGAAGACGCTTCTGGCCAAGGCGGTGGCCGGAGAGGCGGGTCGTCCGTTCTTCCAGATGTCCGGTTCGGACTTCGTGGAGATGTTCGTCGGCGTCGGGGCCTCCCGGGTGCGGGACCTGTTCGAGCAGGGCAAGGCCAACGCGCCGTGCATCATCTTCATCGACGAGATCGACGCGGTGGGCCGTCACCGGGGCGCGGGCCTCGGCGGTGGTCATGACGAGCGTGAGCAGACGCTGAATGCCCTCCTGGTGGAGATGGACGGGTTCGAGTCCAACGAGGGCGTCATCCTGCTGGCCGCCACGAACCGGCCCGATGTGCTGGATCCGGCGCTCCTTCGTCCGGGCCGCTTCGACCGGCAGGTGGTGGTGGACTCTCCGGACGTGAAAGGCCGCGAGGGAATCCTGCGGGTCCATGCCCGGAAGCTCCCTCTGGCCGACGATGTGGACCTGGGGATCCTCGCCCGGGGAACGCCGGGGCTCTCCGGGGCCGACCTGGCCAACATCTGCAACGAGGCGGCGTTGCTCGCGGCCCGGCGGAACGCGGACCGGGTCTCCATGGACGACTTCGAGAAGGCGAAGGACAAGGTGATGCTGGGTTCCGAGCGCCGAAGCCTGGTCCTCACGGAGCGGGAGCGGACCCTCACCGCCTACCACGAAGCGGGTCACGCCGTGATCGGACTTCGGGTCGAGGGGATGGACCCCCTCCACAAGGTCACCATCGTTCCCCGGGGCAGAGCGCTTGGAATCACCGCGTCGCTGCCACAAGAGGACCGTCACTCCTACACGAAGGACTGGCTCGAGGGCCAGCTGGTGATGCTCTTCGGCGGGCGGGTCGCTGAGGAGATGATCTTCGGCGAGGCCAAGGTCACCACCGGCGCCGGAAACGATATCGAGCGGGCCACCTCCATGGCCCGGCGCATGGTCACCTCCTTCGGTATGAGCGACATCATCGGTCTCATGGCGGTGGGAGATTCGGAGCAGGAGGTCTTCCTGGGTCGGGAGCTCGGCCAGCGCCGTCAGGTGTCCGAGCACACGGCTCAGCAGGTGGACCAGGAGGTGAAGCGAATCCTGGACGACGCTCATTCCAAGGCCCGCACCATCCTGGAGGAGAACCGGGACCTCCTGGAACGGATCGCCCAGGCCCTCCTCGAGCGGGAGACCATCGGGCAGGAGGAGATCAACCTCCTGGATCGGGACGAGCCGCTGCCTCCCATGGAGCCGGTGGGCGTCACGGGCGAGGGACCGGACGGGGAGGCGAGCACCGAGGCCGGCAGGGCGCCTGCGGGCGTGGGGCTCCCGGGGCAGGAACCGGAGGCGTAGGGAACCCGCTGGATGAACCGTCTGGGCGAGCTCCTCCTCCTCCGACCCGACCTCAAGGACCTCCTCCAGATCTTCCTGGTGGCGGCGGTTCTCTACCGCCTCTTCCAGCTGGTGCAGCGCACCCGGGCCATGCAGATGCTTCTGGGGCTTCTGGTCCTCGGAAGCATCTACCTCCTGGCCGACGTCTTCGGGCTGGACCTGATCCGGTACCTGCTGGCTCAGCTCTTCCAGTACGGGGCCATCGCGGCCCTGGTGGTGTTCCAGCCCGAGCTCCGGTCCGCCCTCGCCCGCCTCGGGCAGAGCCGCATGATGCGGTTGTTCAGCCGCATGGAGGGCACCCAGGTCGTGGAAGAGATCGTCGACGCGGTGGAGCGCCTCAGCCGTTCGCGGATCGGCGCCATCATCGCTCTGGAGCAGAATGTCGGGCTGGAGGAGTATGCCGGAACGGGGAGCCAGATCGAGGCCCGGGTGTCTGCGGACATCCTCACGACGATCTTCACTCCCTACTCACCCCTCCACGACGGTGCGGTGCTGGTGGTGGGAGACCAGATCCGGGCGGCAGGGGCGATCCTTCCGTTGACCCAGTATTCGGTGCCGGACCGCTCCTTCGGGACACGGCATCGGGCCGCTCTGGGTCTGAGTGAAGAGACGGACGCGGTGGTCATCGTCGTCTCCGAGGAGACCGCCAGGGTGAGCGTGGCCCGTGGGGGGCAGATCGAGCAGGACGTGAACTCGGACCGGCTGCGGGAGATCCTGGAGGGAGCGGTGCCCGAGTCGACCCGGGGGACGGGAAGCCTGAAGGGCCGGGGGGCGGCCTGAGGCGCTCCCCCGCCGGTTCGGCCGCCAGGAAGAGGCCTCCTGCGGTTGGGTGGGGTGCGAGCCGGGCGACCCCTGCCGGGTCCCTCCCGGCCATTCGGTGAGCGCGTTGACACATCTGCGCGACCGCCGATACATTGCGCCGGTCTAACCCAGAACCTCTCGCCATCCCGCCCCGGGTGGCCTCTCAAGGAGTGACGCTTGGCACAGTACGATCTCCTCACCCTCTTCGCCGACGGCGGATGGATGATGTATCCACTCATCCTCTGCTCCCTCGTAGCTCTGGGGGTCATCATCGCCAAGGCGTGGACGCTGTGGGCCGCCCACAAAGGGACGAATCAGCTCCTCGCCGAGGTGGAAGAAGCCGCCCGCCGGGGGGACATCGACGGCGCGATGGACATCGCCGCCGCCACGCCGGGACCCACGGCAGCCATTCTCATGGCGGGTCTTCGACGGATCCGGCAGGGCACGGTACGCAAGGGAGAGGTGGATCAGGCGATCAACACCACCGGTGCCATCGAGCTCGGATTCCTCGAGCGGGGCCTGGTGATCCTGGCCACCATCGCAAATGTGGCGCCCCTCATGGGCTTCCTCGGTACGGTGGCGGGGATGATCCTCGCCTTCGACGCCATCGCCCGAGCCGGAAATGTGGACCCGGCCCTGGTGGCGGGCGGGATCAAGGTGGCGCTTCTCACCACTGCGGCGGGGCTGATCATCGCCGTGCCGGTGAACATCGGCTACAACTTCTTCGTTACCCGGATCGACACCCTCATCCTGGACATGGAGCAGGGTGCGCAGCGCATCCTTTCCATGGCGTGGGACTTCGAGAAGGAGGGTTCGCTCCAGGTGGTGGAGGAGACCCGGGTCGTGGAGCCCCTGCCGGCTCGCCGGCCTCGGGGCGCGCCCCGGTCGACGGCGTCGCCGCCGTCGTCGGACCCCACCATCACCGGGTCCGAAGGAGGCACGGCGGGTACGCCCTGACGGAACACGCCCGGCCCCTTGCTCGTAACTGACGTATACTGGCTCCCCCCCGGAAACTCCTATGGCCGTCCTCAACAACAAGAAGTCGAAGGTCAGCGACGAGGTTCCTACCTCGTCCATGGCGGACATCGCCTTCCTCCTCCTGATCTTCTTCCTGGTCACCACCGTCTTCCCCAAGGACAGCGGGCTTCCCATCGTCCTTCCCGAGGAATCGGAAGAGGTGGAGGTGAACCAGAAGAACATCCTCCACATCGTGATCCAGCCCAACGGGGTCGTGGAGGTGCGGCGGGGTGAGTCGCAGCAGGTCCAGACGGTGACGCCGAACGACATCGAAGGGATCTGGCGTCAGGACGTGGCGTCCAACCCGAATCTGATTGCGGGTGTAAAGACGCACCCCGATGCGCCGTACAAATTCATGATCGATGTCCTGGATGCGTTGCAGACCGCCGGGGCCGACAAAATTTCGCTCCAGGTCCTGGAGGGCTGACGGATGGCCATCAAACAGGGCGGATTCTCCCGCAAGTCGAAGACGTCGGACGAGATTCCCTCGTCTTCCCTGGCAGACATCGCGTTCCTTCTCCTGATCTTCTTCATGGTGACCACCGTCTTCCGGACCGACCGGGAGCGGGACATCATCTGGCCTCAGGCCGAGGCCACCGAGAAGATCGACGAGAAGAAGAAGAACATCCTCAACATCTGGGTGGAGCGGAACGGCGCCATCTTCATGAACGATCAGCCCTACACCATGGAGCAGGTCTCCGAGGTGGTGGCGCCGCTCTACGCCGATTCGGACCGGCGTCTGGTGATCTCGGTCCGAGGAGACCGTGATGTGCCGTATTCCACCATGGACCAGCTTCAGAAGGAGCTGGTCGCCGCAGGAGTCGTCCGAGTGGTCTTCGCCACCGAGATGGAGCAGCGCATGACGAGGCAACGTCGATGAGCACCGCTACCGAGAGCCACTTCCTGGCCAGCGACACGGCCAACGACCGTATGAAGCGGAGTTGGGACAACTGGTTCTGGGGGTCCATGATCGCAGCCATCGTGCTGCACTTCGGAATCTTCCAGTTCTGGCCCGACATGACCGCCGAGGACGTCTCGTTCGCGAACAACGAGCTGGAAGCCATCGAACTTCCGCCGGAGATCGAGATCCCGCCGCCGCCGGAGGCGATTCAGCGTCCCGCGACGCCCGTGATCGCCGAGGCCGAGATCTCGGAAGACATCACCATCGCCCCCACCACCTTCGAAGACAATCCGGTAGAGGATCTCCCGCCGCCCCCCGACAATTCGGGTGAGGGAGACATCGGTGCCAACCCGACCTTCACGCCCTACACGGTCGCCCCGGACATCACGAACCGGAACGAGGTGATTCGTGCCCTCGAGCGGGAGTATCCGCCGCTTCTCAGGGATGCGGGAATCGGGGGCACGGCCAACATCTGGTTCTTCATCGATGAGAATGGTCGCGTCCAGGACACCCGGATCCAGGAGTCGTCGGGACACTCGCAGCTGGACGATGCGGCCCTTCGGGTCGCGGACATCATGCAGTTCACGGCGGCGTTGAACCGGGACAAGAAGGTGCCCGTCTGGGTTGCCTTCCCGATTACCTTCCAGGTGCGCTGACCGAGGCGGCACAGGGTGGGTGAGAGGCCCCGCCGGCGCCGGCCGGCGGGGCCTCTTCACGTTCAGTGTCTTCGTCACGGTCGACGGTCCCTCGCCATCGTCGACCCGCCCCCTAGATTTACCCGGTATGTATTCCTCACGTCTCAAGGACACGCTCCCCCAAACCCGGGATGCCATCGCCGAGGCGGCCCACAGGGCCGGCCGGGATCCCTCGGAGGTGACCCTCGTGGGGGTCACGAAGGGGCATCCCCTGGAGGCGTTGCGGGCTGCGCTGGACGCCGGCCTCTCGGATCTGGGTGAGAACCGGGTGTCGGAGATGGAGGACAAGGCCCGGGAGTTGAAGGGGCAGCCCGTGCGCTGGCACATGATCGGTCACCTCCAGAGCCGAAAGGCTCCCAGAGTTGTGGGGTGGACCCACCTCATTCACTCGGTGGACCGACCCTCGGTGGCGGGGCGTCTCGGAAGGGCCGCCGCGGAGGCGGGAACGGCGGCCCGGGTGCTCATCCAGGTGAACACCTCCGGGGAGGCGGAGAAGGGAGGGGTGTCGTGGGACGGAGCGGCGGAGGAGGTCCTCCGCCTTGCCGAGACCGACGGGCTGGATGTGGAGGGTCTCATGACGATGGCCCCCTACGTGGCCGAGGAGGCGGTTCTGCGCACCACCTTCCGGCGTCTGAGGGAGTTGAGCGAGTCGGTGCGGAGGGGAGGGAGCCTCGTGGGCCCGGTGTTGTCCATGGGGATGACGAACGACCTGGAAGTCGCAGTGGAGGAGGGGAGTACCATGGTCCGGGTGGGTACCGCTCTCTTCGGCGAGCGACCCGGGGCTCGGGACTGAGGCGGATGACACGCAAGGGAGACGGGGCACGATGATCGACCTGACGCCGTTGGACGTTCGGAAGAAGCGGGGGGACTTCGGTCGCGGGGTCCGGGGATACAACCCCCAGGAGGTCGACGGCTTCCTGGAGCTGGTTGCCGAGCGCCTCGAGGAGCTGGTGAAGGAGAACATGACCCTCCGGGAACGGGCGGAGCGGCTCTCCGAGCAGGTGCATGCCCAGACAGGGCGGGAGCAGGCCGTCCAGCAGGCCCTGGTCACCGCTCAGCAGCTCCGGGAGGAGATCCAGACCAACGCCCAGAAGGAGGCGGAGCTCGTGGTCCAGCAGGCTCGGGCCAGAGGCCGTGAGGTCCTTGCGGCCGCCGAGAGGCAGGCCGTGGAGCGCACCGAGGGACTGCACGAGCTGGAGCTCCGGAGGCTCCGTTTCCTGGCATCGTACCGGCAGTTCCTGGAGCGGGAGCTGGACCACGTCTCGGTGGAGGAGGGAAAGGAGCTCGTCTCGGAGGTGACCGCCGTGGATCTGGACCTCGGCAGGGCCCGCCCCTTCCGATAGCCGAAAGGATCCGGATGGTGAGGGGCCCGCCGGGTCGTCGGCGAAGGCGACGTCCGAGGTCTCGTGGGATCCGGAGGTCTTCGACGACCCGTCGGGGGGTGGTGAGGCGGGGACCCGTGATCGTGCTCCCGACCCGGAGGCCCGCGCCGGGGAGGACGAGTCGGCTCCCGACGGACCCGACGGAGGGCATGCACCGGGCTCGGACTCGGTCTGGATGCCCAATTTCCCCCGTAAGTCCCGACCCGGCGAGGACTGACCTCGCCCGAGCACGCGCGAACCCACGAGATCATGGCCTACCCTGAATTCCCCGCCTCGCTCACCGCGCTGGAGGAAGAGGTCCTGGACCGATGGCGCGAGGAAGACCTCTTCCGTCGGGTGGAGGAAGCCCGTGCCGACGGTAGACCCTTCGTGTTCTACGAGGGGCCTCCCACCGCCAATGGTCGTCCCGGCCTGCATCACATCATCTCCCGGACCATCAAGGACCTGGTGTGCCGATTCCGGACGATGCAGGGCCGCCAGGTGACCCGGATCGCCGGATGGGACACCCACGGACTCCCGGTGGAGATCGCAATGCGGCCGTTGCGCTGCTCGAGGCGGCTAGGGTTCCAGGGGACGTCGAAGTGGAAGAGGTTATAGCAATGGGCCTGCAGGTTGATGCCTTCGCGGGCGGCGTCGGTGGCAACGAGGTAGCGCAGGGTTACCAGGACGTGGAGGATCCCTCGCTCCACTTTCTCGTGCCGGTCCTGGATGACACGGGACACCCCGACGGGCGGCATCTCCTGGTCTGGACCACCACCCCTTGGACCGTGCCCTCGAACGTGGGTATGGCGGTCGATCCCGACCTGACCTATGTGGAGGTTGCGGAAGGGGGCCGTCGTCTGGTCTTGGCGGCGGACCGCGTCGAGGCGGTTCTGGGCGAGGACGCGTCGGTGTCGGACCGCTTTCCGGGAGCGGACCTGGTGGGGCTTCGCTACGGTCGTCCTCTAGAGTTCGTCCCGGTTCCCGACGACCCGGGCAACGCCTGGACGGTCGTCGCCGAAGACTTCGTGTCCGCCGACGACGGCACCGGGATCGTCCACATGGCTCCGGCCTTCGGCGCCGACGACTACGCTGCGGGACAGCGACACGACCTTCCCATGCTCCGGCCCATCGATGATTCGGGAGTGTTCGACCGGGAGTTGCCCACCGTGGGCGGACGATTCGTGAAGGACGCCGATCCCCTGGTGATCGACGCCCTCAACGAGCGGGGACTCCTGTTCCGGGCCGAAGCCGAGGTGCACTCCTATCCCCACTGCTGGCGCTGTGGGTCGCCTCTGATCTACCTGGCCCGTGATTCCTGGTTCGCCGCCACCTCGACGCTCAAGGACCGGATGCTGGCCAACAACGACCAGGTGGCGTGGCATCCTCCCGAGGTGGGGGAGAAGCGGTTCGCCGAATGGCTTCGAGGGAACGTGGACTGGGCCTTGTCCCGGGACCGGTACTGGGGCACCCCGCTCCCGGTCTGGCTCTGCGACCGGGACGAGACCCACCAGGAGTGGGTCGGGAGCTTCGAGACGCTGGAAGAGCGAGCCGGCCCGCTGGGGCAGGATTTCGATCCCCATCGTCCCTTCATCGATGACGTGACGTGGGGCTGTGAGTGTGGTGGCACCATGCGTCGGACGCCGGAGGTTCTCGACGTCTGGTTCGACTCGGGCTCCATGCCCTATGCCCAGTGGCACTATCCCTTCGAGAATCAGGAGGACTTCGAGGCCCACTTCCCGGCGGACTTCATCTGCGAGGGGTTGGACCAGACCCGGGGATGGTTCTACTCCCTGATGGCCATCGGCACCATGCTCGGCCGCGGTCCGGTCTACCGGAACGTGGTGGTGAACGACCTGGTCCTGGACGCACAGGGCCAGAAGATGTCCAAGTCCAAGGGAAATACGGTGGACCCCTGGGAGGCGATCCGCGAGCACGGGACCGATGGCCTCCGCTGGTACTTCATCCACTCCTCCAACCCCTGGGTACCCAAGCGCTTCGATCCCGACGGGGTGCAGGAGGCGTCGCGGAAGTTCTTCGACACCCTGGCGAACACCTACCGCTTCTTCATCCTCTACGCCAACACGGAGGCGTGGTCTCCCTCGGAGACCGATCCGGCGGTTCACGAGCGACCGGTCATGGACCGATGGGTCCTGTCCCGACTGGCTTCGGTGAGTGACCGGGTCCGTGAGGAGCTCGAGGGCTACCAACTCACCCGGGCGTATCGTGTTCTCGGCGACTTCGTGGACGATCTCTCCAACTGGTACGTTCGCCGGAGTCGCGCTCGCTTCTGGGGGAATGACGATCCCCGGGACGCTCAGGCCGCCTTCCGGACACTGTGGGATTGTCTCCAGACCGTGGCCCGTCTCATGGCGCCGGTGACCCCGTTCGTGGCGGACTGGCTGCACCGGAGCCTCGCGGGGGAAAGCGTCCATCTCCAGTCCTTCCCGGCAGCCGGGGAGCTGGAGCGGGACGTCGGGCTCGAGGGGGAGATGGAGGCCGCCCGGCGCCTCGTTTCCCTGGGTCGCGCTGCGCGAGAAGAGGTGCAGATCCGGGTCCGCCAGCCCCTCCGGAGCCTCTATGCCGTGGTGCCGGGCGGCGGGGTGGGGGAGGAGGTGCTGGAGTTGGTGAAGGATGAGCTCAATGTGAAGGAGGTGAGCTTTCTGGCCTCCGCCGAGGGTCTGGTGAGCCTGTCGCCGCGCCCCAACTTCAGGGCCCTGGGTCCCCGATTCGGCAAAGCCACCAACGATGCTGCAGAGTCCATCCGGGAGCTGGGCCAGGAGGAGTTGGCCCGGTTCCGTGACGGCGGGACGGTGGTGTTCCAGGTGAACGGAGAGTCCCACACCCTGGAGCCGGACGACCTCGAGGTGGTGGAGGAGGCCCGGGGCGACCTCGTGGTCCGAAGTGAGGCCGCACATACGGCGGCTCTGGATCCGACCCTGGACGACGAACTCCGAGAGGAAGGCCTGGCTCGCGAGCTCGTGAACCGGATCCAGCGGCTACGGAAGGACGCTGGACTCGAGATCACGGACCGAATCCGCCTGGGAATCTTCGGCCCTCCCGAGGTGCGCGCAGCGGCTGCGGGGTGGAGGGATTTCATTTCGGGAGAGACGCTCGCGTTGGACGTGTCGGTGGCGGACGCCGGCTCCAGCGACGGTTGGGACGCGTACCGGGAGTTCGAGCTGGATGGATGGGTGGCAGCCGTGGGGCTGCGCCGGGTCCAGGGATGACCGGCTCCGGGGACCGCCGCCTCGTGCGGGTGGCTCCCCGTCATGTGGGTGGGCGGACCGACGCCGTCCTGTCGGAGCTCCTGGACCACTCCCGCACCCGGATCCAGAAGCTGCTGACCGCCGGCGACGTGGAGGTCGAGGCGGCCTCGGGGGCGCGTCACCGGCCTCGGAAGAGCGACCCCGTCGAGGCGGGCTGGATCTTCCACGTCGTGATTCCGGAGGCTGAGGCGACGACGCTGGTGGCCCAGGATATTCCCCTGGAGATCGTGTACCAGGACTCGGACCTGGCGGTGGTGAACAAACCGGCGGGGATGGTGGTGCACCCGGCGCCGGGACACCCCCACGGGACCCTGGTCAATGCCCTCCTCCACCACCTCACGGACCTGTCGGGGGTGGGGGGGCGACTTCGGCCCGGTATCGTACACCGCCTCGATCGGGATACGTCGGGACTGCTGGTGGTGGCCAAGACCGATCGGGCCCACGTCGGTCTGGCGGACGCGCTCCGTCGCCGGGAGATGAAGCGGATCTACCGTGCGCTGGTCTGGGGTCGTCTCCCGGAGTCTCGGATCAAGGTGGATGCGCCGCTGGGGCGGGATCCACGAGATCGGAAGCGGATGGCGGTAGTGGAGGGGGGACGCCGTGCCGTGACGCGCATGCGGGTGGCGGAGGATTGGCCGGCGGCCCAGCTCCTGGACGTCGCCCTGGAGACGGGCCGCACCCACCAGATCCGGGTCCACGCCGCCCATCTCGGCCACCCCGTCGTCGGCGACGAGATCTACGGAGGGGGAGGTGCTCGTGGGGTCTCCGGACCCGCACGACTCTGGGCGGCGGAGCTGGAACGCCGCGTGGAGCGACAGTTCCTGCACGCCGGAGAGCTGTCCTTCGCCCACCCCGTGTCCGGCGCGGGTCTGCGGTTCCAGGCCCCGCTCCCCCCGGAGCTGGCCAGGGTTGTGGAATGGGCCCGGGCCACCCGAGGATGAGCGGGAGAACGCCCTTTTTTTCTGCACGGGCGCGGACGATACTAGAGAGTCGTGCAAACTTCTGTTTATCAGCGCCCGAATGACGGATCTGGACCCCACGTTCACCTTCGAGAACTTCGTCGTCGGCCCGGCGAACCGGCTCGCCTCGGCGGCGGCCCGGCGGGCTGCCGAGTCGCCGGGGGCCAGCTACAATCCTCTCTTCCTCTATTCCCCGTCGGGCCTCGGGAAGACCCACATCCTCGGGGCCATCGCCAATCAGGTTCGGCGCGGAGACTCGGGGTACGAGGTCCGGTACCAGACGTTGGAGCGCTATCTGGAGGAGCTGGCCAGGGCGCTGGAGCGGGGCCAGCGGGACGAGCTGCGAGACAGCTACACGGCGTTGGATTTCCTCCTTCTGGACGACGTTCAGTTCCTGGCGGGTCAGCCGGAGGCTCAGGAGATGATCCTGACGACGCTGGACGGTCTGACCCATGCAGGCTCCCAGATCGTCCTGGCAAGTGATCGCCCTCCGTCGGAGATCAACGGACTCGACGCCCGTCTCGTCTCTCGCTTCTCCGGAGGCCTGACCGTCGACATCGCGCCGCCGGAGTTCGAGACCCGGGTGGCCATCATCCGCAAGAAGGTGGCCGATTCGGGCCAGGAGCTGGAGCCCGGCGTGGCGGAAGCGCTGGCTCGTGTGCCCTTCCGGAACGTGCGTGAACTCGGAGGCGCCCTCAACCGGATCCTCGCGATGCAGGAGCTGGAAGAGCGGCGGCTCGGGCCCGGTGACGTGCCGGCGCTGGTGGGCATCCGGGCGACCGAGGCGGTCCGTGTCGCCGAGGCCGAGCCCGCGGTCATGGACGACGCCCTCCAGAGCTTCCTCAGCGAGGTCGCCGGGGCGGTCTCCAGCAAGGTCTCGGAACAGGAGGAGCCCTGGCGCACGGAGATCCGCGAAGCCGCCGAGGCGGCCGAAGCCGAGGGGTTCAACGCGACTCGGCTCAGGAGCCTGGTCCAGGGCCCGACGCCGCTGCCGGACTGGGAGGAGCGTCTCCGGAGCTTCGACGCCAGCGTCCACCGCCTTCGGGAGATCGCCCGGGAGTTGAAACGGCTGAGAAACCCGTGGGGCGAAGTGGCGGCCACCCTGGTCAAGGACCCGGATCGGCTGGACGAGGCGGAGGCCTTTCTCTGTTCGGTTCGGGAGCGGATGCGGCCCTTCCCCTGGCTGGGTCCCGGCCCGAGGTTGAAGGATCTGGAGCCGCACCTGTCTCCCCTGGTGCTCAAGTCCGCGGACCAACTGGCTTCGGCACAGAAGCCCCAGTACAACCCGCTCTACGTCTGGGGACGCCAGGTGGATGTGCCCCGGGCGGTCCTGGCGGCGACCGGCCGAAGCTTCAGTGGCCACTTCCCCTCCGCCACCGTGGCGGTGACGTCCGTGTCCGCCTTTTCCGAGGATTTCATCCGGGCACTCTCGGAAGGCGTGGCCGGGGCGTGGCGGGAGCGTTGGTGGACCGTGGACCTGCTCCTGGTCTACGGTGCCCAGGAGCTGTCCGACACGGAGCGGGCCCAGGATGAGTTCTTCCACCTCTTCGAGGCCTTGAAGCGACGGGGTTCCCGGGTTCTCCTGGCAGCCGACCGACCGCCGAGCCAGATCCAGAACATCGACGACCGCCTCCGGTCGCGCTTCGAAGGCGGCCTGGTGCTGGAGGCAGAGGCGTCCTCCCTACCGGGCGACGCCGCCTCGATCCAACTGATCGAGCCCATGCCCGAAGAGGACGAGGGTGAAGCCACGTGGAGTGAGATCGCCAGCGAGGTCGGTTGGGACGCACCGGTCCCGAGCGTCGCCGAACCGGAGGCGAGCCGGGATGACGTGGAGGCCGAGCGCTGGCAGCCGTCGGCGGAGAACGTGGTCTGGGCGTGGCCCCGGATGGAGGTCCGGCTCGTGGAGGAGCTGGAGTAGATGGCCATCGAGGGAGCACTCCAGGACGTGGGCTTGGCGGACATCTGTCAGCTGCTGGCCATGGGGCGGAAGACCGGTTGTCTCAGCATCACGGACCGATCCAACTTCGGATACGTGTATTTTCGCGACGGCCGGGTGATCTACGCCTCCGTGCTCAATCGTCCGGACCGACTGGGCGAGCTTCTGGTGCGCAACCACGTCATCTCGAGGGCCGATCTCTCGGAAGCCATCGAGGTGCAGGCGCAGGACCGCAACGCCCGCCTGGGGGAGATCCTGGTGGAGCGGGGGGTGCTGCCCCGGGAAGAGTTGCAGCGCTTCGTCTCACTGCAGATCCAGGAGGCGGTCTACCATCTCTTCACCTGGTCCCAAGGGTCGTTTCACTTCGACCCGGATCAGCGGCCCGATGAGGAGGGGATGTACCTCGTGGACATTCCGGCGGAGAACCTCCTTCTGGAGGGTGCCCGGCGGGTGGATGAATGGAGCCTGATCGAGAAGAAGATCCCCTCGTTGGACGTGGTCTTCGAACTCGTACGGAATCCGGAGGACGAGGGCGGGGAGGTGGAACTGACGCGGCATCAGCAGCGGATCCTCCCGCTCCTGGACGGTCGCCGGTCGGTGGACGACATCGTGGTGGAGTCGGGGCTGGTGGAGTTCGACGTCGGCAAAGCGCTGTATGGTCTGATCCAGGCAGGGTATCTGCAGCGGGCGGGACACCAGGACGACGTTCCGGGCGCCCTGCCCGTCGATCGCGCCATCCAGGAGCGGCTCAACCTCGGCGTGGCCTTCTACCGCTCCGGGATGTTCGAGGACGCGACGCGGGAGTTCCACTCCGTCCTGGAGCGGGAGCCCCGGAACGCCAGCGCCCTGTTCCGCCTCGGCCTCATCGCCTTCAAGTCCCGCCGACCACAGGAGGCCCTGGATCTCTGGGGGCGGATGACGGACGAGGCGGCGGAGAGCTACTCCGTCCTCCGGAACCGGGCCCTCGCGTTGGAGGCCCTCCGTCGCTTCGACGAGGCGGTGGCGGTTCTGGAGCGGGCGGCCCGCCTCCGGCCCCAAGACCGGGAGATCCACCTGGCCCTGGGGATCGCCCTGCTGCGGCAGGGGAAGGTCGCGGAGGCGCTGGGGCACCTTCGGTCCTACCGTACCGACCCGGACCTCACGACCCCGTCCGAGGTGTACTACGCATACACTGTCCTGGCAGCGGCCATCTCCGGTGAGTTGGACTACGCGGTGTCGGTGGGGCGTGAAGGTCTCAAGCACTACCCCGAGTCGGGGCCGCTTCTGGTGAATACGGGCGCCGTCCTGGCGCATCGCGGAGATCTGGAGGCCGCCACAGCTCTTCAGGCCCGGGCCAGCGCCCAATCCCCGGCGCCTGCCCAGGCTCACAAGTCGTTGGGAGATCAGGCATTCGAGCAAGGCGAGATGGAGACGGCACGCGTGCAGTACGAGAAGGCGGTGAAGATCGATCCCCGCCTCGGGGACGACGTGTACCTCCGGCTCGGGATGCTCGCACACCGGGACCGGGATCCCGACGTTGCCCGCCTTCTGTGGCATCGTGCCCTGGAGCTGAATCCAGCCAACGAGGTGGTGAGGTCCCGTCTGGAGGAGTTGGACCGGGCAGGGTGATCCTCCCCTTTCTACGGCACTCCTGCCTTCTGATCCTCCTGGCGCTTCTCGGGTCGGGCGCCCCTGTGGAAGGCCAGGCACCGGGTCCGGCGCTCCCCTCGGTCGGCCTCCCGGTGTCCCCCGGAGTTTCGCCCCTCGCCACCCCGCCCCGTCAGATCCGGGTCGGCGACGCAGGGCTCGAGCGAGAAGGGATTCGCGTCGTCTACGCCCCAGGTGACTCGATCCTCGCCCGGCAGGTCCTGGAGGACCTTCTGGCCCTGCCGGACCTGGCAGGCATTCCCGGCGGTCGCCCCGCCGGGGTGGAGGTCATCCTCGCCCCCGACGAGTCGACCTTCGCAGAGGCGAGCGGGGGAACGCCGCCTCACTGGAGCGCCGCGGTGGCGATTCCCGCCGACGCCCGGATCGTCTTCCCGTCGTGGCCGGGATCGGAGATTCTCGGAGAGGGCCGGAGCCGGGTCGTCCGGCACGAATGGGCTCACGTGGCCGTCCATCAAGCCAGCGGCGGTCTACGATCTCCGCGTTGGTTCACCGAGGGGTACGCCGAGTGGGCAGGCGGGTGGGACCGATCCCGGGCCTGGCGGCTCCGGGTGCTGCTGGCTCTCGGACGCACGCCCCCTCTGGACAGCCTGACGCTGGAGTGGCCGGCGGGCCGGGCTCCGGCGGAGAGCGCCTACCTCCTGTCTGCGTCGGTCGTGGAGTATCTTCATGAACAGTCCGGAGACCGTGGGCTGGAGGTGCTCTTCGAACGGTGGCGCGAGACCGGGAGCTTCGAGGAGGGATTCCGCCGAACGTATGGCCTCACCACGGGCCAGATGGAGGAAGACTGGCGGGCCTGGGCTCGTGCTCGCTACGGATGGCTCTTCGTGGTCACCCACTCGGGGCTGGCATGGGGGCTCCTGACCCTGCTCCTGGTGGGGTTGGTCTCCTTCCGGCGACGCCACGACCGGGAGCGGATGGCTCGTCTCAGGGCCAGGGAGTTGCCTGAGGAGCCAGCGTGGTGGACGGTGCCGGAGACCCCGATCCGTTTCGATGGATCCGGGGTTGAGTCCGCATCACAATCAACGAAGGACGGACGGGATGCTCGACGGTAGAATCCTGGTGGTGGACGACGAGGAAGGGCTGCGGGAGGCGCTCTCGGAGAAGCTCCGCCACATGGGCTACACGGTGGAGGCAGCCGACTCCGCCGAGTCGGCGCTGGCGCAGATCGCCGCCCTGGAGCCGCACCTGGTACTCACAGACCTCCGCATGCCCGGGATGTCGGGACTGGATCTCACGGAACGGGTCCTGGAAGACCGCCCCGAGACCGACGTGGTGGTCATGACGGGGCACGAGGACATGACCAGCGCCGTGGGCGCCATGAAGGCCGGCGCCGTGGACTACCTGGTCAAGCCCGTGAAGCTGGAGACCCTCGCATCGCTGGTGGAGCGGGTCCTCAAGGAGCAGGCGCTCAATCGGAAGACCCCTATGCTCCGGGGCGAGGACGATCCGCGGCCGGCACCGGGCCCCGACGCCATCGTCGGGGGTGATCCCCGCATGATCGAGGTCTACAAGCTCATCGGCACCCTAGCCCGAAACCGGGCCACCGTGCTGATCCGAGGCGAGACCGGCACCGGGAAGGAACGCGTCGCCCGGGCCATACACCAGCATTCGAACCACGCCACCGAGCCCTTCATCGCCGTGAACTGCACGGCGCTGTCGGAATCGCTGCTGGAGTCCGAGTTGTTCGGACACGTGAAGGGGGCCTTCACCGGCGCGACCACGGGCCGTCGTGGCTACTTCGAGCTCGCCGGAAGCGGAACCATCTTCCTGGACGAGATCGGCGATACGTCCCAGGAGTTCCAGGCCAAGCTCCTCCGTGTCCTTCAGGAACGGACCTTCTATCCCGTGGGAGGGGAGTCCGTACGCACCACGGAGGCCCGGGTCATCGCCGCGACCCACCAGCCCCTGGAGGCGCTCGTGGAGGAGGGCAGCTTCAGGGAGGACCTCTACTTCCGACTTCGCGTCGTGGAGATGAACATCCCGCCGCTGCGGGAGCGCATGAGCGATCTGCCCCTCCTCATCGAGGCCCTCCTGGCCAGGATCCGGCGAGAGACCGACCAGGACGTGGACCGGGTCGAGCCGGCGGCGCTGGCCATGATGGAGTCCTACGACTGGCCGGGAAACGTCCGGGAACTCGAGAATGCGCTCACCAGGGCGGCTCTCGTGGCCCGGGGCCGGACGCTGGCTGCGGATCACCTTCGACTCGGTGTGGACCGGCCCGGCGTGGACGACGACGAACGGAGCACGCCCCAGGCCGTTCATCAGCGGGTGGATCCCGACGAGCTGGCTCTGGCGAACGTGATTGCGGAACATGTCCAGTTCGTGCTGCGGCGGACCGAGGGGAACAAGAGCGAGGCGGCCCGGGTCCTGGGAATCTCCCGGTCCCGACTGCAGCGGTACGTCGACCGGTTCGAATTGGACGTCCCGGGGTAGAGAGTTGATTCAGACACCCCGCTTCCATAGCATCGGTGGTCCCTCCACCCCGAGTCCATGAGTCCTTCCCGACCGTCTTCCGAGACTTCGTCCGGCGAGACCGGATCCCTCCGATTCTCGCCGGTCAACGCCGTTCTGGGCCTGGCAGGTCTGGCCAGTCTCGTGGCGGGCTACTGGCTTCTGTCCAGCGGCTCCATCACGCTGGCTCCGCTCCTTCTGGTTCTCGCCTACGTCGTCCTGCTGCCCCTCGCCATCATCAAGTAGCCGGGCCCTTCGGTACCGGTCGATCACAGGAGTACCTCATGAATATCCGTGCCTTCGGTCTTGCCGCTCTCGCTGTCGTCGGGGGCGCCGCCGTGGTCCTTGGAAGTCGCCCTTCGAGCCCCGCCGGCCCGCCGGCCATGGCGGCGACCTCCGGGCCGGCATCCTCCGCTGCAGCGAGCCCCATGGCGAGCGTCCTGGAGCCCGCTCCCGACGCCGACGTGATCCAGGTCTACAAGTCGCCGACCTGCGGGTGCTGCGGAGATTGGGTGGAGCACCTTCGTGAACACGGCTTCGAGGTGGAGGTGGTGGACCGCCCGAACATGGCCGCCGTGAAGAGCGAGTTGGGGCTGCCCGGCGACATGGCTTCCTGTCACACCGCCATCATCGCCGGCTATCTGGTGGAGGGGCACGTTCCGGCTCCGGACATCCAGCGCATGCTGGCGGAGCGCCCCGTGGTGGCGGGCCTGGCGGTGCCGGGCATGCCCGTGGGATCGCCCGGGATGGAAGTGGAGGGCCGGCCCGCCGACGCCTACGACGTGCTGGCGTTCGACCGCCAGGGCACCACCTCGGTCTGGGCCAGCTACTGACGTCGCCGCGGGGATTGTAATGGTGGACGGGTACCGGCTCCGGTAGCTTCTCCGTCCGGGCGCTTAGCTCAGCTGGTCTAGAGCACCTGCCTTACAAGCAGGGGGTCGGGGGTTCGAATCCCTCAGCGCCCATGTGGGTACCGCGTCGCCCCACCTGAGGTGATGGCCTCGGGTGGGGTTCTTCTTGACCATCCCGGACGTCCGCCCTGGGCGGTGGCGGCTCGCCGCCGGTGCTCATGGCCCGTGGGAGGGCTGCTCCGAGTCCCGCGTTCCCTTCACGAGGAGCCAGCCGGTGAACGCCAACTCACCCAGCAGAGGGAAGAGGTAGACCGGCTCCACGGCGGCCATGGCCTGGGGGGCCAGGAAGCGGGTGAAGCTCCCGATCCAGTACCCGGCGCCAGCCAGCACCATGAGGACGCCCAGGACCCCGGGGAACGCCGGCGAGCGCCAGAGGAGTGGACCCAGCAGCATACAGTGCAGGCCGAAGAAGACCAGACCCAGATCGTAGCCGTATGCATGGAGCTCGAGGAAGAACAGGGCGAGCTCGTTCATCTGAGCCTGACTGAGAGCCGTCATCCAGGCCATCTGCCCCCCGGCCAGGAGCCAGGCTGCAAGCATGTGCAGGAGATTGGCGCCGTAGATGGCAGTGCCCACGAGGCGAAGCGCTGCCGCCGTCAGAGCGAGTGCCTTGCCCGCAGGACGGAGGAGCATGTAGAGCAGCACCGCCACCACGGCGTCCGCCAGGAAGACCACGATGTCCGCCACGAGGCCCACCTGCACCAGGAGGAGATCTTCCTGAATGGCCAGCGCCGTGATGGACGGGTTTGCCGGGACCCGGATGGTGGAGCGCACCACGAGCTCGGCAAAGAGGCCCAGGACGATGATGAGGGCGTACAGGGCGCCGGTGAGGCGGGCGAGGGATCGGGTGCTCATGAGTTCTCCTCAGTGCTCACGGGGCGGGTCAGGTTCGGGGAGTCTCGCTTCGATGCGATGCAGGCTGTCACGGATCTCGGCCAGGAGCGGCACCATTCCGGCGGGAGAGACTCCGGCGACCGGCTCGGCCCCCCGGGACCCGGAAGGGCGTGTCTGCTCCGCGACCCGGTCCCGCTGACGGAGCACTTCGTCCCGGAACCCCCTCCCGTTCTCGATGCCCACGAGCTGGACGGCCGCCCCGGCGGTGGACTGGCCCGCCGTCTCGATGCGCAACGCCTGGAGGTCGAGCGAGCGCATGATGGGGCCCTCCACAAGACCCACGTCGGTGATCTTGTCCAGGGGTACCGTCATCTCCCGCCGTACGAGGATGCCCCGGGTGACCTTGAGGGACCGCTCGGTGAGGGTGCACGTGATCCGCTCCAGGTATCGGGCGGTGAACCACTGCCCCAGGATCCACCAGACCGGGAGCAGGGGGATCCCCACGACGGTGAAGAGGAGGACCACGCTGCCGTTCAGGAGCCAGTAGCTCCGGACCTTGGGATTGAAGCGCGCTTCCCGCAGAACCCGTGGGTCGTTCATGCCATCTCCGCCTGGGGCAGACTCGGGGAACCGGTGGTGTGGCCGAGCGGCACCTTAGAGGGAAGGGGTGCGCCTCGACAGGGGTTCGGCGGATCGGCAAGGACGGGACCCCGTCGCCGGCCGGGCGTCGGGTCCAGGGCGGACCGATGGACCGGGTCTCCCCGCCGCCCCCGGCGCGCACCACGGGTGCGCCAATCGGTCCGCACATTGGATGGCGGGGATCTTCCGGCCAGCGAGGGGGTGGGATGAGACGCGAATCGCATCCATCGATCCGACCTCATCGGCCCTCATGACTACCGGCCTCTTCGGGCTCCAGACTCCCACGCTGCCTTTGGACGAGGCGCTCAGCGGCTCGCAGGACACCGCTCAGGGGAATGCGGCTGCGGACACCGCCACCGACGTCTTCAGCACCCTGGGACAGGACGTCTCTACCGTGGGCCGCCTGCTCCTGGACGGAGATTGGGGCGGTCTCTGGACCCTGCTGGTGGACGGGGCGGTGAATACGGCGGCGTCTCTCCTCCCCCGACTCTTCAGCGCCGCCTTCGTGGCCCTGGCCCTGTATGTGGTCTACCGTATGGCCCTGGGGGCCGTGGACCGGGTCCTTCGTCGCAGCCGGGGCGTGAGCCAGGGAATCCACACGATGGCGGTGAAGACCCTCCGGGTGGTGGGGATCGGGTTCATCGCGCTGGTGGCCCTGTCCCAGCTGGGTCTGAACGTCTCCGCCGTGATCGCCGGACTGGGGATCGCCGGTCTGGCGGTGGGCTTCGCGGCACAGGACTCCCTGGCCAACTTCATCGCCGGGATCACCATCCTCCTGGACCAGCCCTTTCATGTGGGTGACTGGATCAAGATCGGCGATACGGAGGGACGCGTGCGGGACATGACCCTTCGATCGACCCGGATCGTGACGCGCTCCCGGGAGGTGGTGGTCATCCCCAACGAACAGATGGTGAAGGAGGCGGTCACCAACCAGTCGGGGGATCTCCCGTTGCGAGTCGAGATCCCGTTCGGCGTGGCGTACAAGGAGGATCTGGACGAGACGCGCCGTGTGGTCCTGGCGACGGTGGACGGGGACGGACGGCTGGCACCGAGCCCTGCCCCCGACGTGGTGGTCACCACCCTCAACAGCTCCAGCGTGGACTTCCTCCTCCGATTCCACGTCCACGACGCCGAACTCTCCGTGCCGCTCAAGTTCGAGTATACGGAGAAGATCAGGAAGGCGTTGGGCGCGGCGGACATCGAGATCCCGTTCCCTCATCTCCAGCTCTTCGTGGACGGCGTGGATGGCCTTCAGGGACTCCGCCTGGACGGCGGCGAGGTTCAGCTCGACGTCTCCTGAGTGCTGGGCCGACCGCTTCGGAGGCGGCTATGCCTCGCCCGGATCGTCCTCTCGGACGTGGAGCCGGTCCTTGAGCTTCCCACCCCAGCGGAGGGTCACCACGTTCATGATGCAGAGGACCAGCGCGATCTCGTAGCGGTCGAACCCGACGGCGGCACCGATGGCCCCCGTGTTCCAGATGCTGGCTGCCGTGGCCGTCCCGTGAACCGTCTGGCGATGCTTCAGGATGGCCCCACCCCCGATGAAGCCGATCCCCGTCATGAGCCCATAGAGCAGGCGGCTGAGGGCGTCCGGACCCGAGACCACTCACTGGCCGACCATCATGAACTCGCAACTGGCCATGGCCACGAGGGGGAAGGTCCGTGTAGCCCGTCTCTCTGCGCCTCCTGTTCGCGCTCCCAGGCCACGGGGAGGGCCAGGGCATAGGCCGTCGCCAGGCGAATGAGGTTCGAGGCCACGAGGCTCAGGCTGACGTCCGGCAGGTCGATGGCGCTCCCGATGAGAGGGGCGGGTCACGGGTCAAGGTAGCAGTCCGAGGCGGGGTTCGCGGGGGTGACGGACGAGATCCTCGCACCGCGGACCGTTGACCCACCCCGGGCCCTCCCACTACCATCAGGTGCCCCAGGTCCGCAGGGCGGGAGCCCGCCAACCCCGTCAGGACCTTGCCGGTAGCAGCGGTACGTGTG
>JARRPL010000041.1:0-14313 GCA_037382905.1 Gemmatimonadota bacterium | reverse complement strand
GGCGTAGAGGGTGAGGGTCTTCACCACCACCGAGAGGTCCGCGGCGAACACGCCCTCTCCCGTGACCAGCGACCGGACCACCAGCACGGTGGACACGATCATGACCAGGAACTGGAGCGGAGCCAGAACGCCCTGGACCAGCGTCCACGGGGACGCGTCGCGTCGGGCGCGTTCCGCTGGAGTGTAGAGGTCCGTTGGATCCCGTTGCGACACCCGTTCGCCCCTGGCCTGAGTGAGCATGTCATGAGGAGTCGGGCTCCCACGGGAGTCCGCTTCCGGTTACATCATTTAGGGCATTGGGCGCCGAGTGTCAACAATTATTGACGTCAGGCTTGCCTGACATTATATGTGACATCGCAGGCGCCGGGTCCTGCCAGGTCCGATTCCTTCGCCGGGGTCGCGTCCCCAGGGCACGGTGCTCCCTAGGCTGGGGACGGAGTTCGTCCGGTCCCGGCACCCTGGTCCTCCACAAGGAAGGGGACATGCCAGAGGTCGAAACCGGCGGCTTCGAAGACGTCGCGAAGTCGCCCCTCCCTCGACACGAAGCCCACGGACGCGGTCCTGAGTCCTTCGAGCACCTCCGCCGCATGGTGGAGGGGGATCTTCTCCCCCGGCTGCTCCTCATCCACCACGCGGGGCCCATTCCGCCCCGGTTGGCGGCCCGGGCCGCCAGCGTGCTCCCGTCCGAGGAGTACGATCGGTTCATCCAGCTCGTCCTGGGCCACGTGCCCGACGAGACCGTGTCGGGCTTCGTCGAGGATCTCCTGGACGGCGGACACACGCTGGATGCGGTCTACGTGGACCTCTTCGCTCCGGCGGCCCGGCAGTTGGGGGTGATGTGGAGCGAGGATTCCTGTGACTTCGTCGAGGTGACCCTGGCCTGCTGTCAGATGCAGCGGGTCATTCGTCGCGTCGGCCGGCATCTCGTGACCGGCCGGCCGCGGAATACGAAGGGGCTGGCCGTGGTGGCGGCACTCGCCGGGGAGCAGCACACGCTGGGCGCCATCCTGGTGGCCGAGATCCTCGGCCAGGATGGATGGGACGTGGCCCTGGGGGAGCCCTTCGGGCCGATGACCGATCTCCAGGGCGTCAGACTGCTGGCCTTCTCCCTCGCCCGGGTCGACCGGTGGGAGGAGGCCAGAGACCGGATCGCACGTCTCCGGGATATGGCCGACCCCGACCTGCAGGTGATGGTCGGAGGCGCCGCCTTCCTGGAGAGGCCCGGTCTGGTATCGCGGGTTGGAGCAGACGGATGGGCGGAGGACGGAAAGGCCGTTCGGGCGCTGGCGGATCGACTGTGTCTAGCCTGAGCCGGGCCCCGCTGTGGTGTTCCTCGATCGGGAGGCAGGCACAGCCTGAAGCCAGATGACCAATGAGCGGCTCCACTCGAGCCCTCCGGGTTCCACGTTGACCGATGTGGCCCCGACGGATTTCGAGACGATTCTCAACGCCGCGGTGGACGTGACGTTGATCCTGGACGAGCAGGGACGGATCCAGGAGGCATTACCCGGGCGGGGCCCCGGCCTCGAAGAAGCGGAAGGGTGGGAGGGGGGACGGTGGAGCGACCTGGTGACCCCCGAGACGCGGCCGAAGGTCGAGGCCCTCATCGAAGAGGGCTTCTCCCAGGGCGTGTCCCGGTTCCGCCAGGTCAACCATCTCCTCAAGAACGGGACGGATGTCCCGATGGGGTTCACCACCGTCCGCCTCGGAGGAGGAAAGCGCCTCATCGCGGTGGGACGAAGCCTGAAGACCCTGGCGGACCTCCAGCGCCGTCTGGTTGAAGCCCAGCAGACGATGGAGAGCGAGTACTGGCAGGTGAGGCAGGCGGAAGCCCGCTATCGCCTGCTCTTCCAGCAGTCGAGGCAGCCCGTCTTCCTGGTGGACGCCCGCACACTGGAGATCACCGACGTGAACAACGCCGGTGCGGGGCTCGTGGGTTCGGAGTCCAGCAAGGTGGTGGGGCGCACCTTCCCTCTCCCGGCCTTCCGCTTCGGGCTGAACGGCAAGGAGGACCAGGCGGTACAGGAGTTCGAGGAGGGGGTGCGCCAGGTGGCGTCGGGAGCCACCAATTCCTACCGCACGCGCGTACGGGTGAGGGACAGTGAATTTCCCTGGATCCTGACGCTGAACCTCGTCCGCTTCGCGCAGGAGCGCATTCTCCTGGCCCGGATGGAGACCGAGCGCGGCTACGATGCCGGCGCCTCCAGCGGCGTGGACATCATGGAGCTCCTGGACCGGGCGCCGGACGGATTCGTGGTGGCGGATCTGGACGGGAAGATCCTCCTGGCGAACCAGGCCTTCGTGGACATGGTCCAGGCCGCCGGCCCCAGCGCGGTGGAGGGGCGGAGCATCGGCCTCTGGTTCGGAAGGCCCGGTGCGGATCTCACCGTCCTTCTCACCCAGCTCGAGCGGAACGGCCAGATTCGGCATTTCCACACCTCGATCCAGGGCGAACACGGTCTCGATTCCGAGGTGGAGGTTTCCGCCGTGTCGGCGGCCCACGCCGAGATTCCGGCCATGGCCATCGTGCTTCGGGACATCACCAGGAGACTCGGCAACGAGGCGGAGCCCACCGCCGATCTGAACGAGGCGGTGGAGCGCCTGACGGATCGGGTGGGTCAGGTCTCGCTGAAGCAACTCGTTGAAGATACGGTGAGTCTGGTGGAGCTTCACTTCATCGACGCGGCGCTCCAGCTCACGGGAGACAACCGGAGCGCGGCGGCGGAGCTGCTCGGGCTCAGCCGCCAGAGTTTGTACACGAAACTGAAGAGGTACGGACTGGATCGACCCGACACCGCACACGGTTGAGTCCCATCGTCCCGGCCTGAAGCCGGGGTTTCTTTTACCCGGCAGTGTCCAGCTTACTTGACAATGCAGACTGTAACGCAAACATTACATCGCGAAAGGAGGCTCCCGGAGCCGAAGGCGGTCCTGGAGCTGTTCAAGCCGGTGACGTGGTTTCCGCCGATGTGGGCCTTCGCCTGCGGCGCGGTCTCCGCCGGGATCGGATCGGAAGGGATCGGATGGACGCGCATTCTGATCGGGCTGGTAGTGGCTGGTCCGCTGGTCTGCGCCACAAGTCAGGCTGTGAATGACTGGTTCGACCGCCACGTGGACGCGCTCAACGAGCCCCACCGACCCATTCCTTCGGGTCGGATCCCAGGGCGCATGGGCCTCCACCTCGCCGTGGGCTGGACTCTCGTCTCCCTGGTCGCAGCGCTTCTCCTCGGTACCTGGGGCTTCATCGCCACTGCGGTGGCGTTGCTCATGGCCTGGGGATACAGCGCACCACCCCTCCGATTCAAGCAGAACGGCTGGATCGGCAATCTCGCCGTGGGTCTCTCCTACGAAGGACTCGCCTGGATCACCGGCGCTGCCGTGGTCCTGGGGGGTGCCCTTCCGCCCACGCCGATCCTTCTCGTCGCCCTCCTCTACTCGCTGGGGGCGCACGGCATCATGACGCTGAACGACTTCAAGTCCCGGAAAGGGGACCTCGAGATGGGGATCCGGTCGATCCCGGCCATGCTCGGACCGACCCGGGCGGCGTGGACCGCCGCCTGGACCATGCTGGTCCCTCAGGCGGTGGTGGTCGCCCTCCTGGTGTTCTGGGGGCAAGGCTGGGCCGCATGGACCGTCGCGGGCCTCATGACGGTGCAGGTGGCCATGCTCCGCAGGCTCCTCTCGAGGCCCGACGAGGCCCGGGCGCTCTGGTACAGCGCCTTCGGCGTTCCCGTCTACGTGGCTGGCATGATGGTCACCGCTCTCGCCCTGTGAGGAGATGAGATGATGACGCCCTCCGCTTCGTCTTCCGCAGGACTCTCCTGGCCGAGCATCGCTCGGCTCGGACTGGTCCAGGCCGCCATCGGCTGCGTCGTGGTGCTCATGACCTCGACGCTCAATCGGGTGATGGTCGTGGAGCTGGGTCTCCTGGCGGCCATCCCCGGAATGCTGGTGGGCCTCCACTTCGCGGTCCAGATCCTCCGGCCCCGCATGGGGTTCGGATCCGACCGGGACGGGCGACGCATCACCTGGATCATAGGGGGGATGGGCCTGACCTCCGTGAGCGGCCTCGCCGCCGCTGTGGCGACGGCGTGGATGACGACGGAGCCCGCGGCGGGGATGGCCCTGGCAGTGGTGGCCTTCTTTCTCCTGGGCGTCGGGGTGAGCGCCGGAAGCACCCCCTTCCTGGCCTACATGGCGGAACGGGTTCCGGAGCACCGGATGGCCGGTGCGGCGGCGCTGACCTGGATCCTGATGATCGCCGGGATCATCGTCACGGCGGCGGTGGCGGGATCGTTCCTGGATCCCTACTCCCCCACCCGTCTGGTCCAGGTGGCCATGGGGGTCACCGGTGGGGCCTTCCTCCTGACCCTCATCGGAGTCGCGGGCCGGAAGGGCAGTGAGCCGATCCACCTTCGGCCCACCGAGGCGTCCGCCTCCTTCCGGGAGGTCATGGACGCCATGTGGTCGGACCCGCAGAGCCGGGCCTTCGCCACCTTCATCTTCCTGTCGATGCTGGCCTACAGCGCTCAGGACATCATCCTCGAGCCCTACGCCGGAGCCGTCTTCGGACTCACGCCCGGCGAGTCCACCAAGATCGCCGGGATCCAGCACGGTGGGGTCCTCCTGGGGATGATCTTCGGCGCGGTGGGCGCAGCCCGCTGGGGCACGCTGCCCCGTTGGGCCGCCGCGGGCTGTGTGGCTTCGGCGATGGCCCTCGTGGCTCTGGTGGCCATGCCCGCCACCGGTTCGGTCTCGGGCATGAAGACCGCCGTGTTCGGCCTCGGATTCGCGAACGGTGTGTTCGCCGTGGCGGCCATCGGCGCCATGATGGGCCTGACGGTCCAGGGACGGGCCGGCGGGGCGGGGCTGCGCATGGGATTCTGGGGTGCGGCCCAGGCCATCGCGTACGGCCTGGGAGGTGTTCTCGGCGCCCTGGGAAGCGATGTGGCCCGCACGACGCTCGGGTCTGCTGCAGCAGGCTACTCGGCGGTCTTCACCGCCGAGGCGATTCTCTTCACAGCGGCGGCGGTCCTGGTCCTGACCCGGGTCAGGGAAGGGAGTGTCCGACGCTACGACGCGCTTCGCCAGGCCGGCGAAGCCATGGCCGTGGGAGGCTGATCATGATCCTGAATCGGACGGTGGACGTGGTGGTGGTCGGGGGCGGTCCTGCCGGCGCGACTGCGGCCTACGAACTGGCTCAGGCCGGACACGACGTGGTGCTCCTCGACCGGGCCGGCAGGATCAAGCCGTGCGGCGGCGCCGTGCCTCCCCAGCTCCTGGAGGACTTCGACGTTCCGGAGGAGCTCCTGGTGAACCGGGTGGACACGGCCCGGATCCTCTCGCCCAAGGGGCGGGCAGTGGACATCCCCGTGGGCGACGGCTTCGTGGGGATGGTGGACCGGGAGTTCTTCGACGAGTGGCTCCGGGACCGGGCCGAGTCCGCCGGCGCCACGCGGGTGACGGGCTCTTTCGAGTCCCTGGAAGAGGATGGGGACGGCGTGGCGCGGGTCCGTTACCGGGTCGGGCAGTCGCGGTCGGGGCCCACCAGCTCCTTCCGGGCCCGGGTGGTGGTGGGGGCCGATGGCGCCCTCTCCCGTGTGGCCCGTCAGGCGCTTCCCAAGTCTGCGGCCCAGGGACGCTTCGTCTTCGCCTATCACGAGGTCATCGAATCTCCTGAGGGGATCGAGAGCTTCTTCGAGCCCGGACGCTGCGACGTCTACTACGAGGGGGAGCTCTCCCCCGACTTCTATGCCTGGGTGTTCCCCCACGGGGACACGACCTCCGTCGGTACGGGATCGGCGCAGAAGGGCTTCTCCCTGCGGTCTGCGGTGAGCGACCTGCGTGCCCGCACCGGCCTCGATCAGGTCTCGACCATTCGGGAGGAGGGAGCGCCCATCCCGCTGAAGCCGCTCCCCCGGTGGGACAACGGCAGGAACGTGATCCTGGCAGGGGATGCCGCCGGCGTGGTGGCTCCCTCGTCGGGGGAGGGGATCTTCTACGCCATGACCGGTGGGCGTCTGGCAGGCGAGGCGGTCCACGAGGCCCTGGTGACCGGCGACATGAAGGCCCTGGGCAAGGCCCGCAAGCGCTTCCTCCGGGCCCACGGCTCCATCTTCTGGTGGCTCGGCCTCATGCAGCGCTTCTGGTACACGAGCGACCGGCGCCGGGAACGGTTCGTGGCGATCTGCAGGGACCGGGACGTACAGGAGCTCACCTTCGAGAGCTACAAGAGAAAGAAGCTCGTCCGGCCTCAGAATCCGCTCACCCACACGCGGATCTTCTTCAAGAACGTTCGTCACCTCACGGGATTGGCCGCCGTATGAGCCTGCCTGCACGGACGCTGCACCCGACCCCTTCGCTGGAACCGCCGGAAGCCTTCGAGCGGCGGGTCCGCCCTCTGATGCAGATGGCCCTGGCGGAGACGCTGGAGGCCATCCCGTCGGGACTCGGTCCCGTCCCCGCCGCCGTGGCTCGCGCCGTCGGCCTGGACGGCCGACCCGGTCGTCGGTGGCGGCCGTTCCTGGCCCTGGCGGTCGCCGAAGCAGTGGGAGGGCGGGCCGAGGACGCGGTGGACGCCGCGGTGGCCGTGGAGCTGACCCATACGGCCTCCTTGGTCCTGGACGACCTCCCGTGCATGGATGACAGCCCCCTCCGCCGGGGAGAGCCGGCCACCCACGCCCTTCTCGGGGCCGCCGGAGCCATCCTGGTGGCCGTGGGCCTTCTCGCCCGGGCCGCGGAGCTTCTGGGTCGCAGCGGTCCCCACGGGGGCGAACTGGCCCGCCGGTGGGGGAAGACCTTCGGACTCGACGGGATGTCCGGAGGCCAGGCGGTGGACCTGATGCTGGGCGGCAGCTGCACCGGCTCCATGCGTCGACTCTATCGAAGGAAGACCACGGCGCTCGTGGTCCTGGCGGTGGACGCCGGATCCCTCGTGGCCGACGCTCCGGAGGTCGTCCGCCACGCCCTCCGGGGTTACGGACGAGACGTGGGCTGGGCCTATCAACTCGTGGACGACGCCAAGGACCGGGTCGAAGACGCGGCCCTGGGCCGTGATCCCGGCGGGCGGAATCCGCTGCGACAGGCTCGTCGACTTCTCGACCGGAGCCTGGCTCGGGTGGAGCAGCTTCCGGACCTGGCGCCCGGAGGCGGACCGCTCCTGTGTGGGATCGCCCGAACCATCGTTCGCATTCCCTCTCTCATGCCCGTTCGCCCCGATCAGGAGGCCACCTCGTGCTGATCTCCCTGGGACTGGACTTCACCCACGCCGACGTTGCGACCCGGGAGTCGTTCCACCTCTCGGACGCAGAAGTGGAGGCCGCCTATGCCCGGACGCCCGTGAAGGGAGTCGTCCAGGAGTTCCTGGCGGTCAACACCTGCAACCGCGTGGAGCTGTACGGCTGGGCCGGCGATCGGCCCGACGTGAAGGACCTCCACCTCCTCCTGGCGCAGCGCTACTTCGGGCAGGCCGCCGAGGCGGCCCGCTTCATGTCGGCGGCCACCGGCCGGACGGGACGGGACGCGGTGCGTCACCTCCTCCGGGTGACCGCCGGGCTCGAATCCCAGATCCTGGGAGACATCCACATCCTCGGTCAGCTCCGGCAGGCCTATCGGATGGCGGATCGGGTCGGCGTGATGGGGCCGAATCTCCACCGACTGCTGGACACGGCCATCCGGGCCGGCAAGGCGGTCAAGCGGGAGACGGAGCTGATGGCGGGACGCAGCTCGGTGGCGTCCGAGGCGGTCCAACTCGCGGAGCGTCGTATGGGCGGGCTCCAGAACCGCCGGTGTGTGGTCGTGGGATGCGGAAAGATCGGCACCCATACGGTCCAGAGCCTCGTGAAGCTCGGGGTTCGGGACATCGTCCTGATGAACCGGACCCGCAGTCGGGCAGAGGAGCTCGCCCGGACCCGGGGTGGACGGACGGAGGACTGGTCACGCTTCAACGAGGTGGTGGCCGGGGCCGACGCGGTGTTCGTCGCCACCGGGGCGCGGCAACCCATTCTGGGCGCTCCGGCCCTCCGGAGCCTGCGCTCCCCGGAAGCCGACCCTCTCCTGATCGTAGACGTCTCCATGCCAAGAAATGTGTTCTCCGACGTGCGGGACGTTCCCGGCGTCGAGCTGGTGGATCTGGACCAACTTCACCCGGAGGCGGCATCGGTGGCCCGAGCCCGAAAGGCCGCCGTCCCCCATGCGGAAGCCCTGGTGGCCGATCATGTCGAGGAGTTCATGGCCTGGCAGGCCTCGTTCGGTGCCCGGGAGGCGCTCCGGCCCCTCCGGGAGGCGCTGGAGGAGATCTGTCTCCGGGAGATCGACTACGCCACGGGAGGCGACGCCGACGTGAACCGCGCTGCCACCCGCATCGTCAGCAAGCTCCTGGCCCGGCCCATGACGGTGCTGAGGGAGGAAGGGGATCCGCAGGACATCGAATCCATCACGGGAGCCATGCGGCTTCTCTTCACCACCGAAGACGGCCGCGAACTGTCGCCGAAAGTCGGGTAGGAGGCCCTATGAGCGCCGACCCCAATCTCCGGTGGTTTCGGGAGACGGGAGCCGAGGACGTAGCGCTGGTCGGTGGCAAGGGCGCCTCCCTCGGGGAGATGTTCAACCGCCTCACCGAGCGCGGTGTCCTCATCCCCGATGGATTCACCACCACGGTCCAGGCCTATCGCACCTTCCTGGACACCGCTGCGGGTGAGGAGCGGGGTGAGGACTTCCGGGAGCTGGCACCCGCCGTTCAGGAGGCCGTGGGCTCCGCCGAGACCCTCGGACAGGTGCTGGACGCATTCTTCGACGCTCGCAGCCTGGCGGGGGAGGAAGATCTCCATGCCCGGGCCGTGGCCGCCCGGGCCGCCATCCTGTCGACACCGATCCCCCAGGAGGTCGCCCGGTCGGTCCGGAAGGGCTACGACGCCCTCTGTGAGATGTACGGCCGGGAGGTGGATACGGCGGTGCGCTCCTCGGCGACCCGGGAGGACTCGGACGTGGCCTCTTTCGCCGGCCAGTACGAGTCGTATCTGAACGTCCGGGGTCACGACGAGGTTCTCGAAGCGTGGCGAAAGTGCATCGCGTCGGGGTTCTCGGAGCGGGCCCTGGGCTACCAGCTCTCCCATGGGATGAACCCCCTGGAGGGATCGGTGGCGGTCGTGATCATGAAGATGGTCCGGGCGGATCTGGCCACCTCGGGGGTTCTCTTCACCCTGGACCCGGACTCGGGCAACCGGAACGTGGTGGTCATCACCTCGTCCTACGGCCTGGGGGAGATGGTGGTGCAGGGGAACGTATCTCCGGACACGTTCGTCGTCTGGAAGGAAGGGCTGCGGAAGGACCGGCGAGCCCTCGTCCACCGCCGGATGGGAGCCAAGGATCGGAAGCTCATCTACACCTCACAGGGCGGGA
Source organism: Gemmatimonadota bacterium (assembly GCA_037382905.1). Lineage (GTDB taxonomy): Bacteria > Gemmatimonadota > Gemmatimonadetes > Longimicrobiales > Gaopeijiaceae > Gaopeijia. The sequence goes on along the minus strand of JARRPL010000041.1, from coordinate 4,914 downwards.
CCGCCACCGAGAGCGTGGATGTGGAGTCGGCACTGCGGCGGCGCTGGTCCCTGACCGAGGACGAGGTCCTGGAGCTGGCACGGATGGCGTTGGAGGTGGAGGACCACTACGGCCGACCCATGGACGTGGAGTGGGCGAAGGACGGCCAGACCGGCAAGCTCTTCCTGGTGCAGGCCCGGCCCGAGACGGTCCACGCCAACGACGACGGATCCGCCGGCATGGAGACATACCGATTCCCCCGTGGCACCGTGGACCGGCTCAAGGACGAGGGGCGGCTACTCCTGGAAGGGACGGCGGTGGGGACCCGCATCGGGTCCGGTCGAGTGCGGAAGTACGGGAGCTACGAAGAGGTCATCGCCAGGAAGCGTCGCCTCCGGGCCCTCCAGAAGGAGGGCGTCGGAATGGAGGATCTGCGCCCGGAGGAGCACATCTTCGACGCCGGCGACGTGCTGGTGACGGAGATCACGACCCCGGACTGGGAGCCCCTCATGAAGGAGGCCTCGCTGATCGTGACGGAGCGTGGGGGGCGCACCTCCCACGCCGCCATCGTGGCTCGGGAATTCGGCATCCCTGCCATCGTCGGCTGTGTCGGGGCCATGGAGAAGCTGGAGACCCTCCAGACCGTCACCGGACGCTGCGCCGAGGGGGAGATGGGGCTGGTCTTCGACGGGGAGGTCCCCTTCGAGGTGGAGCGGGTGAGTCTGGCGGAGATGCCCGAGACCCGGACCCGGATCAAGCTGAATGTCGGCTTCCCCGACAAGGCGCTCCTGGATGCCATGCTGCCGGTGGACGGCGTGGGGCTCGCCCGCATCGAGTTCGTCCTCACGGCCCAGGTGGGCATCCATCCCCTGGCGCTGGCCTATTACCCCCTGTTGCGGGATTTCTCACAGCGCGGCGTCCTGGCTCCGGCCCTGGAGCCCTACGAGGAACAGCTCCGAGAGGAGGATCCCGATGAACTGGACCATCTCCTGGGTGCGGTGGAGCGGCGCACGCCCGGGTACACGGATCAAAGGACCTTCTTCGTGGACCAGGTGAAGTTCGGAGTCGGACTGATCTGCGCCGCATTCCACCCGCGTCCGGTCCTGGTCCGGCTCTCGGATCTCAAGTCCAACGAGTATCGGGACCTCCTCGGGGGGCGGCTCTTCGAGCCGTTGGAGGAGAACCCCATGATCGCGTGGCGGGGGGCGAGTCGGTACACGCACCCCGGCTTCCGGGATGCCTTCGCCATGGAGTGCGAGGCCCTCCGATTCGTCCATCAGGAGATGGGGTTCGACAACCTCCAGCTCATGGTCCCCTTCTGCCGCACGCCGGAAGAAGGAAAGGCGGTGGTGGAGGTGCTCGCGCGGGAGGGTCTGGGCCCGGCCCAGGACATCCCCGTCTTCCTCATGGTGGAGATTCCGTCGAACGTCCTGGAGGCGAAGGAGTTCATCGAAGCCATGTCCCTCGCCGGAGGGTCCATCGGCTCAAACGACCTCGTCCAGACGGTATATGCCGTCTCCAGGGATGACCTGGAGCACTACGCACATCCGGTGGACGCTCGCTCTCCTGCGGTCAAACGGATGATCCGGTCGGCCATCGAGAGCTTCACGGCCGCGGGCCTCGAGATCGGCATCTGCGGTCAGGCGCCCTCGGATCATCCCGACGAGATCCCTCGCTTCCTGGTGGAGGCGGGCATCTCTTCCATCTCCGTGACCCCGGACACGGCGGTTCAGGTGCGTCTGGCGGTGGCGGAGGCGGAGAAAGAGACCGCCGTCGTGGACGAACCTACCGTGCTGAGCAGTTAAGCGTCGGGCTCCGTTGCTGCCGGGGCGGCCAGGCCCAGAAGGACTCCCCCCGGCGCGTACAGGAAGATCTCGTCCATTCCGTAGAAGGTGGTGCGCCGTGGCACCGCCACGCGGGGCGCGCGGATGCCCTCCAGGACGTCGTCCACGGAGTCGACCTGTGCGAACAGGGTGGTGAGCCCACGGCTCATCTGCTCCGCCAAGCCCGGATCCCGAGCGTCCTCCCCCGCCCCAAGGTCTGCTGCGACGCTGGCGCGGGTCTGGAACATGAGTTCCACGTCGGCCAGCCTGAGCATCACGAATCCCAGGGGCCCGTTGTCGGCCTCGGGGGGATGGGGCACCCGGGCAGTCACTTCGAATCCCAGTTCATCGGTCCAGAACGGGAGGATGGGCTCGATGGCGTCGACCGTCAGCAGCGGTGTGAGCTTCTTCACGGGGTCTCCGGGGGAGGGCCGGTGAGGGTGCCGGGGATGGATCCGGAATGGGCGGTCTCGTCGTGCCCGGGAGAAGATGGCGAGCGCCCCGGGGCGGCGACAGGAGGGAGGAGGCGTCCCACGAGCCTCATCCCCAGCTCCGTACACCGGGAGCGTTCTGGCGCAGGGCGGTGAGGTAGCGGAACGGGTCGGAGGCGCCGTCGGAGGAGGAGGGGCGGTCCGGGGCGGCGGTATCGTCGACTCCGTCCCCACCGAGCTTTCGAGCATCTGCCCTCGCCCGATCGCTCCACCACTCGGTGGTGTCCGGCAGGGATGGATGGAGAGCCGCCACGTCCACCCCTGAGTCCGCCCGGACGGCTTCGATCTCCTGGGCGATGACGTTCAGGCTCGCCCCGTCCTTCTGGAGGGTCCCACGGGCGAGGAGGAAGGGTTCGGTGCGGACAACGGAGCGAAACCGCTCGTAGATCTTCGGCTTGACAATCACGTTTATGGCACCGGACTCATCTTCCATCAGGACAAAGACATAGCCCTTGGCAGTGGAAGGACGTTGTCGGGCGGTGACCAGCCCTGCCACGCGAACGGTGGAGCGCTGGGGCAGATGCGGCAGCCGGTCCGAGAGAACCGTGTCCCGGGGGAGTCGGTCCCGGAGGAGGGCGAGGGGATGGAGGCGGGTGGAGAAGCGGAGCATGCGGTACTCCGCCACCATGCGGTCGGCGTCGTCCAGATCCTGAAATGCCAGCCCTGCGTAGGGATCGTCGAGGGGGAGTTCCTGCTGGGGGTGGTCGTCCCGGCCGCCGGTGCGCCGGGCATCGGACTCGGGCCCCAGCCAGAGCCCCACCTGCCACAACAGCTCCCGACGCGTGAGCCCCATTCCCTCCATGGCCCCGACCCAGACCAGGTTCTCCACCGCGGGACGCTTCAGCGTGGCAGGCGTGCGGCGGAGAAAGTCCACCAGAGACGAGAACCTTCCCCGGCGTTCCCTCTCCTCCACGATCCGCATGGCCATCTCCTGGCCGAGTCCTCGGACGAACCCCAGTCCCACACGGAGGTGCTCCCCCTCGGCGGTGCACTGCACGAGGCTCCGGTTCACGTCGGGCAGGAGGATGTGGATCCCGTTTCGGCGGGCGTCCCGGCCCAGGGCGTCCAGGGAGTAGAAGCCCATGGGCTGGTTGTTGAAGAGGGCCACGTAGTACTCCACCGGGTGGTAGTGGCGGAGCCAGGCCGACTGGTAGGCCAGGAGCCCGAAGGCGGCGGCGTGGGACTTGGGAAAGCCGAACTCGCTGAAGGCCGACACCTGCTCGAAGACCTTGCGAGCCGTCACCTCGTCCACCCCTCGTTCGGCGGCCCCGGAGCGGAAGGCCTCCCAGTGGGCCTCCATGGCCTCCTTGGAGCGCTTCCGGCTCATGGCCCGGCGGAGTCCCTCGGCCTGACCGTCGCTGAATCCTGCCAGCGCCCGGCAGACGGTGAGCACCTGGTCCTGATAGATGATCACCCCCAGCGTCTCGGACAGAGGATCCTCCAGCAGGGGATGATCGTACTCGACGCGGTAGCGGGGATTCTCCCGGAGGAGCTCCCGTCGCCGGACGTAGGGGTTTACCGCCCCCCCGACGATGGGGCCGGGCCGGACGATGGCGACCTGAACCGCCAGGTCCTCCAGGTTCCGAGGCTGGACGCGGCGGATCATCTGGATCTGGGCCCGGCTCTCCACCTGGAAGAGCCCCACGGTATCCCCGTCGCAGATCCGATCGTAGACCGCCTGGTCCTGGTAGTCGATGCGGGAGAGGTCCGGCGGGGCTCCCTCCCGCTCCGCGATGAGGTCCACCGCATCCTCCACCAGGGACAGCATTCCCAGAGCCAGGAAGTCGATCTTGATGAAGCCGGCGTCGTCGCAGGAGTCCTTGTCCCACTGGCACAGGACCCGCCCCTCCATGGCCGCCGGCTCGAGAGGCACCAACTCCACCAGGGGCCGGGACGAGATGATCATCCCCCCCACGTGCTGGGACACGTGTCGAGGCAGCCCCGCGATCTCCTCGGCCAGCATTCCCAGGGCCTGCCACAGGGGGGCCCGGCCCTTGTCCCGGAATTCGGGGATCCGCTCCAGCTCCTCCCTGAGGCCCGTCGCGGAGCGGTGCTCCGCCAGCTTGGAGAGCTTCTCCAGCTCCGCAAGGGGGAGGTCCAGGGCCTTGCCGATCTCCCGGACGGCGGAGCGGAGCCTGTAGGTGGGGAAGGTGCAGACCAGCCCGGCGTGCTCCCTGCCGTAGACCTCGTAGATCCGGAGGATGAGCTCCTCCCGGATGTCCCGAGGGAAGTCCAGGTCGATGTCCGGGACGCTCCGGAGGGCCTCGTTCAGGAAGCGGCCCAGGAAGAGGTCCGCCTTCACCGGGTCCACGTGGGAGAGGCCGATGAGGTAGCAGATGATGGAGGACACCGAGGAGCCCCGGCCCCGGCCCGGCGGCAGGGAGGAGTGGGCCCGGGGGGAATCGCCACGGACCTCCCGGCCCACCTCCCGGGCCAGGTTCATGATGTCCCGGTAGACCATGAAGAAGCCCCCCAGGTCGTGGAGGTCCACCAGCTTGAGCTCCTGATGGAGCCGCTCCTCGGCGTCCCGCTCCTCCTTCGAACCCGGGACGTAGCGCCGGCCGATCTCCGCCAGGCAGACCGCCGCCAGCATCTCCAGGGCGCTCCCCCGTTCGCTCCCC
>JARRPL010000040.1:0-29524 GCA_037382905.1 Gemmatimonadota bacterium | reverse complement strand
CCACCAGGGTTGCCGTCTCGCGGCCGTCCCGGGACTTCACCAGGAACTGCCCGCCGTCCCGGATGAGGAAATACGTGTAGCGCTGCCCCTCCCCCTCCAGGTGGGCGCCCCCGAGAAAGAACCCGAAGGCTTCGCGACGACCCCCGGGATCGAAGAGAAAGACCTCCATCTCCACCCGGTAGGCTCCACCGGCCTGCATGTCCGGACGGTACAAGATCACCGCCGGACCGGTGGTGACGTGCCACCCCGGAGGCATCTCGGTGAAGACCACCTCCGTAAGGTCGGCACCGGGGCGATCCGCACGGATCCGCCATCCGTCGGGCAGCTGGGCCTCGAGGATCGTCGGCAGGGCCAGGACGAGAACGGCTGCGAATACGAGTCTGCGCATGGGACCCGGACGGTGGACAGGGAGCGTGCCGGGACGAGGCACGCGTGAGGGGCGCACGCACTTCGCAGAATCACCCGTGGCGGGGCCGCGGTCAACTCCGATGACCCGGGCGCGGCTCGGAATGGGACCCCCCCACCCTCTCGGCCGGCCCTCGTCGCGCCACCCGAGACCCGGGGGGTGGCGGCCTCCGGATCAGCGCCCGGGTCCCAGCAGCACGGCGTTGAGGAAGAGGAGCTGAGACGCCTCGGCGTAGGCTCGGTAGTTGGGATCCTCGGCGAAGGCCACCAGCTGTCCGGCGCCCACCGGCTGGTGCATCAGGAAGGCCTTGTGGGCGAGTTGGGGCCGGGATTCCTCCCAGACGATTCCGCTGGCCACCAGCGACTCCAGGCCGGCGTACCGCCCGACGTTCACCCCCTCGTCCAGGGTGAGGGGCGTGAACACGCGGCTCCCCTCCACGAGGACGCCGATCCGCCCGTCGGTTCCCGAGGCGAGCCAGTGGGAGATGTCCAGTTCCACGTTCAGGATCGCCCCCGGCACCGGCTCCGGTGCTTCCCGCTCCGGCGCAAGAGACGCCACCGGGTCGATGGGCTGGCCCGGGGCGTCGGCTCCTCCGCCCCCCTCGCTCCCGGCGGACGACCCACGAAGCTCGGTGCCGGTGGCCAGAAGGCCGACCCGACCCGCCCACCCCGACGACTCGGCCATGGTCACCAGCGTGCCGCCCTCCGCCATCCAGCCTCTGAGCCGCTGCACGAAGGCGTCGTCGAAGGCACTTCCATAGTTCCCCGACGGGAGGACGATCACGTCGAACTCCGAGAGCCGGGCACGGGGGAGGGTGCCGGCGCGAATGGCCGTCACCGGAAGTCCGTAGCGCTGCTCCAGGACGAAACGGGCCCACCCCACCGAGTAGGTGGAGCCCGGCCGATCCCACGCCAGGGCGATCCGCGGCAGCCTGAGCGTGCGGGTGGCGTTGCTCCCCAGGGAGCTGCCGGCGTCCGTGTAGGCGCTGGTGGCCGCCACGACCTCGACTCCGGTACGGGCTGCGGCCTCCGCCAGGCTGCCGGCGACGTCGGGATTCTCCGAGGGTCGCACGATGGCGGTCCCCACCGGGAAGGTCCGGCCGTCCAGGGTGAGCTCCGCGCCGGTGGCCCGGACGACGACCCCGTCCCGGAGGAGCTCCGCCGTCACGGAGGCGGTGCCGGTACCCCAGGGTAGAAGCCACGCCACGACCCCGTCGGGGGAGAGGGAGACGGGGGGTGGGGTCGGGTCCTCCGGCACCGTCACTCCACCTTCGGCGACACTCCCCGGGGCCTCCAGGAGCTCCACGTCCCAGAGCATGGGGAGGTTCCAGGCGGTCACGTCGTAGATCTGGTCCCGCAGCCGCAGGCTGCGCCGGCGCAGCTGCTCCTCCACGAAGGTGGTGTCCATGGAGGTCTGGGGGTCCAGGAGATTCCGGATCAGCCGGTGGGTAGGCTGGTCCAGTGGTACGGCGAAGGTCCCTCGAGGATCGAGCACCCGGCCGTTGACCTCCATGGGCGAATCCGCCTGTACGACCCGGATCCCGTTCCGGGCCAGGGTGGTGGCCAGGCGAGCCGCCATCGCCGGATCGTGCGCCGAGTGGAGGACGTAGGCGCGACCGTCTCCCAGCTCGACGGCGGACCGACCGAATGCCGCGAACTCCCGGAGCAGGCGCTCCCGTTCCCGAGCCGCCCATTCGGTGGTGGCGAAGGTGGCGGTGAAGTGGTGCAGGACGCCGTCCCCGTAGGTCAGGAGGGAGCCGTCGTCCCGCCGGAAGGCCATGCCCCGGGCGGACGCCTGCTCGAAGGTCATGCCGATGCCACCGAGGGCCATGGGCCAGGAGGTCCCGTATCCGGGATAGAAGGCGTCGTACGTGTCCCGGTTGAAATAGCGGAAGCCCCGGGCATCGAAGTCCCGGGCCATGGCGGCCCCGGCCCGGCGCAGCGCCGAATTCTGGGCGTCGGTGGTCCAGGGATTCCCCGGCACGGCGTTCGGCGGGAAGTAGTAGGTGGAGTTCCCCCCCATCTCGTGAACGTCCACCACCACCTGGGAAGGCCAGTCCCGGAGGAGGCGGGTCCGGGCCCGGGATTCGGGCTGGGTCTGGGCGAACCAGTCCCGGTTCAGGTCGAACAGGTAGTGGTTGGTGCGGCCCCCCGGGAAGGGCTCGTCGTGCTCAGCCGAGAGGGGGTTGGGATCGATCCAGCGCCCCCGTCCCTGCCGGGTGTGGAGGACGAAACGCGCCCGGCCGTCGGGATTCTGGGCCGGATCGATGAGGACCAGGGCGTTCTCCAGGATGGTCCCGGCCCGGGGTTCGTTCCGGGCGGCCAGCAGATGGTACGCCATGGCCATGGCGGCTCCGGCGGAGCTGATCTCGTTCCCGTGGATGCCGTGGACGAGGGACACGAGGACGGGAAGATCCGTCACCAGCGCCTCGGTGCCCTCTTCCCCCAGGCTCCTGGGGTCGGCCAGGGCCTGGAGACCCGCCTGGATCTCGTCGAGGCGCGCCATGTTCGCCCGGGAGCTCACCAGGAGCGCCAGAAGGGGCCGTCCCTCCCAGGTCGTTCCGTACTCCACGAGGCGGGTCCGATCCGGCGCGGCCTCCGCCAGCGCCCGGAAGTAGGTGGCGATCTCCCCCGGGGAGGTCACCTCCGCCCGGATGGCGTGACCCACCACCGACGCCAGATCCGGGATCGCGGGGTCGTAGGAGGCGCCGGGCACGAACTCCGGTCGCGCCCCGCCGTCCATGGGAGCCGCCGGGACCAGCGGGAGCTGCTGGGCGCCGCCCGGGAGAGCGGTCGCCCCGACGGAGACCAGGACCGCGGCGAGGGCCGGAAGGAGGCGGGGGAGGGGAGAGGTGGGGCGTGCCGAAGCGAAGGGTCGGGACCGGGAGCGGGCCATCATCCTGGGGGCTGGGGGAACCACGGCGGGACTGCACCTTCCGCCCTGATCGCCCGCCTCGCAAGGTGTCCGTGGGGCGCGATCGGTCGGGATGGCGAACGCAGGCCGGCGGCACCCGGCCCCGTCAATTCCCCGGGTCGCCCCCGCCGGAGCCGAAGACGGCCCGGAAGTCCCCGGGGATGCGCTGAACCTCCTCCACGAGACCCACGGTCCGGGGACCCACGAAGTTGTTGAATTCCCATACCAGGTCGCCATTCCCGTCGAGCTCGAAGGCCCGCCCCTGGGTGGACTCGGTCACCAGGAGGTTGCCGTTGGGGAGCCACTGGTGCTTCCCCATGACGTCGGAATAGAACGGGATCTCCGAGTCTCCCTCGAACCACACGGACACGGTGTCTGCCGCCGCGTCCAGGATCACGATCCGGGAGTGCTATTCCCCCTCCTCCGCACCCACGTTGTTGTTGTCGTAGATGCTGATGCGATCTCCGTCCAGGAAGTCGGGGTCATGCTGCCGTACGAAGCCACCGATCCGAAGGTACCGGACCTTCCGGGTATCCCGGTTGAAGACCAGGATCGCATTCACGTTCCGGAGGGAGACCATGACATCGCCCCGGCGGAAGACGCCCTCCTGCAGGGAGTCGGGGAAGGGCTCCACATCGTTCAGGTGGAGGAGGTCGGCGTCGCCCATCTCCATGTTCCAGTTTCGGGTGTTCCCCATGTGAAGCAGTCCCTGCAGGTCGTTCTCCTGGAGGATCCTGGCGATGGACCACGCTTCCAGGATCTCTCCCTCCGGTGAGATCTCCAGCGCCGTGTACTCGGAGAAGGGAGGCGAGCGCTGCGGGAACCGGGGCAGCGTCTCGTCGTGGTCCACCTGGCCCGAAACCCAGAGGTTGCCCGACTCGGCACGGTGCACCGAGTGATGCGTCGGGTAGGGAAGTCGCCACACCACCTGGCCCTCTCGATCGAGTCGGATCAGACCCAGGTGCTCGAAGTTGAAGACCAGGTCGCCGTCCTCCAGCACCACGGCTCCGTGGATGTGAGTCCCGGGCCGCCGCCGGGGGACACGCAGGTCGGGAATGTGATCGGCGTCGGACCAGAGCTCGAACCAATCGGTGTTCCAGCGGTGCACCAGGTTCCCGTCCATGTCGAGGATGTCGGCCCGGAAGGTGGTGTCGTTCACGAACCGGGTCACCAGGTTGAGGCCGTCGTAGGCCCCGGGCTCGTTGAGGATTCCGGGCCGGTCGTGGTCCACGCGCTGCACGTACCACGAGTCGGTCTCGCCGGTCAGGACCGTGCGGACGGAGGTGTAGAGCCGGTCCAACGTTCCGAAGGGAAAGACCTCGAATCGACCCACGGCGACTCCGTAGATGAAGATCGCCCCTGCGACGGTGGTGGCGAACAGGGCCAGCGCCAGACGGTCTCCTGTCCGGTGGTCAGCCATGGAGGGGCTCCGGTTCGGGGATGGCATGAAGCAGAGTCACGTCACGGCCTTTGTCCGGAGACGGTCGTGGATCTCGCGGGCCCGGGCGAGGAGCGGGTCCGGCACGGCCGAGAGATCCGGCTCCGTGGTGCCCGGGGCCCGGAGTCGGTCGCCCGCCTTCGCCAGACCCTGGGAATCGGAGTAGCCGATGGCGTCGGCCAGAGCCTCCAGGCTCGGCCTCGGCCGTTCGAGAAGGGCATCGTAGCTGAAAAAGGACAGATCTACGTCCCGTTCCAGCAGGTACCCGTACGCGGCGACCCAGTACTCGATCCAGAAGGCGAGGGAGTCCGGGTCGCTGGACTCCCGGGTCTCGTACCACCCGTCGAAGTCCACGGGGCGCAGATTCTCACCGAAGTCGAAGTGTCCGATTTCTCGCATGTACTCACGGGCGAAGGCGTCCCGTTGGTGGATCTCGGTGAAGTTCCGGTGCTGGCGCAGGAGGGAGGCGGCGTGCCGGGTGGGCTCCCGGAAGGGAACCACGACGTCCGCGTCGGTAAACACGCGCCGGAGGGCCCGGGTGCGGGCGATGTTCAGGTTGTTCTTGGAGACGTAGCGGACGCCTGGATCGTGCTCGCCTCCCCGGAGGAGGATGATCTTCCGGAGGTGGCTTCGTAGGAAGGCGGCGAGCTCGGGGTCCAGCGCCTCCTCCCAGGGCTGGATGACGTCGCCCTCGTAGCGGGGGCGCTCGAAGGCCAGCCAGACCACTTCCTCCAGCGCCTCGGGGCTGTCGGGACCGATGAGCATCCCGTCCCCGTGGGTCCGCTCCCGCAGGGCCCCTCCCTGTCGATGGCTACCGGACAGGCGGTCCCATAGAAGGGGGGTCAGGAGGAAGGGCATGTCCCGATAGCGATGCGCCGCGAACTCCGGTCGAGCCGCGAGGATCTCCAGGAGGAGGGTGGTCCCCGCCCGGGGAAGCCCCGTGATGAAGACGGGACGGTGCACGGCACAGCGCTCCAGCCTCTTCCGGAAGATCCGGTCCTCCAGCCCGGCTACCGCCACCTGGGCCTCCCGGGTGCGAAAGGCCATGCGGTGCACGGCCCGGTCGCCGCCGGAGTAGGCGGCGTTCCCGGCGTCGTCGTCCCCGTCCACGGCTCCGGGAGCGGCATCGGTTCCCCGGGACGGGACGAAGAGCGCCACCAGGGCCAGGAGGCCGCTGACGCCCAGGAAGGCGGGAGACAGGCTCACGTCCACGACGTCATCCAGCGGGACGAGGCCCACCGCGTCCCCGGCCCATGCCAGAGCGAAGGGAATCGCCAGGGCCAGGGCGCCTCCCCCGGCCAGGACCAGGAACTCCCGGAAGATCCGGATCGTGTTCGCCTGGAGGGTCCTCTCCTTCTCCTCGTCCGCGAGGGAAGGGTCCTGAATCACCCCCAGAGACGTGCGGCTCAGGGCGATCACCTCCCGGCTGTGGTCCACGAGTCCGAAGGCCCGGAGAAGGACGACGAAGAGGAGGACGAGGCCCGCCGCGACCAGGACCGCGATCACTCGGTGCGGCCGCCCTCCTCCGTCAGACCCGCAGGAGCCTCGGACTTCTTCATGGAGCGGAGGAGCCGCTTGACCGGGTACCACACGAAGCCGAACAGGGCGAAGAAAAGGCCGGCGACCACGGCCAGGACCGCCCCGATGGCGGAGAGGCCGGAACCGGGGCCGATATAGCCGAAGACGGGCTGGGGCGAGAGGGAGACCAGGACCAACGCCACCAGGCCGAGTCGGGTGAAGGACGGGTTCATCGGTGAATACTCCTCGGCCCTATCGGAATGGAGTACAGGAGGAGGGTGGACGCCCACTCCAGGGTCCCTTGAGTGAACGAGGACCCGAAGATCCGGGCATCGGAGTCTAGAACCCCCTTCCTCGGCCTGCAAGGAACGGGCTTCCCGGACCCCGGATCCAGGTTGCCCGGGGTCCGCCTGGTGGTTCGCGGGTCCGAGGGGTCCGGAGACGGTCGCGTCCGGCGGGACGGTGGCGCGAGCGGCGGACGCAGGCCAGACTCCCCGATCCCATGTCCATCCTCCCGGGGGAGAATCGAATCCACCGGCCCTCGACCATGCCTCCAATGCGCCCGATCCCAGCGGTCCTCCTCGCTTCGCTCCTCGCCGCAGCACCCCTCGTGGCGCAGGTGACGCCCGCCGACGTCCTGGCGGAGCTGGAGTGGCGTGGCGTGGGCCCCGCCAACATGCAGGGCCGGGTCACGGACGTGGAGGGGATCCCCGCTCCATCCAAGACCTTCTTCGTGGCGGCAGCCGCCGGCGGCGTGTGGAAGACGACCAACAACGGGACGACCTTCAAGCCCGTCTGGACCGACCAGCGGGTGGTGGCCATGGGGGATCTCGCCATCGCCCCCTCGGATACGCTGCAGGTGTGGGCGGGCACGGGAGAGGAGGACTCCCGCAATTCGATCTCGGCGGGAGGCGGTATCTTCAGATCCAGCGACGGGGGGGAGACCTGGGAGCTGAAGGGTCTGGAGGAGACCCAGGTCATCGGCCGGATCGTGGTCCACCCCACCGACCCGCGAGTGGTCTACGTGGCGGCACTGGGTCACATCTGGGGGGCCAATCCGGACCGTGGTCTCTACCGCACCCGCGACGGCGGCGAGACCTGGGAGCGGGTCAAGTTCGTCAGCGACCGGGCGGGCTTCGTGGATGTGGTGATGCACCCCGAGGATCCGGAGGTCCTCTTCGCCGCCTCGTGGGAGCGGGTCCGGGGGCCCTGGTTCCTCCAGAGTGGCGGACCCGGGAGCGCCCTGTGGAAGAGCACCGACGGGGGGGACAGCTGGGTGGAGATCGTGGGGAACGGATTCCCGACCACCCAGAAGGGCCGGATCGGCCTGGCCATCGCTCCCTCCAACCCCGACCGCATGTACGCGATGGTGGAGGCGGAGGAGGGGGAGGGCTCGAGCGGCAGCGGCCTGTACCGGTCCGACGACGGCGGGGGGAGCTGGCGGAAGGTCAACGACGAGAACACGCGCCCCTTCTACTACTCCCAGGTCCGGGTGGACCCCTGGGACGAAGACCGCGTCTATTTCTCTTCCACACCCGTCAAGTACTCCCCCGACGGGGGAGTGACCACCGGGAACACCACCGTGGGGGTTCACGTGGACCATCACGCCATGTGGATCGATCCCCGGGATCCGGACCGGATCGTCGTGGGCAACGACGGGGGCGTGGCCATCTCCTTCGACAAGGGAGGCAACTGGTCGTCGCTCAACCACATGGACCTGGGCCAGTTCTACCACGTCAGTCACAACATGGCCATCCCGTATCGGGTGTGTGGAGGCCTGCAGGACAACGGTACCTGGTGCGGCCCCTCCCGGCGGGCCGACGGGGACATCACCAACGCCATGTGGGCCAGCATCAACGGCGGCGACGGGTTCGTCACCGCTCAACACCCCACGGACCACGATCTGGTCTTCGCCGAGTCCCAGGGCGGCAACATGGCCCGGATCCGGCTGGACACGGGGGAACGGACCCCCCTCCAGCGTCCCGGTTGGCGAGACAACTACATGACCTTCGAGGACTCGATCCTTGTGGTGTGGGATGACGAGGACAACGAGCCGCCTGAGGCCGCCCGTCGGCGGATCCAGCGCTTCCGGGAGCTGCAGCGCGCCGATTCCCTCGCCAAGGAGCTGCGCTGGAACTGGAACACCCCCTTCTTCCTCTCTCCCCACGACCCGTCCGTCTTCTACGCCGCAGCCAACCGCGTGCTGAAGAGCCGGAAGCTCGGGGAGGACCTCCAGGTGATCTCCCCGGACCTCACCACCCAGGATTCGGCGAAGATCCACATCTCCACCGAGACCACCGGAGGGATCACCGTCGACAACACCGGGGCCGAAACCCACGCCACCATCGTGTCGCTGGCCGAGTCGCCGAGGGTTCGGGGCCGGCTCTACGCGGGTACGGACGACGGCAAGGTCTGGACGAGCCCCGATGATGGCGGGGAGTGGATCGACCTCACCGAGCGCTTCGCGGGCCTGGTTCCCGACAGCACCTACGTGAGCCGGATCGAGCCGTCCAGGGCCGACCCGGCCCGTTGGTACGTCACCTTCGACAACCACAGGCGCAACGACTTCACCCCCTATGTGTTCGTCACCGACGACGGTGGGGAGCGCTTCCGCTCCATCGCCTCGGACCTGCCGGCGGACGGACCCGACTTCGTCCACGTGATCCGGGAGGATCCGGTGAACCCGGATCTTCTCTATGTGGGTACCGACGTGGGCGTCTACGTGTCGCTGGACAGGGGCGTGTCGTGGCACCGCTTCATGGAGGGAATGCCCTCGGCGGTGCCGGTCCACGACCTCCGGATCCACCCCCGGGACCGGGAACTCATCGCTGGCACCCACGGACGGTCCCTCTGGATCGTGGACGTGGCTCCCCTCCAGGAGCTCCACTCCGGATGGATGGCAGGGGGGCCGGTCCTCTTCCCGCCTGCTCCGGGGCTCCAGTTCGGCGATCGTTTCGTCGGCGGCGGGTCTGCCGGGCAGCAGACCTTCCAGGCTTCGAGCCGGCCGTACGGGGCAACCTTTCACTACGTGCTCCCGGAGCGGCCGGAGGAGCGGCGTGTGGAGATCGTGATCGAGGCGCTGGACGGCGCGCTACGCAAGACGATCGACGGCCCGGCGGCTTCGGGGCTCAATACCGCCCTCTGGGACTTCCGGGGCGAGGCTCCCCCTCGGGCCGCCCTGTCCCCGGCGGAGCGGCGCGACTCCCTCCGGAATGCAGAGATGGTGATGGCCGTGGCGGATTCCCTGGTCCGGCTCGAGGGAGCGGACCGGGATCAGGTGGATCGAATCGTGGAGAGCTTCATGAGCGGGAACGCCCGCCGGGCCTTCGGGGGAGGGGGCGGCGGGCGTCGCGACTGGAGCGACCGGCCCGGCGAGACCCCGGCGGTCCGGGGGGCAGGGGGAGGGGACAACCGGAGCGTGATGCGGACCATGTACTCGGCCCTCCGGGACCGTGGCATGGACCTCCGATCCCTCTTCTCCGCCGGCGGCGATCCAGGACCGCTGGCGGAGCCGGGACGCTACCGGGTGACCCTCCGGGTGGGAGAGGAAGCGCTGACGCAGGAGTTCGAGGTGGTCCGGGCCGACGGCTACGCGCCGGATTCGGTGGGGGAGAGACCGGGCCCCGGTGGTCGTCAGGAAGAGGAGCGGTAGAGGCTCAGGTCCGTGTCTCCGATCGTCCGGGTCTCGGCCCCCCGGGGGAGGTCCGCCCCCCTCGGGGTCTCCACCAGGAGGAGGCGGGCGAAGGGCCGGTCCAGCCAGATCTCGACGACCTTCCGGGCCAGGGCGGAGGTGTAGGGCGGATCCGCCAGGGCGACCTCGTAGCTTCCCGCGGCGACTCGCTGCAGGAACCGGAAGACGTCCTTCTTGAAGATCCGGGTCCGCGGACGCAAGCGGAGGGCCGTCACGTTGGCCTTCAGGGCGTGCAGTGCGGACGGGTTCGATTCCACGAAGTCCGCTGTGCCGGCGCCTCGGGAGAGGGCCTCCAGGCCCAGGGCGCCCGTCCCTGCGAAGAGGTCGAGGACCCGAACCTCCGGGAGGCCGTCGGGGAGCTCGGCGGCGACCCAGGTCAGCGCCGCCTCCCGGACCGGCTCCGCCGTGGGTCGGACCCGGCCTCCCGGCGACGTCAGGTCCCGGCCGGCCCAGCGGCCCCCCACGATCCTCACGAGCCCCCTCCCGGGCCGCCCGGGCCAGGGTGGTCCGACCCGCCGGTGCTCCGACCCCCTTCGCCGTCGTGGGGCTCGATATGGACGAGGGCGTCCAGAATGGGAAGCTCGCAGAGAATCAGCGCCTCCTTCACCCGGTGCGCCACCGCGTGTCCCTCCCGAACGGTGGACTCGGGGTCCACCTCCACGTGGATGTCCACCAGCCAGGCGAGTCCGCTGCGACGGACCCGCAGCTCTTCGATGTCGGCGACGCCGGGAACCGCCATCGCGACCCCCCTGACCCGGTCCCGGATGCGGGCCGGTGCCGCGACGTCCAGCACGTCCCGGACGGATCGGCGAAGCAGCCGACCTCCATTCCAGACGATGACCCCGCACGCCAGCAGGGCGGCCCAGTCGTCCGCTGCCGCCAGGCCGGGGCCCCCCACCAGCGCCACCGAGATCCCCACGAACGCCGCCAGCGACGTCAAGGCATCGGAACGGTGGTGCCAGGCGTCGGCGTCCAGAAGGTGGCTTCCGGTCTCCCGGGCCCGCGCCGCCACCAGACGGAACATCCCCTCCTTGACCAGGACCACCGCCGCCAGCACCGCCAGGGTGAAGGGGGCCGGGGCGATCTGGGGCCCCTGGATCTCCCGGACGGCCTGCACGGCGATCCCGATTCCCGCCGACAGGACGAGGATGGCCACCATGGCGGCCGCCAGCGACTCGACCTTGCCCAGACCGTAGGGGAACTCGGCTCCACCGGAGCGTCGGCTGAGCCGGAGTCCTCCCAGGACGACCAGGGAGGAGACCACGTCCGTGAGGGACTCGACCCCGTCGGCCACCAGGGCGTAGGCGTTCCCCAAAACGCCTGCCGTGATCTTCACCACTGCCAACCCCGTCCCCGCCAGGACCGTCCAGAGTGCCGTGCGGGTCCCGCTCCGGACCGCTGCGTCGAGCTGGGCCCGGGTGGGGCTTCCAGGCGGCCGGACCGGGGTCTGGTGGGAGGGGAGGTCCATTCCGGATTCCGGTGACGTCGGGGGAGCGGTTAGAATCGTGCGTTGGCGGGACGATCCGCCGTTGAACCCACTAAAGAGGTTGGTATGAGGACGACTGCGCTACTGCTCGTCGCGTTCTTCGCCGCATGCGGCGGCGCCACACCCGAGCCGATGGCGGCCCCACCGGCTCAGGAAGAAGCCCGGGGTGGCGACCGTGACGGTGGAGGGATGAAGGGCTACGACGAGGTGATCACCGACGACGCCGAGACGGACGAAGGACTCTTCGACGTCCACCGGATCGATGAGGATCTCTTCTACGAGATTCCGGTGGATCGTCTCGGCGAGGAGATGCTCCTCCTGACCCGGGTGGCCCGGGCCCCCGACGGTGCGGGGTACGGAGGTTCCAAGACCAACACCTCGGTGGTGCGCTGGGAACGGAACGGAGACCGCATCCTGCTCCGGCTGGTCAGCTACGAGAACGTGGCGGACAGCACGCGACCCATCGCCCGAGCGGTCCGGAACTCCAACTTCGAACCGGTCATCCAGGCCTTCGACATCGAGGCCATGTCCCCGGATGCGGAGGCGGTGGTGATCGACGTCACCGACCTGTTCACCACCGACGTCCCCCTGTTGGGACTCCCGAGCTTCCGGCGGGAGGCGTACGGGGTTCGGCGGCTGGACACGGATCGCACCTTCGTGGAGTGGGCCCAGAGCTTTCCCGGCAATGTGGAGGTGCGACGGGTGGTGACCTACGAGGCCACCGAGGCGCCGTCGAACGCCGCCACGAACACCCTGTCGGCGGAGATGCACCACTCCATGCTGGTCCTGCCCGACGATCCCATGCAGCCCCGGATGTGCGATCCCCGGGTCGGGTTCTTCGATATCGAGCAGGTGGACTACGGTCTCGACACCCAGCGGGCGACGGAGCGCTGCTACATCACCCGCTGGCGGTTGGAGCCCAGCGACCCGGCGGCCTACGCCCGGGGCGAGCTCGTGGAGCCGGCGCAGCCCATCGTCTACTACATCGATCCCGCCACCCCCGAGAAGTGGCGCCCCTGGCTGAAGCAGGGGGTGGAGGACTGGCAGGTGGCCTTCGAGGCCGCCGGCTTCAGCAACGCCATCGTGGCCCGGGACGCGCCCACGCCGGAGGAGGACCCGGAGTGGAATCCCGAGGACGCCCGCTATTCGGTCATCCGGTACCTGGCCTCGAACGTCCAGAACGCCTCGGGGCCCCACGTCCACGATCCCCGGACCGGAGAGATCCTGGAGTCGGACATCCAGTGGTACCACAACGTCATGAACCTGCTGCGCAACTGGTTCTTCATCCAGACCGCGGCGGTGAACCCCCAGGCACGGGGAGTGGCATTCAGCGACTCCGTCATGGGGGAGCTGGTGCGCTTCGTGAGCGCCCACGAGGTGGGGCACACCCTGGGGCTGCAGCACAACATGCAGGCTTCGGCGGCCTACCCGGTGGACTCCCTTCGGACGCGATTCACCTGCACGATGGGGGTGGCGCCGTCCATCATGGACTATGCCCGCTTCAACTACGTGGCGCAGCCCGGGGACGATACCTGCCTGATGCCCCTGATCGGCCCCTACGACAAGTTCGCAATCGAGTGGGGATACCGGAGGCTCCCCGGCGAGAGCACCGCCGGAGAGGTGGCGGCGCTGAACGCCATGGTGGCGGAGATGCAGGAGGACCCCGTCTACCGGTTCTCCTCTCCCACCGGCGAGGATCCCACCGCACTCACCGAAGCCATCGGCGACGACGCCATGCGGGCGTCGGACCTGGGGGTGGAGAATCTGAAGCGGATCGTCGCCAATCTGGCGCAGTGGACGTACCAGGAGGGCCAGGACTACGACCAGCTCCAGGAGCTCTATCAGCAGGTGGGCGGTCAGTGGAACCGCTACACGGGGCACGTGCTGGCCAATGTGGGCGGGGTGGTCCAGACGCGGAAACGCCAGGGTCAGGCGGGCGCCGTCTTCGAGCCCGTCGACTCGGAGCGGCAGGCCCGGGCGGTGGAGTATCTCAACCGCCAGGTCTTCTCGACGCCGGCGTGGCTGATCCGTCAGGATCTCCTGAACCGCTTCATGGGCTCCGGCGTGCCGGACATGATCCGCCAGCGGCAGGTCTCCGCCCTGAATGGTCTTCTCGACGTGGAGCGGATGAAGCGCCTGGTGGAGCAGGAAGCCTTCCTGGGTGACGAAGCCTACGGACTCGGCGACATGCTCAGCGACCTCCGGGAGGGTGTCTGGTCCGAGGTGCAGTCCGGAGCTACCACCGACGCCTACCGGCGCAACCTGCAGCGGGCCTGGATCGAGCGGATGGCGGAGCTGATGGAGGACGAAGAGGCCATGAGCTCGGACGTCGGCCCCTTCGCCAGGGGTGAGTTGACGGCACTGCGGGATGCGTTGGACGATGCGGCGCCCGGAGATCGGGCCACCCGGCTGCACTATCAGGACATCCTGGCCCGCATCGAAGCGATCCTGGACACGGACTGACCGTCGGGGTGCCGCCGGAGCCTGCCGCGCCCCGGCGGGCGTCGTCGACGGACGCCGGGCGCAGCGGGACGGCCAGGGAGCGCCGTCCCTTCGAGGCGATGGGTGAGCGGGGTGGGGACGGTTCTCGCCCCGCTCGAATCCAGGGGCCACCCACCGCCGGGTGGGGGAATCGTGATGCGTCGGAACCTTCAGGAGGCCCGGGCGACCACACTCACGAGAAACTCGCTCACGCCCAGGAGTCCCTTCATGACGGACTTTCGCTCTCCGGAAGCCAGGTCTCGTTTCCACGAGCGGTACCAGGACTGGGCTTCGAAGCCCTCCACCTCGAAGGGACAGGAGACGGTGGACGACGTACCCGGGTCGAGACCGACAATTCACCGTGAGATAGAGCGTGCCTCGAGGCCGAAGCACCCGGCGGATCTCCGCCATGACCGCATCCATGTCCTGGCAGTGGTCGATGCAGTTCTCCATGATGGCGAGGTCGAAGGCGTCGTCTCCCACCGGAAGCGCCTCGCCGACTCCCTGGAGATACGTCATTCCCGGCGGACGATCACGCACAAGCTCGCTGCGAGAGGAGAAGAAATCCTCGAGAGGATCGACACCGACCCGGGTCCGAGCCGGAAAGAACCCCGCCATGCCCAGGGGCCCCGAGCCGATCTCGATGATCTCGGCATTGCCGTCGGTCAGGTCCGGTCGACCGAGATCGTTGAGCCAGTCCGTGAGGGCGATTCCGCGCCAGCGGTAGAAGCTCATCTTGCTGGAATCCCCGGTGGCCCTGTCGGAGGCGACCTGGTTCCAGTAGCCCATCTCGTACGACTGGGCGTTACGCCAGCGGATGTTCTCGGACATGATCGACGTCGTGGGGAACTCCCGACCCCGGAGGACGGACGGAGGCGGCCTCGTCTCGGGATCGCCGGAAACAGCAGAAAACGTTAGCAGGATCGGATCACGGGGCCAACGCCGGACCCGCCGCCAGGAGACCGCCTGGAGGCGGAGCAGAACGTCAACCGTCTGCGGGGCGTGGAGATGGGGACACACCCGGGCCGCGGCCGGTCAACGGTCGGGCTAGTGCCCGTGTCCTCGCGGACGTCCCTCCTCGGGCCCGGCGGCGACGGGCTCGCCCACGGGGCGGCTGGCTCCTTCCTCGCACGTGCATGACATGCCCCTACGCCTCCCCCGCTGGACGACCTTCCTGCTTCTGTTCGTCCCGGCCGGACTCCAGGCTCAGCTCGACCCTGCGCTGACGGCCCTTCCCCTGGACTCGGAGGTCCAGGTGGAGCTGGACGGTCGCCTGACCGAGCCCTTCTGGTCCCAGGCCATCCCCATCGACGACTTCACGCAGCAGGTCCCGGTCCAAGGTGCCGAGCCCTCGGAGCGCACCGAGATCCGAGTGGCCTACGACACGGATGCCCTCTATATCGGCGCCATGCTCTACGACGACCCCGAGGGCATCCTCGCCTACCAGAAACGTCGGGATCAGGGGCTGGGCACCGACGATCGCTTCATGTGGATCCTGGACACGTTCCAGGACGGCCGCACCGGGTACTTCTTCGAGATCAACGCCAACGGCCTCATGGGCGACGGTCTCATGGGCGGCGGCGGGCGGGGTGTGAACAAGAGCTGGGACGGGATCTGGGAGGCCCAGGTCGAGCGGCTGCCGGACGGCTGGTCCGCCGAGATCCGAATCCCCTTCGGCACCCTGAACTTCGACCCCGCCGCATCCACCTGGGGAATCAACTTCCAGCGCACCGTCCGTCGCCGGAACGAGGAGATCCTGTGGCGGGGGTGGCGCACCAACCAGGGTCTCTTCAACCCGGTCTTCGCCGGCCAGGTGACGGGTCTGCAGGGGCTGTCGCAGGGCATCGGCCTCGAGTTCAAGCCCTATGCGACCCAGAGTTGGCGGCAGGTCACGGCCAACCCCGATCCCACCACCTATCCCGGGGACGTGGGGGCCGACCTGACCTACAGCATCACGCCGGGACTCCGGGCCGCCCTCAGCTACAACACGGACTTTGCCGAGGTGGAGGTGGATCAGCGCCGGGTCAACCTGACCCGCTTTCCCATCGTCTTCCCGGAGCAGCGGGACTTCTTCCTGGAGGGTTCGTCGGTGTACTCCTTCGCCCCCCGGAGCGGCCCCGACCCCTACTTCTCACGCCGGATCGGCCTCGAGGGCGGTGAGGCCGTCCCCATCCGCTTCGGCGCGCGCCTGGGTGGGCAGGCCGGCCCGTTCGAGCTGGGATTCATCCAGGTGGGAACCGAGTCGGTGGGATTGGCGCCGGCGGGGACCGAAAGCGAGACGTTGGTGGGAACCCCGGCGGAACAGTTCACCGTGGCCAGGGTCAAGCGCCGCCTCTGGTCCCAGTCCAGCGTCGGGGCCATCTACACCCGCCGGGCCACATCGGCCTACCCCGACGGGACGCGTCTGGAGGACCGGCACACCGCCGGCGTGGATCTGGACTTCAAGACGGCCAACTTCCTGGGGAACAAGAATCTCGAGCTCGAGGCGTTCTGGGTCTGGAATTCCAACCCCTGGCCCTCGGAGGAGCGCACCCTTTCGGAGCTCACGGCCCGGGGCTTCCGGTTCAACTTCCCGAACGACATCTACCAGGCCCATCTGTCGTACCGGGAGTTCGGCGATCATTACGATCCGGCGGTAGGCTTCGTGCGACGCAACAACTTCCGCCGGGTGGAGCCCCGGGTCGCGTGGGCTCCCCGGCCCGCCTCCGTCGCCTGGCTGCGTCAACTGGAGTGGTCCCTCCAGTACCGCCAGCTCAGCGACCTGAAGACCGGCCGACTCCTGGAGCGTACCTGGGACTTCGGGCTTCTGGAGATGGACCTGGAGAGCGGGGACAATTTCGAGCTGCAGCTCACGCGCCAGTACGAATATCTCGATCAGGCCTTCGAACTCGGCGGACAGGAGATCCTCCCGGGGGAGTACGTGACCTGGGAGACCCGGTTGGTGGCACGGTCGGCGAACCAGCGGCGTGTGTCGGCGGAGGCCCAGGTGGCCCGGGGCGGGTTCTGGGACGGACACCGATGGCGCTACTCGGGGGAGTTGTCGTTCCGGCCGCTCCCGGGCTACTCGGTCTCGGTGGACTACGAGCGGAACGACGTCTCCCTCCCCGACGGCGACTTCGCCACCAACCTGGTGCGTCTCAACGGGGCATGGGATATCAGCCCCTGGGCCTCCATCACGGGGAACGTCCAGTACGACGACGTCTCGGACGTGGTCGGCCTCTTCGGTCTCCTGCGCTGGATCGTGAAACCGGGCAACGAGGTGTTTCTGGTCTACACGCACAACTGGGAACGCCTGGGCCCGGACCAGGATCCTCTGGACCGCCGGTATGCGACCCTCTCACGCGGGGCGAGCCTGAAGGTCAACTACACCTGGCGGTGGTAGGGCTCGCCGCCGCCCTCGCCAGGGGCTCGAACCCGACGGGGCCGGGGGGCGGGCCGGTCCGTTCTCCCGGGTAGGGGGGAGGAGGCCCCGGGAACACGGGAGTGGCGCTGGGTACCCGACTCAGGTTCTGTTTCCACCGAATAAGGAGATCGCATGAAGCGTTGGCTCACCACCGGCCTCCTGGCCGGGGCTCTGGCGGCCGGGGTCGCGGCCCCGGGCTCGGCCCAGGAGAACGACTTCCTGGACGTAGGCTCCGAGGCGCCGGATTTCGAGATCACGGGCGCCACCCGCGACGGGGTCATGGAGGAGCCGGTCCGCCTGAGCGAGTATCGCGGCGAGACCGTCGTCCTGGCCTTCTTCTTCCGCGCAAGGACGCGTGGCTGAACGGTTCAAATGCAAGCGTACCGTGATCAGTACGCACGTGTGTTCAACGATGGCGAGGGCGTGACGCTCATCGGCATCTCCACCGATTCCGCCGAGGAGCTCGCCTCCTGGGCGGCGGACGAGGACTTCCAATTCCTCTTCGGCAGCGATCCCGGCAGCAGCGTCTACGCCGCTTTCGGAGGTGATCCCCGGGACAACGGCATGGTGGGCAGCCGGGCGGTCATCGTGGTGGACCCGCAGGGCCGTGTCGCCGAGGTGATCCCCCAGTTCAACCCGGTGGACCCGTCGGCGTATGACGAACTGGCGGCTGCCGTGGATCGGGTCAGTCCCGCCCCGGCGGACGGCGAGGTCCGCTGAGGCACCGCACAGCTTCGGCGAACCGGGAAGGGTCCGGAGGCGGAGGGAGTCGCCTCCGGGCCCTTCAGCGTTCCGGGGCCGTGTCGGCCAGGAGCGCCTCGACCTCCGACACCAGATCCTGGGCCGGCCCCACACCGGTATAGGCCACCCGCCCCTGGGCGTCCAGGAGTACCACGATGGAGGTGGCTGCGGCCCGGTAGGCCCGGACCGCCTCGCCCTTTCCGTCCCACAGGTAGGGATACCCGGCTCCGTGCTCCTCGGCATGGCGCCGGACGCGACGCGGGGACTGGGATACCGCCACCGCCACCGCCACCACGCTGATCCGGTCCCCGAACCGGGCCTGAACCTCATCCACGGTGGGTTGGAGCGCTTCGCACTGTTCGCACCAGCTGGCCCAGAATTCGATGAGGGCGGGCTTGCCGTCCACGACGTCAAGGAGCTGGACCTCGTTTCCGTCCAGGTCCTCGAGGGTCACGTCGGGGGCGGCGGTGCCCACCGGGAGGCTCACCTCCTGGCCGGCGGACGCGGAGGGGGCCAGAAGACCCATGAGTACCAGGAGGAGCGCCAGCGCCGGGAGGCGCCAGAGCGTCGGGTCCAGGGGATTCGCGAGGGTCTTCACCAGTTGTATCCAGCTTGAAAGAAGTAGTATTCGGCCATGGCCAGCATGAGTAGCGCGGCGGCCCGCTTCATCCACACCATCCATGGCCCGGACTTGGGAAGTCGAGCCAGCGTTCCGGAGAAGATACCCACCACCACCAGCAACGCCGTCATCCCCAGGGAGAACACGAAGAGGTACCAGAAGCCCATCACTCCCGCCTGCGTCGCCGCCACCCAGGTCAGGACCACGGCGAACGCCGGTGCGCCGCAGGGAGCGGCGACGATCCCGGAGGAGGCGCCGAGCAGGAAGACCGCCCCGTAGGAGCCACCGTCCCGGTTCGCCGCCCATTCCATCAGGCGCCGGGGAACGGGCACGGGAAAGACGTCCAGCATGACCAGGGCGAAGAGGAGGAGGAGGTTCCCGATGGCCAGGCGGGCCCAGGGGGAGGCGCTCACGGTCCCGAACAGCGTTCCCGTCAATCCCGCGATCAACCCGAGGAAGGCGTACAACAAGGCCATCCCCACGACGTAGGTCAGGGTGAGGGCCACCGTGCGCCCCCGCGTCTGGTCCTCCCGCGCCGTCCCGGTGATGACCGAGGCGGTGATGGGGATCATGGGGTAGACGCAGGGGGTGAGGCTGGTGAGGAGTCCGGCCCCGAAGAGGGTTGCCGTGGCCAGAAGCGGACTGCCGGAGAGGGACTCGGAAAGCCCCGATGCCGTCTCCAGCGCAAGGGGGAGGGTCACCGTGATCTTCAGGTTGGACGTGGGAAGGCCGGGCGCAGGGTGAACCCCGAGGCCGGGAACTGGGTTCCCGGTATCGACCACCCCTGCCGTCGAGCCACCCCCGGCAGGGACCGCTATATTGGGCTGAGATCCCAGGGGTTCCCTCCCGCCCCGGGTGGGCCGAGATCCGCGGAGCCGAGCCGGTGGCCAGACCTCGCCGTGCCCGGCCACATGGAGGGGTGTCATGATCGATCCAACGAGGCTCGGGACGGGTGCATGCCTCGTCGTCCTGGCGGCTCTCGTGCGTCCCGCCGCCGCCCAGGATCGTTCCGTCCTCTCGCTTCTGGATCCCGGGGACCGGATCCTTCCCACGGATGGGCGAGCCGTCGAGGGGCGCCTCGGTCCGGACGATCTCGTCACCGAATCGGGACGGCGGGTGCAGGCATGGCGATTGGGGCCGGTGAGGGGGGCGGTCCGGATCGACCTGGCGTCCACCGACTTCGACGCCTTCCTGTGGGTGCTCGGCGACGGGGAGGTCCGGGACGACGACGACAGCGGCGGGAAGCTGGACGCCCGGGTGTGCGTGGAGGGGGCCGGACCCTACACCGTGGTGGCCGCCTCACTCAGTGGGGAGGTGGGGGCGTTCACCCTGCGAGCCGCCCCCGAGTCGGGCGGTGCCTGCCCGTCATCGCTCCTCGGCGCAAAGGCTGTCCCCAACGCGGAGATCGGGGACGAGCTGCGCCAGATCGTTCCGGAAGGTGCGCTTCAGCTTCCCGGCGCGGTGGACTTCCGCTTCACCGGACAGGAGCCCGTGATCCAGGGACGGCTGCTGAAGGCCTGGAGCGTCGAGGGTGCCGCGGGGGACCGGCTGGCCTTCACCCACCGCTCCCCGGGCGAGGACACCTACCTGTACCTCACGGGCCCCGGCCTCCCGCAACCCCTAGCCGACGACGACAGCGCCGGGGAGCTGGACGCCCGGATCTGCCTGGAGCTTCCGGAGGACGGCACCTACGTCGTCTATGCGGCCCCATACTCGGCGGACGGAACGGGAGCCGAGCACCGTCTGGACGTGGTCCGAGGCGTCGACGCCGAGGTGGCGTGCGGGGCCGTGTTCTCCTCGTCGCCGGGTCTGCTGGTGGAGCGTCTTGCGGCTCTGGACACCGGGGGCCGCACCCTGCGTCCGGGAGACGAAATCCGGGGGGAACTCACCGACGCCGTGCGCCACCCCACCGCCGGCGATCCCATCCAGCCCTGGCGGCTGGAGGCGGAGGAGGGTGCGACGGTCTGGGTGGACGTGGTGTCCGAGGACTTCGATGCCACCGTGAGAGCGGTATGGCCGGGACTCGACGAGGAGCGGATGAACGACGACTCCGGTGGGGGGTGCAACAGCCGGCTCGAGGTGGTGATGCCTCGAGAGGGGCCGGTGATCATCCTGCCGGGCGCCTTCTCCGGAGCGGGTCGAGGCCGCTTCCTGCTGCGAGCCTCCACCGACCCGGGGCCGCTGGAGGGCGGCGGGTGCGGCGGGGGGGAGGTGGTGGGGTCGGCGGAGGCCCGGGACGCCGCCTGGGAGGTGGTGGGGCGGTACCGAGAGCCCGAGGAGGAGTTACGGGTCGGGAGCGAAGTGGAGGTCCGACTCTCGGCGGCCACCACCACCGTGGTGCGGGGAATCCGGGTCCGAGGCTGGCGGCTCCCGGTGGAAGGGGCGGGAGACCTGATCGTCGAGGCGCTCTCGGAAGATCTGGATGCGGTCCTCTACCTCCAGGGACCGTCCGGAGGCGCACCGCTCTTCGACGACGATGCCGCAGGTGCCCTGGACGCGCGGGTGGAGGTGCTGGGCGCCCCTCCCGGTGATTGGCTCGTGGTGGTGGGGACCCCCGACCAGGGGGAGGGCACGGTGCGCATTCGGGTGCTGCGGCGGGTTGGAGGCTGACGGCTCCGTCATCCACCAGGCCGCTCAGGCCAGGGGGTCCCGCCGCGCCTCCGGCACGCCCTCTCCCGACCACTCCAG
Organism: Gemmatimonadota bacterium; assembly: GCA_037382905.1. Taxonomy (GTDB): domain Bacteria; phylum Gemmatimonadota; class Gemmatimonadetes; order Longimicrobiales; family Gaopeijiaceae; genus Gaopeijia. Next base: position 8,140 of record JARRPL010000040.1, on the reverse strand, counting down.
CGCCTCGCGGTCCCACCCGCCGGCGTCGGCGGCGGCAGCCCAGGTGTCCTCGAGAAACTCCAGCAGGGTGGCGTCCGGATCGGCGGCCGTCCGCACGGCCTCGTAGGGCAGCACCCACTCTCCCAGCGCCTCCACCCATCGGGCCTCCCCGGGGCGCACGGTCCGGCTGGAGAAGCCATCGGGCGTCGGGTAGGCGTACGAGTAGAAGATGGGGTGGGGATGGATCGATCCTCCGGGCCAGAAGCCGGCGCTGCTCACCTCGTGGGAGTACGCCTCCCTGCTGATCCAGTCCGGGAGATTGGGAAAGCCCCCGGGATGGTTCGGCGCCCGGCGTCCGGTGAAGCGGGTGACGGCGTGGTCGAAGCTTCCCCAGAAAAAATGGACCGGGCTGCATTTGCCGACGTACCGACTCCGGAAGCGTTGGAAGACCCGGTCCACCTGGACCAGCGCCCGGAAGAACCGGTTCACCGCCTCGGCATCATAGGACGCGTGCTGCGTGTCTTCCGGGAAGGGGACGGCCTCCTCCACCTCGTTGGGACGGGGATGAATCCGGGTGGTTAGACCCATCCCGTCGAGAACCTCCATGGTCTGGGCGTGGAATTCGGCGACGCTCATGGGCTCCAGGTCGAAGCCGGCTCGGCCGCGTGGGCTCTCGACCCTGAGCTGGTGCGCCACGAAGTCCAGATCGATGCGGAAGCTGTCCGGCGCCGCCGGGATCGAGCCGGTGGTCAGGCCCCGAGGCGTGAGGTGAAGCGTCACGTGCCAGGAGTGGTTCACCCAGGGAGTTCGTGCGGTCCGGATCTTTCCCACGATCTGGGTCCACCGATGGAGCGTGGCCACGGTGTCGGCCCAATCCGCGTAGGGAAGGGCGGGCCAGCTCCGGCTCGGCACTGTTGGATCGCTCATGAGGGGACGGGGTCGGGGGATCAGATGCGCCGGGCGGCGGTACCTCCACGGCGCATTGCTGTGGCTAGCAGGGAGTGGCGTCCAGCGGCAGACGGGCAGGAGGCTCGGAGCCCGCAGGGTGCGCCCACCAACGAGGGGGCATCATGGGGCAGAACGGACCCGGGCGCGAGCGTTGCCTGCGGAGCGTGTGTGGGCTCCTCGTAGCGGCGTCGGCGTCGGCCCTCCTGCTGGCGGGATGCGGCGACCCCCGCTCCGGGGCTTCGGTGTCGCAGCCGAACCCTGCCCGGGCGGAGGCGCTGGCCCCCATCCCCGACAGTCAGTGGGTCCGCCTGGTGCGCACGCTCTCGGAAGCCGGCGGCTACTTCGACACCGACAACCTCATCTCCAACGAGACCTCCTATCTGCACGTCGTGGGGCCCATGACCCGCCTCGGGGTGAGGGGAGGCGTCTACGTGGGGGTGGGCCCGGATCAGAACTTCAGCTACATGGCCGCTCAGCGGCCGTCGCTGGCCTTCGTGTTGGACATCCGGAGGGACAACCTCCTCCACCACCTCATGCACAAGGCGCTCTTCCACGAGACGGATCGCCGCGTCGAGTACCTGGCCCTGCTGCTGGGGCGAGCCGTTCCCGACGATTCCCTGTGGGACCGATCGGCAACGGGGGACATCGCCCAACTCCTGAGGGCTGTCGAGGCGTTCCCGGGGGGGCCGGGGTCTCCCCAGGCGGCAGACTCCTGGCGCCGGATCCGAAGCCGGATGGAGCGCTTCGGGCTCCCGCTGTCGCCCGATGACCTTTCGACGGTGGAACGGTTCCACCGGACCTTCGTGGATGCGGGGAGTGGGCTTCGGTTCACGAGTCACGGGCGTCTGCCCAGGCCCTACTATCCGACCTACGGACAACTCCTCGCGGAGACGGACCTGGACGGCGAGGCCGGGAGCTATCTGGCCACCGAGGAGGCGTTCCGTTTCGTGGATGCCCTCCAGGAGGCGAACCGGGTCGTCCCGGTGGTGGGCGACCTGGCAGGCCCGACGGCACTCCGGGCCATCGGGGCCGAGGCGAAGCAGCGCGGGCTCACGGTCCGGCTGCTCTATCCTTCGAACGTGGAGTATTACCTCATGAGGGAGGGGCGCTTCCCCCGCTTTGCCGCCTCGGTGGCGACCCTCCCCGTGGACCGGTGGAGCGTGCTGGTCCGCAGCGTCTTCCCGACCGCGGTTCGTCACCCCCATTCCGTGCCGGGGTACTACTCGACCCAGACGCTGGTGCGCCTGGAGGATTTCCGGAGCGTGCTGAGCGGCGGCGGTTACACCGGGTACGGGGATCTGGTGACGCGCCAGGCCGTCCCCCTCCTGCCTCCGGACCCGGGACGTCGACGGGCCGTCCCCGGCGGGGGCGGTTGAACCCGGCGGACCACCGGCTCGTAGGGAGTCGATATCGACCTTCACACCAACCCAGGATCGAACCATGACCTATGCCGACGACACGAGCACCCACGGGGCGGCGGACCCCGAGACCCACGACGGCGACACCCGACGGGAGCGGCACGAGACCACGGGGGATCGACTGCTGAGACGGTCAAGCGCATCGTCCGGGAGGGGAACGCCCGGCGGATCACCATCCGGAACCAGGACGAGGAGGTCATCCTGACCTTTCCCCTCTCCGCAGGGGTGGTGGGGGCAGCCCTCCTGCCCGTCTGGGCGGGCGTGGGGGCCATGGCGGCCCTCCTGGGCAACTGCTCCATCGAGGTGGAGCGCCGGCCCGACGCACCTGCGCCGGAGGACGAGCCGGGGCTGTGACCCCGACGCCGAGGCATGCCCGAGCTTCCTGAGGTCGAGACCTACCTGGGGGCCTTCCGCACCCGTATCGTCGGTGAGGTCCTGGGCGGCATCCGGATCCGGTCGCCGTCCCTGCTTCGCACCTTCGACCCGCCGGTTGCGGCGGCACGGGGGCGTCGTGTCGTGTCGGTGGCACGCCTGGGGAAGAGGATCGTCTGGACGTTGGACGGGGAGCTGCACCTCGTGTTCCACCTCATGGTCACCGGCCGCTTCCACCGGCGGAAGCCCGGTGCGGCGTTACCCCGCAAGCACGTCCACGCAGCCTTCGATTTCCCCCGGGAGACCTTCTTCCTCACCGAGAGGGGCACCCGCAAGAAGGCGTCGCTCCACCTGGTGCGGGGCCGGGACGGGCTGGCGGAGCTCGATCCCGGGGGGCTGGAGCCGTTGCAGATCGGTCTCGACACCTTCTCCCGCCGGATCCGCCAGGAGAACCGGACGCTCAAGCGGGCCCTCACCGATCCCCGGATCTTCTCCGGGATCGGTAATGCCCACTCCGACGAGATCCTCTGGGAGGCCCGGCTCTCCCCCGTACAGCGGAGCCAGAACCTCTCGGACCCCGAGGTGGGGCGGCTCTTCGAAGCAGTGCAGGAGAATCTGGCGCGGTGGACGCGACGGCTGGCCGAGGAGACGGGCGACGCCTTCCCGGAGAAGATCACCGCATTTCATCCGGAGATGGGCGTTCACGGACGATACGGCAAACCGTGTCCTGCAAGCGGAGATCCCGTGCAGCGGATCGTCTACGCCCAGCGGGAGACGAACTACTGCCCGACCTGCCAGACCGGTGGCAAGCTCCTCGCCGACCGGGCCATCAGCCGCCTGCTGGGAGAGGACTGGCCCCGGACGCTGGAGGAGCTGGAGGAGCACCGGGGTGAACGGTCGGGAACTTCACCTTCGGATTGAGAGGGAGCCGGGTGGACGCAGCGGCCCGTCACCGGAGACAGGAGGGGGGGTGGGGATGATCCGCATCGAGAGCGTCAACGTTGGGCGCCCTGAGGTCCTGGAGTGGGAGGGCCGAAGGCTCACCTCGGCCATCCGCAAGCGCCCCCTGGTAGGGCCGGTTCGGGTTGGCCGGACCGGGCTTCCGGGGGACGAACAGGCCGACCTGCGGGTCCACGGCGGCGTCGACAAGGCGATCTACGCCTACCCGGCGGAGCACTACCCATTCTGGGACGGTGTCCTCGGGATCGAGCTGGGCCCCGGCGCACTGGGTGAGAATCTGACCACCCGGGGTCTGCTGGAGGCCGACCTGGCCATCGGCGACGAGGTGGAGATCGGGTCGGCCCGCCTCCAGGTCGCCCAGCCCCGGCTCCCCTGCGTGAAGCTGGGGGCCCTCTACGACCGGGCCGATCTGCCCCGCCGGTTCGTGGCGGCGGGTCGCCCCGGCGTCTACTTCCGTGTTCTCACGGAGGGAGAGGTGCGGGCGGGGGACGTAGGCCGCGTGGTGGACCGAGTGCCCGAGCGATGGACCGTGAACCAGGTCTTCCGGGTCCTGACCCGGCGGGATGCCCCGGCGGGGATCGCCCTACGACTGGCGGGTCTCGATCCACTGGGCGAGGGCGCGCGGAAGGCGCTGGCGGAGGCCACGGGCTTTCAGGGCTCGATCCGGGTGGCGGCCGGATCCGAGACGGCAAGGCTCGGCGTCCTGCTCCAGGAGGCGGGTCTCCCCCGCACGGGCTTCCCCCGGGATGCGGCGGTGGTCCTCGCCGCCGTGGATGCCGAGGACGGGGTCGTGGGGGGCGTGGCGCTGGAGCGGTACGGACCCGCCGCGCTCCTGCGCTCCCTGGTGGTGGCTCCCGGCTCCAGGGGCCGGGGGGTGGGGGCGGGATTGACCCGGGCGGCGCTGGCCCGGGCCTGGGGAGACGGAGCCACGTCGGTCGGGCTTCTGACGGAAACTGCGGCCCCGTTCTTCGGTCGCATGGGCTTCCGCCAGGTCTCCCGGGACGACCTCCCGAGGGCGCTGGGGGAGTCGGAGGAGCTTCGGGGGGCATGCCCCGAGGGGGCCCTGAGCTTCCTCAGTCCACGACCGTCCGAGGCGGAGACGGCATGGACCCCCGGCTCATGAGGACCGAGGGTCCCCCCACCCGGACGACGACAGCTTCGCCGCCCTCCGCCTCGATTCTCAGGGAGAGGCGGGAGGGACGACCCATCTCCAACCCCTGCTCCAGCGTCCAGGCGTGGTCTCCGTCGGTCGCCCGGGTCCCGAGGTACGCACCCAGCGCCGCTGCGGCGCTTCCGGTGGCGGGATCCTCCGGGACGCCGGCGTCCGGCGCGAACATGCGGACGTGCAGGTCGACTCCGGCGCCCCTGCCGCCGGGCGCCACCAGATAGACCATCCGGCTCGGTGCACCCGGCGGCAGCAGCTCCCGCCACACCGCGGTATCCAGCACCGCCGATTCCACGGCGTCGATATCCCGAAGCGGGAGGATCAGGTAGGGGAGCCCCACGGAGGCGAAGGCCGGCTCGAGCCGACCGGTCACCCCCGGAACCACGCCCTCGGCGCCCACCGCCTCCTCGGGCACAGACACCAGGGCTCCGAGGACGTCCCTCGGTGCCTCCACCGGAGCCTCGAAACGCTCGTCCGCCGCAGTCAGCTCCGCCGACACGGGAACGCCGTCCCGGCAGTCCACCCGCACCCGCACGGGTCCGACGTTCTCCTCCAGTACGAGGGTCCCACCGTCCCGAGGGAGCTCCACCTCACCGGAGGCCACCAGATAGAAGGCCGTTCCCACCGTGGGGTGGCCGGCGAAGGGCACTTCCCGCCCCGGCGTGAAGATCCGGATCCGGCGTGTCCCCTCGGGTGTCTCCGGGGGAAACACGAAGACGGACTCCGAGAGGTTCATCTCCAGGGCCACCCTCTGCATCTGCCCCGTGTCCAGGCCCCGTGCCCGGGGAAAGACGGCCAGCGGGTTCCCGGCGAAGGGGGTGTCGGTGAACACGTCCAGGGTTCGATAGTCGAGCTCCACGGGGATCTCCGGCGGTCGGGGGGAAGACGGCGGCGACGACGGTCGCCAAGCTACCGAGCCGCCGCGGCCCTGCCTACCATGGGGCATGCTCCGCGCGATCCGCTTCCAGCCTCCGCCGGCGACCTCGGACACGCCGGCGGACGCCGAGTCCGGCTATCCCTTCGCCATCCCCGCCCTGCAGGGGCTGGACGAGATCCGGCTCGACGGTCCGATGGTCTTCCTCGTGGGGGAGAACGGCTCGGGCAAATCCACCCTGCTGGAGGCGTTGGCGGTCGCCACCGGCCTGCCCACCGTGGGGTCCCGGGCCGCCGGTGACGACCCCACTCTCCTGCGGGCCGAGGACGTGTTCGGGTTCATTCTGTCTCTGCGCCGGCAGCGGCGGCAGCTCGAGGCGGAGCTGGAGTCGACCCGGCGCCGGATGGAGGGGGCGTCGGAGTACGCCCTGGGTCTGGCGCTGGGACCCCACCGAGCGTCGCTGGCGGCGATGCAGGCCCGCTACGGCGACGATCCGGACGCCCGCTCTCACGGCGAGACCTTCCTCCACCTCTTCCGGGAGCGGATCGTTCCCGGGGGGCTCTACCTCCTGGACGAGCCCGAGGCGGCGTTGAGCCCCACGAGCCAGATGGCCCTCGTCACCCTCCTGGACGAGGCCGTGGCGTCGGGGAGTCAGTTCGTCATCGCTACCCACTCCCCTCTCCTCCTGGCGATTCCCGACGCCATCCGCCTGTCCTTCGACCGGGAGCCGTTGTCGATCGTGGCCTGGGACGAGCTGGAGTCGGTCCGCCTGTGGCGGGACGTGCTCCAGACCCCGGATCGCTTCCTGCGCCATCTGTGGAGCGGAGGGAACGGATGAGGGAGGGGGGCGAGCCCTTCGACGCCGACTTCGTGGTGGTGGGGTCGGGCTTCGGCGGCGCCGTGTCGGCCCTCCGGCTGGCGGAGAAGGGGTACTCCGTGATCGTCCTTGAGCAGGGTCGGCGCTGGGCCCCGGAGGACCTGCCGGAGACGAACTGGTCGCTCCGGCGGTATCTCTGGGCTCCCCGCCTGGGGATGACGGGGATCCAGGTCCTGACCCTCTTCCGACACGCGCTGGTGCTCCACGGCCGTGGCGTCGGGGGCGGGTCGCTGGTCTACGCCAACGCGCTGGTCCAGCCCGCCGACGAGGTCTTTCGACGCCCGGGGTGGGGCGGGGGCGACTGGATGTCCCGCTTGAAGCCACATTTCCACGAGGCCCGGCGGATGCTGGGAGCCACCCCCTGCCCCGGTGTGGGCCGGACGGACCACCTGCTCCGGGAGATCGGCGTGGAGATGGCGGGGGAGGACCGCTTCCGAGTCCACGACGTGGGGGTCTTCTTCGGCACCCCGGGCGAGACGGCACCCGATCCCTACTTCGGGGGAGAGGGCCCCCGGCGCACCGGATGCACCCGGTGCGGGGCGTGCATGGTGGGCTGTCGGGTCGGCGCCAAGAACACCCTGGACCGGAACTACCTCTGGCTCGCAGAGCGGCGAGGGGTGCGCATCGTGCCGGAGACGGAGGCCCGGCTCCTCCGCCCCCTCTCCGGCGGTGGATTCGCGGTGGAGACCCGGCGCTCCGTGGGCCTCCGGCGGCCGCGACGCGCCTTCCGGGCCCGGCAGGTGGTGGTGAGCGCGGGGGTGGTGGGGACGGTCCGGCTGCTCCTCCGGTCCCGGGATGCGGGGGCACTCCCGGCGCTCTCGGGTCAGGTGGGTCGGAAGGTCCGCACGAACTCCGAGTCCATCCTGGCTGCCGACGCCCCTCCCGGGGGTGCCTCCTGGTCCGACCACGTGGCCATCACCTCCGGCGTGCAGATCGACGGTGACACCCACCTGGAGATGGTCCGGCTCAACGAGGGCAGCGACGCCCTCAACTGGCTGACCGTACCCCTGACCGACGGCGGTGGCCGGATCCCGCGGCCGCTCCGACTACTGGCGGCCATCGTCCGGCATCCCGTGCGTACGCTGAAGGGGCTCTGGCCGCTGGGTCGGGCGCGTCGCACGGGGATCGTGCTGGCCATGCAGACCACCGAGGGAGAGCTCGAGATGGTCCGTTCCCGGAGGTGGTGGGCGCCGTGGCGGCGCAGGCTCCGGACCCGGGTTGCCGAGGGACAGCCCCCACCCGTGGCGTGGATCCCCGCAGCCAACGAGGTCTCCCGTCGTCTCGCGGAACGCATGGGTGGAGAGGCCTGGAGCACCTGGCCCGAGGTTCTGCTGGGAGCCCCCGTCACGGCCCATGCCCTGGGGGGATGTGCCATGGGCGACACCCCGGCGGACGGCGCCGTGGACCGGGAGGGGCGGCTCTTCGGGTACCCGGGCATCCGAGTCGTGGACGGGTCCGTTGTCCCGGTGAACCTGGGGGTGAATCCGAGCCTCACCATCACGGCCCTGGCGGAGTACCTCATGGCGCGGATCCCGGAACGCGTCTCC
>JARRPL010000039.1:0-16453 GCA_037382905.1 Gemmatimonadota bacterium | reverse complement strand
GCGCGCGCCAACGCCACGACCTGGTCTTCGGCGGCGTCCTTGGAGACGCGGATGGTGCCCCGGAGCTTCCCGTTCACCTGCACGGCGTAGTTGACCCTGTCCTCCACCGTCTTGGCCGGGTCGAAATCGGGCCAGTTGGCGCCGTCGAAGATGCTCTCCCGGTGGCCCAGGCGCTCCCACAGCTCCTCCGCGATGTGCGGCGCGAAGGGAGCAGCCAGGACCACAAGCGGCTCCACCTCGGCGCGCACGGCGTCACGGCCGCCCGCCCGCACGGCGTTGAGGTACTCCATCATGGCTGCGATGGCCGTGTTGTACTGGAGCTCCGGGATCTGCTCCGTGGCCTGCTCGATGGTCTGGTGCAGCTTGCGCTCCACCTCGGGATCGGGCGTGCCGTCCTTCGCAGAGAGCACCGTGTCCCAGAGTCGGTGCAGGAAGCCGTGGGGCCCCTGGATTCCCTGGGGCCGGTAGTCGCCCCCACTCTCGAAGGGCCCCAGGAACATGAGGTAGGTGCGGAACGTGTCGGCGCCGAACTCCTCGATGATGGGGTCGGGCACCACCACGTTGCCCTTGCTCTTCGACATCTTGGCACCCTCGGCGATGATCAGCCCGTGGGCGCGGAACACCGTGAACGGCTCCTCGAAGTCCAGGTGCCCCAGGTCGTGGAGCACCATGGTGAGGAAGCGTGAATACAGCAGGTGCAGCACCGCGTGCTCGTTGCCGCCGATGTACGTGTCCACCGGGAGCCAGCGTTCGGTGATCCCGGCGTCGAAGGGCCGGTCATCGAAGTCGGTGGACGGGTAGCGCAGGAAGTACCATCCGCTGTCCAGGAAGGTGTCGGACACGTCGGTCTCGCGACGGGCCTCGGCGCCGCAGGACGGACACTCCACCCGATACCACTCCTCGGCGCGGGCCAGAGGGGAGATCCCGCTGTCGTCGGGCTTGAAGTCCTCCACCCGGGGGAGCACCACCGGGAGGTCCTCCTCCGGGACCGGCACGGCACCGCAGGCGTCGCAGTGGATGATGGGGATGGGCGGTCCCCAGTAGCGCTGCCGGGAGATGCACCAGTCGTGGAGCCGGAAGTTCACCCTCAGTTCGCCGAGGTCCCGTCGTGCGAGCCACTCGGTGACGGCCCGGACCGCCTCGTCCTTGGCCATGCCGTCGAAGTCCCCGGAGTTCACCAGGACGCCGTCTCCCACATACGCCTCGGCCAACGGGGTCTCGGCGTCGTCGTCAGGGCCTGCCACGACCCGAGGGATCGGCAGCCCGAACTCCCTGGCGAACTCGAAGTCCCGTTCGTCGTGTCCCGGGACCGCCATGATGGCACCGGTGCCGTAGTCCATGAGGACGTAGTCGGCGATCCAGACCGGGATGGCGTCGCCGGTGGCGGGATTCCGGCAGTACCCTCCGGTGAAGACGCCGGTCTTGGTCTTGTCCGTCTTCTGCCGGGAGACCAGATCGGTGGTGGCGGCCTGCCGGCGGTATGCCTCCACCGTCTCCCTCTGCTCCTCCGTCACCAGGAGGTCCACCGCGGGGTGTTCGGGAGCCAGGACCATGAAGGTGGCTCCGAAGACGGTGTCGGGGCGCGTCGTGAAGACCCGGATCGTGTGCTCCTCGTCCCGGGCCCGGACCGAAAGGGGGTCCACGGCGGGGTGACCCTCCCCCCGGGGGACCAGGGGGAAGGCCAGCTCCGCCCCTTCGCTCCGACCGATCCAGTTTCGCTGGGCCTTGGTCGTGGTGTCCGACCAGTCGATCCGGTCCAGGTTGTCCAGCAGCCGCTGAGCGTAGTCGGTGATGCGGAAGAACCACTGGGCGATCCTCCGTTGTTCCACCGGGGTGTCGCACCGCTCACAACGGCCCGAGATCACCTGTTCGTTGGCCAGCACCGTCATGCAGGACGGACACCAGTTGACCGGGGCCTCCTTCCGCTCCGCCAGGCCCGCCTTGAAGAGCTGCAGGAAGACCCATTGGGTCCAGCGATAGTAGTCGGGATCGGTGGTGTCGACGGTGTGCTCCCAGTCGAACATCCCCCCGATGCGGCGGAGCTGCCGTGTGAAATTCGCCACGTTGGCCGGGATCAGGTCCATGGGATGGACGCCGACCTTCAGGGCGAAGTTCTCGGAGTGGATACCGAAGGCGTCGAAGCCGATGGGCTCGAACACCTGATCTCCCCGCAGCCGGCGGAAGCGACCGTGGACGTCGGCCCCGGTGAAGGCGTAGATGTTGCCCACGTGGAGCCCCTCGGCGGAGGGGTAGGGGAACATCATGAGGTTGTAGAAGGGCCTTTCCGCAGTCCTGAACCCCTCGAGGGTGAACCGATTGGTGCCCTCGTCCTCCCAGCGCCTCTGCCACTTGTCCTCCACGGCGGAGGGGTCGTATCCACGCGGTTCTTCTGCCATTCCACCCATGTCCCGGTAGCTGCCTCGACGAGCGAACCCGTAACGTACACCGGGGCCCGGGGGGGTACAACGGAATGCGGGCCCGACGCCGCGCCTCAGGCGGCTCGCCGCCTCCCGAGGTCGCGGAGTTGGCGGAACGAGATCAACTCCAGCGCGTGCTCGTCCCAGAGGGTGAGGCGGGCCAGGCGGATCGAGTCCCGAACCGTGATCCGGGTGACCTGCTGGAACTCGGGTATGGCGTCCATGCACTCCTGGAGGCGGTAGTTCGGAATCCGGCTGTTCAGATGGTGCACGTGATGGATGCCGATGTTCGCCGTGATCCACTGCAGCGGGCGGGGAAGGACCAGGTGGGAACTCCCTTCCAGAGCCGCGTCGAAGTAGTCCCACTCCTCGTGGCGGTGCCAGTAGGTCTCCTCGAACTGGTGCTGCACGTAGAAAAGCCAGACTCCCGCCGAGCAGGAGATGGCGGTGACCGGGAGATGGACCAGCAGGAAGTCCTTCCATCCGATCAGCGCGACGATCCCTCCCACCAGCGCCACCAGTGCCAGGTTGGTGGCCCACACGCTCTTCCATGCCTGGGTCCAGCTTCGAGGGATGTCCCAGGGGTAGCGGTGCTTGATGACGAAGTGGAAGAGGGGTCCGATTCCGAAGAGGACCAGGGGGTGGCGGTAGACCCGGTAGGCGAGCCGCGCCATCGGTGCCCGCCCCCGGTACTCGGCCACGGTGAGTGTCTCGATGTCGCCGAATCCCCTGAAGTCCAGGTCCCCCGAGTGGGCGTGATGGTAGGCGTGGGTCTTCCGCCAGTACTGGTAGGGGGTGAGGGTCAGGACGCCGATGCAGAATCCCACCGCGTCCCGTGCCCGGCGAGACGTGAAGAACGATCCGTGGCCGCAGTCATGCTGGATCATGAACAGGCGCATGAGGAACCCTGCGGTGGGGACCGCCAGGACCAGGGCGAGGACGTAGCTCACCTCCAGGGAACGCCACGTCAGGTACCAGAGGCCGACGAAGGGCACCGCGGACATGAGGAGCTGGATGAGGCTCCGGCGATCGTCGGCACCCAGGTAGGGGGCGACCAGGGCGTTGAACTTTCGGACCCGGTCGCGGGAAGGCTTTGGATGGCTCAAGACGCTGTGGGGTGGGGGCGGCGTGGCCGGGCTCGTCCTCGCCGGCTCCGAAGATCCGGGAAGGTAGGGGGTCAGACCTCGGGAGGGGAGTCCGGGGACGGCAGGAGGGCGAAGGGATCCGCGGCGCCACCCGCCGTCTCCGCGAGATGGTCGATGGCCTGGGCCAACCCCCCGCGTTCCTCCATGAGGCGCTGGAAGTCGCCGAGCCGATGATAATAGCGGAGCCGCGCCAGCACGGTGGCGTTGTTCAGCTCCACCGTAAGAAAGCTGCGAAAGCTCGATGCCTCCAGGACGGGCTGGACCTGATCCCTGAATTCGTCCCTGGCCCGCTCGAAGAGGGCCTGCCGGTCCCGGATCTTCTCGTCCGCGCTCCGTCGGGGATCGGCGTACAGGGCGTCGAGTCGGGCCAGGAAGCCCTCCAGGAAGCGGCTGTAGCGCTGGGTGTCCCGCCACCGGGCCCGGGCGCGCCGGCACTTCACCGTATCGAGGCCGCCACCGGGCCGCGTGCAGAAGAACTCCGCCGCACCGGCCCGGCCCACGAAGTTCGCGTAGCTCTCGTTGAAGCGGACCTTCCCCGGCACGAAGAGGCGGTTGTGGGCCAGCTCGTGGAGCACCGTGGCCACCGCCTCCACCTCGTCGCCTCCCAGCACCGTGGAGAGGAGTGGATCGTCGAACCATCCCAGCGTGGAGAAGGCCGCCGTGGGTCGCAGGTAGGTGTCGAATCCCTCGTCCTCCAGGCGGGCTTGCTCCCTACGGGCCGCGTCTGCGTCGAAGAACCCCCGGTACGGGACGTGCCCCACGACCGGGAACCACCACGTCCGGGGCTGGAGCCGGTCCCGGTACGCCGCCGAGAGGACGAGCGCCAGGGTGTCGGAGGGGCGCTCCACGTAGCTGGTGTAGCTGTTGCCGGGGTTCAGTCCCAGCTCGTGGATGGCGAACTCTCTCGCCTCCATCACGAAGGTCAGGATGCCGCGGGTGCGATCGTCGGTCCCGGGATCCAGGATCACCTCGGGCAGGGGACGTCGGTCACCCAGGATCTCCACCTCGGCCAGCCCCGCCCGCACGACGTAGACGGGGGAGCAGGCCAGCGACAGCAGGACGAGGGCGGTTCCGAGCACGCGTCCGCACCGTACCCGGATCCCCTGGGCTGGGCGTCGAAGCGCAAGGAAACGGATGTACACCTCGTTCACCCCCGGCATGTATATTCGAAAGACGTCGCCCGACCCTTTCCACCCCACCCGAGATCAGGACCTTGTCCCCCTCCCCCCTCGACAACGATATCCCCGAGATCACCGCAGCCGAACTGAAGGACCGTGTCGATGCGGAAGAGACGCCGCTCCTGGTGGATGTGCGCGAGTCCTTCGAACGGGACATCGCCGACCTTCCCAGGCTGGGACAGATCCACATCCCCATGGGCGAAGTGCCCCGGCGTCTCGGGGAGATCCCCCGGGACCGGGAGGTCGTGGTGTACTGCCGTTCCGGAAGCCGGAGCGGTTCGGTGGTCCAGTTCCTCAAGGCCCAGGGCTTCGAGTCGGTGATCAATCTGAAGGGTGGGGTGCTGGCCTGGCGAGAGGACGTGGATCCCAGCCTCACGGCGTATTGATGGGGCCGTCCCCGGCCCGCTGGCTCACGGTGGTCTTCCTGGCGGGAACGCTGGGGGGGTGTGACGGCGGCATGGAAGGCCGGGAGTTCCCGGCGACGCTGGCGGATCCGGCTCCTGCCGAGGCCGGGGCCGTCCTGCGCCCGGATTCGGACTCGGATGCCCCGCCGGACCGGCCGGTGGAGCCCGAGTCGGCACCGGCCCCCGCGGCAGCAGAGGCAGGGGACGGGGATGCGGTCGTTTCCGATCCTCCGCCCCGGCCCCGCTTCCGGAGACCGGAGGCCATCAAGGGGATCTACGTGAACGCCTGGGCCGCCGGATCCCGGCGACGCCTGGATGCCCTCCTGGAGATGGCTCGGGCGACGGAGATCAACACCTTCGTGATCGATGTGAAGGACGTGACCGGGCACGTGAGCCACGCCTCCGACGTGCCGGCGGCCCGGGCATCGGGTGCGCTGAACGAGCCCCGGATCCTGGACATGCCGGGGCTCCTGCGTCGCCTGGAGGCGGAAGGGATCTACCCCATCGCCCGGCTGGTCATCATCAAGGACTCGGTCCTGTCCAGGGCCCGGCCCGATCTGGCGGTCCAGGACACCGCCGGGGGCATCTGGATCGATTCGAAGGGGCTGACGTGGCTGAACCTCTTCCAGCGGGAGGTCTGGGACTACCATCTGGACCTGGCGGAGGAGGTGGCGCGGATGGGGTTTCCCGAGATCCAGTGGGACTACGTCCGCTTTCCCGACGCGAAACCGTCGGATATGGCCCGGGCAGTCTTTCCGGGGGACTCGGGACAGCTTAGGACCGACGCGGTACGGGCCTTTCTGGGATATGCCGGTGACCGCCTCGACGCCCTCGGGTTGGACGTGCAGATGACCGCGGACGTCTTCGGCGTCACCACGACCTACCGTCGCGTGGCCGGCATCGGTCAGGAGTGGGAGAAGTTCATCGACCGGGTGGACGCGGCGCACCCCATGGTCTATCCGAGCCACTACGGGGAGGGCTCCCACGGGATGGCCGAACCCAACGCCAATCCCTACGAGATCGTCCTGTCGGCGTTGGAGGATGCGGGACGACGGAGCCGGGAGGTGGATGGAGCCGGTGACGTACGGCCGTGGCTGCAGGACTTCACCATGGGTTCGCCCCGGTACGAGGCACCGGAGGTCAGGGCACAGATCCAGGCGACCTACGACGCCGGCTTCTCCGGATGGATCCTGTGGAATCCCTCCAGCCGCTATTCCGTGGGAGCGCTGGAGCCCGTGGAGGGCTTCGATGCGGAGCCGTTGATCCGGGTCGGCGGCGACGTCGTACCCGTCTCGGAGCGTCATGCGGCGCTGGAGAGGGCGGCGGCGCGGCTGCGGCAGGCGGCGGCGGACTCCCTGGAGAGGGCGACCGCCGCCGACTCCCTCGGTCGAGTGGGAGACGCCTCGGATCTGGAGGCGGCGCCGGCGGACACGCTTCCCGCTCCCTCACCCGGCGGCGGAGGCTGATACCGGCCCCCCGGGGATGGAGGCCCGAGGAGCCGGGTGCGTCCGCGTCAGCCGGACGGCGCGAACTGCAGGCGGTGAAGACGCGCGTACAGTCCGCCCTGGGCCATGAGCTCGTCGTGGTTGCCCTCTTCCTTGAGCTCGCCGTGGTGCATGACCAGGATGCGGTCGGCGTTCACCACCGTGGAGAGACGGTGAGCGATCACCAGTGAGGTCCGTCCCCTCATGAGTTCGTCGGTGGCCTCCTCGATCTTCGCTTCGATCTCCGAGTCCACGGAGCTGGTGGCCTCGTCGAGGATGAGGATGGGAGGATCGAAGGCCAGGGCGCGGGCGAAGGAGACGAGCTGGCGCTCCCCCACGCTCAGGGTGATGCCCCGCTCGCCCAGCGATTGGTGGTACCCCTGGTCCAGCCGCTCGATGAAGGGAGCCGCGCCGATCCGTTCCGCCGCCTGGCGGACCGCCTCGTCAGCGATGTCGGGTGAACCGAGACGGATGTTGTAGGCCACGTCCTCGCTGAACAGGAAGACGTCCTGGAGGACCAGCCCGACGCGGTTCCGGAGGTCATCGAGGGACAGCTCCGTCAGGGGTATGCCGTCCAGGAGGATCTGCCCCTCCTGCACATCGTAGAACCGCATCAGGAGGTTGATCAGCGTGGTCTTCCCGGCTCCGGTGTGACCCACGATGGCTACCTTCTCTCCGGGAGCCACCCGGAAGCTCACGTGCCGCAGCACCCAGTCCCAGCTCCCGTCCTCGGTCCGGCCATAGGCGAAGGACACGTCCCGGAACTCGATCTCGCCCCGGGTCGCTGCCGGAAGGGTCCGGGGGGACTCCGGGCTACGGACCGTCACCTCGGTATCCAGGAGCTTGAAGATCCTCTCGGAGGATGCCATGGCGCCCTGGAGCAGATTGTACTTCTCCGACAGGTCCTGGATGGGGCGGAAGAAGCGGCGGGCGTATTGGAGGAAGGCCGCCACGATCCCCACCGTGACCGTTCCGGCGAGAATCCGCTCGCCGCCGGACCAGATGATGAGGGCCAGGGCGATGGAGGTGAAGAGCTCGATCACCGGGAAGAAGAGCGCGTAATAGGTGATGCTCCGGAGGTGGGCCTCCAGGTAGTCCTGCTCCAGCTCGTCCTCCCGGGCCCGATCCGCCGCCTCCCGGTTGAAGAGCTGCACGACCCGGATCCCGGTGATGCGTTCGTGGATGAAGGAGTTGATGCGGGCGACCCGGACCCGGACGTCGCGGTAGGCCTGACGGATCCGGGAGCGGAAGAGGAAGGCGGTCCAGACCACGAAGGGCAGCACGGTGAAGCTCACCAGCGCGAGCTGCCAGTCCATGCTGACCATCGCCGCCACGATGAAGACCAGGGTGAAGACGTCGCCGAAGACGGTGACGAGCCCCGACGAGAAGAGCTCGTTGAGGGTCTCGACGTCGGAGGTGATCCGGGTCATGAGACGCCCCACCGGGGTGCGGTCGAAGTCCTTCAGGTCCATCTCCTGGAACTTCCCGAAGATCTCCGTGCGAAGGTCGTACATGACGCTCTGGCCGAGCCAGGTGGTCAGCAGGGCCTGCACGTACTGGAGGACGAAGGTGCCGGCCAGGGCCCCCAGGTATCCCATCGCCAGCAGCCGGAGGAAGGCCATGTCGCCCTCCGGGATGGCCCGATCCAGCGCCTGCTGCGTGAGCCAGGGACCCACGATGGCGAGCCCCGAAGCCAGGATCAGGAGGACGACCGCCACCAGGGCCAGCTTCCAATAGGGCCGAAGATAGCCCAGGAGACGGCGCATGAGCCGGGCGTCGTACGCCTTTCCCAGCGCCTCCTCTTCCAACTGGCCAGCCACGTCCGTCACGATGCGTCGGGCCCGTCAGCTCACGGGCGTGCGGCGCTTGAGGATGAACAACCCCTGCTTGTGGCTGGTCACCAGGATGTTCCCGCTCTGGAAGAACGGGTAGTTGCTCCAGGAGCCGTCGAAGAAGCCCGGTGCGTCGGCGGCGAAGGGCGCCGTGTCGAAATGGGCCACCTCCACCGGGTTCTCCGGGTCCGAGATGTCCAGGATGCGAAGGCCTGCGGCGTAATTGGACTGGTACATGAGGTTGCCCCGGACGTAGAGGTTGTGGTCCGTGGCGTTACTCCCGGCCAGGTAGACCCCTGCCAGCACCGGGTCGTCCAGCTCCGACAGGTCCCAGATCATGGTCCGGGTCGCGTCGGTGAGACCGTTCATCTCGTCCAGCTCGTCATTCACGTACAGGTAGCGCTGGTCGTCGGTGAGCCAACCCTGGTGGATATAGGCGGTGTTCGGCATCCGGGCCTGGCCGACGATCACGGTGGCGTCCTTGTCGGTCACGTCGCCGATGGACACGGCTGTCTCGCTGAAGGCCACGCAGATCTCCCGGTCCCGGTAGTCCTGGTCGGGGCCCCGGTAGAGGACACACTGTGCGTCGTGGGTCCCACCGGTGGAGGAAAGCCCGACGGTGGGGTCGGTGTAGCAGCCTGCGAAGGTCGGGTTGTCGGGGTCCCGGAGGTCGATCATGTGGATCGATCCGCAGGGCTGGCCGCCCCCGGAGTTGCCCACCGTGTAGGCGAAGCCCGTCTCCTCGTTCACCGCCAGGTTGTGGGCGCTGGCGATCTCCGTGTAGAGGGCGTCGGCGTCGAAGATCCGCGGGTTCGACGGGTCCACGTCGCGAAGCCGGGTCATGTCGAACACCTGCATGCCGTGGGCGCCGGCGTTGTCCGCCACCACCAGCGCGTGGTTCCGGAGCACCTTCACGTCCCGCCAGGCATTTCCCCGGCTCCCCTCGGTCTTGGGGAGCTGTCCCAGGTAGAGGGGGCGGGCCGGGTCCGTCACGTCCACGAAGGACGTGCCGTCGGAGCGACCCACCACGGCGTACTCCCGGCCCGTCTCGGGGTCGGTCCATCCCCAGACGTCGTTCACCATGGCCCCCCGGGAGGCTCCGAGCTCCTGGACCGGCAGGAGCGACACCAGGTCCACCTGCTCACAACCGAAGATGGAGGCCTCCCCCTCCGAGCAGTCCACCTGCTCCCCCGTCACCGCCTCGTAGCCCTCCACCTCGCCGTACAGCGTTCCACTCTCGGCCCAGCCCCCGGCCCCCCGCCGGTAGGCGACCGCGGTGCCCGCTCCGTAGGCGTCCCCCGGGGACCCCACCACGGCGACCTGGGAGCCGGCGGCCATCGCCAGGCCGAAGACCGGCATGAAGTCGGTGCCCGGGCCCTGGACCACGGCGCCCTCCGACCACCCGTTCCCGGCACGGTCGAATCGGACCACCGATCCCAACCGGCCCCGGGAGTCGGGCGCCCCCACCCAGAGCGTCTCGTCCGAAAGGGCCACGGCGGTCCCGAATCCTCCCACGGCTCCTTCCGGGGCCGCCAGAGCCGTCTCCTGTACCAGGGCCTCCTCGGCGACCTGGTAGAGCACGACCTCGCCCCGCCCGCCGCCGGCGAGGCGGGTACCCACCGCGAGCCGGTCTCCAGCGACGGAGAGGGCGCACTCCTTGTAGGGGTCCTGGGACAGGAGCCCACCCGACGCGGAGAGGGGGGCGCCGGTGACCGCCCGGTCGGCCCGGGTCCACGCGCCGCCGTCCACTCGCCGGAAGAGGTCCACCACCAGGGAGCCGGCCTCGTCGGCCCCACACACGGCCAGGGCGTCGTCCCCCAGTGCGGCCAGGTCGGCGCCGAAGCGGAGGTCCCCGCTGAGACCCTCCAGCACGGTCTCCGGCGTGGACGCGCCGTTGCTCCGGGCGTGGATCCGGACCCGCTCACCCCCGGGAGTCTGCTCCACGAAGGCGGCGAAGGTCCCGGACACCGCCACCGCGGAGCCCGCCGCCGAGGCGCCCGGACCCGCCTCCATCTGTCCGGCGGGCGCCCACTGGCCGCCGGAACGTTCGAACAGATACGCCCCTCCCGCGCCGTCCGAAGCCCGCGGAGCCCCGATCAGGACGGCGTCGTCCCAGGCCGCGAGCGCCCGTCCGAACCCGTCGGAAGGTTCGGCGTCCGGCGCCGTCAACAGCTGCGCCTGGTTCCAGGTGCCTCCGTCGGCATCGAAGACGTACACCCGACCGGGCCGGATGACGTTCTGGGGTTCTGCCACCAGGAGTTGGTCTCCCGCTACGGTCACCGCCCGCCCGAAGCCCGAACCGAAATCGTAGAGTTGCTGGGCCGCCCCGGAGGACGGGCCGGCGGCCAGGGCCAGCAGGCCGAGGATCGATCCCCAGCGGAGACGACGGACGGGTACGGGGCGAGCTGGGGGTCGGGGCATGGATGGGCTCCGTGAGAGGGTGGGGCGTCGAAGCCGGACGGACGAGATTGGCCCGGGGTCTCGGAAGGCACAAGAGCGCTGAAGGCGTGACGTGCCGTCGAGGCTGGGACCCCCGTGGGCCGAGGTGGGTCCCTTGCCCGGGTCCCGGCGCCAGCCCTACCGTCGGTGGCTTCGTGGCCACGGCGAAGGCCTGGACCCAGACCCGGCTCCGGCCGGCAGCTCACGACCCGAGGGACCCGCATGACCCGAGCACTCGTCATCGGTGGTACCAGCCTGATCGGACGGCCCCTGGTGGAGACCCTCCTGGCGGGGGGCCACGAGGTCACGCTCCTGCACCGGGGGCAGGGCACGCCCTTCGGAGACCAGGTCGCCGAACTGACCGGCGACCGGAACGACCCGGCACGGATGGCGGAGGTGCTCGGGAGCTCCGCGTTCGATCTGGTCTTCGACAACGTGTACGACTGGGCCCGGGGAACGACATCCGACGCCGTGGTCGCCACCGCTCGTGCCGCGGCACAGGACGGGCTGCATCGGTACGTGTTCATGTCCTCGGTGGCCGTCTATCCCGAGGGTGGGCCGTGGGACGAGGACTCGGAGATGGTGCCGCCTACGGACCCGAACCTCTACGCAACGCAGAAGGCCGAGAGCGAGCGGGCCCTCTTCGCCCTGGGCCAGGAGACGGGGCTCGCCGTCACCACCCTCCGACCCGCCTTCGTCTACGGTCCCCACAACCCCTTCGACCGGGAGGCCTTCTTCTGGGACCGCCTCCGGGCCGGGCGACCCATCATCCTCCCCGAAGGCGGATCCCGGACGATGCAGTGGGTCCACTCGGGAGATGTGGCCCGGGCCGCCGTCGAGGCGGCGACGTCGGAGGCCGGTGCAGGCCGTGCCTTCAACCTGGCCGGGCCACCGGTGACCCAGGAGTCCTACGTCCAGGCGCTGGCAAGGGTCGCGGGCGTCTCCGCCGAGCTGGTGTCGGTGCCCCGGAGTGAGCTCCAGGCCGCGGGGGGCGGGGTCATGGAGCCTCCCCTCTACTTCGGAACCTACCTGGACATCCCGCCCATCACCGTGGAAGGTTCGCGCCTCCGGGAGGCGGTGGGCGTGGAGCTCCGGCCACTCGAGGCGGGGCTGGCGCAGACCTATCGTTGGTATCTGAACCAGGAGCGCCCGGATCCGGACGTAGCCTGGGAGGAGGCGCTGCTGGCTTCCAGGGGCCGGGGCTGAGAGGGTCCGTCCCCCGGGGGGCCTACAGCGACTCGAGGAAGCGAACGAGGCGCCGACGGTCCCCTGCGCCCAGCGCCTGGAAGGCGGTCCGGGAGGCGGAGGCTTCCCCTCCATGATACCGGATCGCGTCTTCGAGGGAGCGGGCTCGGCCGTCGTGGAGGAACTCGTCCCGGAGCCCGATCCCCCAGAGGCGGGACGTGCGATGCTCCGCCGGGGCCGCTCCGGGAGCGCAGACGCCGGCGAGCTCCGGCCCGAGATCGTGAAGAAGAAGATCCGAGTAGAGCGGGACGGCGACACGGGAGAGGGCCGAGGTGTCGTCGCGGCCGGTGCGAAGCTCGGGCACGTGACACCCGTCGCAGCCCACCCGACCGAAGAGGCGCTCCCCGGCGTCCACCGAGTCCCGGGCGGGGCCCGGGTCCGGGAGTCGCCGCGAGGGCGCTGCCAGGAATCGGATGTAGTCCGTGAGCAGGTCGATCCCCCGGTCATCGATCTCGGGCTCTCCCATGGGGTCGGCTTCCGGCGGCACCGGGGTGCCGTTGACCGTCTCCTCCCGGGGGTGATCCGGCGTGGAGAACCCGAGCTCGAAGCGCAGCGCCGTGTCGATGAAGAGCCGGAGGGAACTCACCTCGCCCTTTCTCCCGAACCGGCCCGGGACGCCGTCCTCGTCCGCGCCGGTGCGGCCCGAGATCCCGTCCCCGTCGGCGTCGTCGGGGTCCGCCAGTTCGTCCAGGACCTCCTGGGGGATGGCCTCGACCAGCCCGAGACCGTAGAGGGTCGGGGCCAGAACCGAGGCCCGGCTGTTCGCCTGGGGCGGGACCACCTCGGGCCCGAGGCCGCTTCCCACGAGCAGGGCGGTGGCGGAGGTCTGGAAGTTGTCTCCCCCCAGTTCGTGCAGGAGGTCGCACCGACCGGGATCCGGCTCCCAGCTCGCCGCCTTGACCACGCGGACGGCGCTGGTGCCGCCGGTGGTGGGGCTCTCGTGACAGGCGCTGCAGCGGGGGGCGTTGAACAGGGGTCCCAGCCCCTCCTCCTCCGTGGCGAGACGTTCGAAGACCGCCTTCCCCAGGAGGAAGCGGCCCATCTCCGCCTCCGTGAGGCCCGGGAGGGGGTCGCCGGGCCGGGTCACGGCGGTCGCCACCGGAGGGGTGTCGCAGCCCGCGGACAATATCGCCACCAGTCCGGCCAGGACGACGGTCCGACACCGCCGAGGGATGCCCGGGGATAGGGTCCGGCTCATCCGCCCGGCGCCCCGGCGCTCTCCAGGAGTCGTGCGGCACGGTCCACCGCGGCTCCGATCCCACCGGGGTCGTTCCGGATCTCGTGGTCCCGAGCCACGCGAGCCACGATCGCCGGAGGCACCGGGATGGGCGCGCGGCGACGCGACACCACGGCCTCCATGTAGTCCGAGACGCGATGGTCGCGATCGGCGGGGCCTCCGCCGGCGCTCCACGACCCCAGCGCCGCCTCCGCCTCCTCCGCCGTGACGAGCCACGCCCGCCGGGCCGTGTCCCAGGCCTTCTTCTCCAGCGCCTGGACCGCGGGATCCTCCTGCGGCGCCAGCGCCTGCCAGAGGATCTCCTGACCCGCCACCTCCAGGATCAACTGTTCGGCATCCGCCGGGGACCCGGTCCGGAGCCGCTGCCGGTCTTCGCGAGGAAGGGTCACCAGGTATCGGAGCGCCGTGGTGTCCTCCAGAGTTCCCCCCTCCCAGCGGACCAGGGGCTCGGCAGCTTCACCCGGCGAACCGCCGGCTGCCGCGAGAGCCAGGACGAGCTCACCTGCTCCCGGGACGGGCGTGGGTCCCGTCGCGGCCACGATGGAGTCCACGAGGGCGTTGCGGGCTGCCGCGGCCCGTCGAGCCACGAGCCCTTCGGTGAAGACGGATCGGACGTCCTCCAGTCGGGGACGGAAGAGGATCTGATATCCCTCCCGGGTCTCCAACACGGTGGAGATGGCTCCCGGCGGTAGGGAGAAGACCGCTCGTTCGAGGCCCGCATCGAGCTCACCGCGCTCCACCAGCCCCAGGATCCCTCCGTCGGACCGGCTGGACTCGTCTTCGCTCCGAGCCACGGCGTCATTCCAGGATCCTCCCTCCGTGAGTCGCTTCCGGATCTCGAACGCCACCTCCCGTTGGCGCTGCCTCTCCGTGGGGTGGGCCTCCGGCGTGGTCCGTCGCAGGACGCGGGCCACGAGACGCACGGAGCCCAGCGCGTAGATGGAATCCACCGCCTCGGGGGTGGGTGGGTCGGTCCGTCCCAGGCGGCGCGCGAGGACCGAATCCAGAACCGCCCCCCGCACCTCGGGCCACACCACGGAGCGGACCACGGCGGTCTCTCGCAGGCGGTCGGGGCCCATGAGCGAGAGGGCCGTCACGTCGCTCCAGTGGCTGGCGAGACCCTCCGCCACCTCCCGGGACACGGGGAGGGGCTGGCCCAGGACGAGCCAGTTCGACAGGGTCGCCACCGAGAGGGTATCGGGCCCCGTCACCGCCGCCGGCGGACAGGAGGAGGAGAAGGAGGCCCGTGGACCGGGGCGATGGCCGTCGGCTTGGGAAATGCGGCGTCAAAGGATCGGCTGGGAGAACCGGTACACGAAGGTCATGGTGCCGATGCTGTCGACCCCCAGCGTCCGCTGCTCCAGGAACCAGGGTGCATCGTCGATCCAGACCTCCATCTGGACCGTGGTCGTGTCCCCCTCGACGGCAGGGCCCACGCTGACGAAGAAGCGACGCTGGTCGTCCAGGGGGATGGTGTGGGTGGAGGGGAGCGCCACCACCTGGGTGTCCGACTCGATGAGGAGAACCCGGTCCCCGCCTACGGAGAAGGAGGTGGACGTCACCATCGATAGACTCCCCTCCTCACCCAGGGGGGTCACCTCCACCCTGGCCTCCTTCCGCTCCGTGGAACCCGTCAGAGCGTCACACCCCGTCAAGGCCATCCACAGGAGTCCTGCGCCGAAAAGCCGTTTCACCGTCGCATTCTGCATGGTGCCTCTCCACAGGGCTTCCGGCTCCTGGAAGCCCGGGGCGCCCTGCACGGTCGTTTCCCGCCAGAGAATGCGTCGCGGAGCGGGCCCGTCGGTTCCTCCGCGTCGAAGGCATCGATGGGACAACGAATCTGAAATTGTTGCGAATATAGGACCGGGCACACATCCTGCCCAGCCGGTCATCGTGCAAAGTGGGGCGCTCGCGGGTGTCGATACCCTCCCTCGAGTCCGCCTTGCAGCCCGGTGGACCTGGCGTGCTTGTCCCAAGCATGAGGAGGTTGGACCGATGAGACGTACCGTGTTCGAGCGACTGTCGGGAGCGGCGTTGGCCGTCCTGATGGCCATGGCAGTAACCGCGGCGCCGAGCGCCGCCCAGACCGGGGCCGTGACGGGCGCCGTGGTGGATGCCACCAGCGGCTCCCCCATCAACGGAGCCCAGGTCTCCATCGAGGGCACCACCCTCGGTGGGCTTTCCAACGCGCAGGGCCGATACCTGATCCTGAACGTTCCCACGGGCGAGAGGACGGTCCGGGTGACGTACCTGGGCTACCGGACCGAGGAGGTCACCGTCTCGGTGACCGCCGGCGATCCCACCCAGGTGGATTTCCGCCTCCAGGTCAGCGCCGTGACGCTGGACGAGGTGGTCGTCACGGGAACGGCAGGGGCGGTGGAGCAGCGGAAGCTGGGCCAGAAGATCGCCTCCCTCAGCCTGGACAACATCCAACAGGACGTCCCCCTCGAAGGGTTCGGCCAGGCGCTCGAAGGCCGGATCCCCGGGGTCCGGTCCGTGGGCGTGGCCGGCGGCGTCGGGGCCGGCCGGGAGCTGAGGATTCGCGGGACGTCGAGCTTCTCTCTCGGGCAGCGGCCGGTGGTGTACATCGACGGCGTCCGGGTGGACACGAACGCGAACGAGTGGGGCTCCCTGGCGGGGGCCACGTGCTGCGCCTTCTCCGGCGGAGCGGGTGAGGACCGCCTCTCGGACATCAACCCCGAGGAGATCGATCGGGTGGAGGTTCTGAAGGGAGCCGCCGCCGCGACCCTCTACGGCTCGGACGCCTCGGGCGGCGTCATCCAGATCTTCACGAAGAAGGGCCGGTCCAACAGCCCGCCGCGGTTCACCTTTTCCACCTCGTTGGGCTTCAACCGCCATCGGGAGAACTTCCCCACCAGCCTCTACCCCAACTTCACGGGCCCCGACGGCTTCCAGGCCTGGGACGCCAACGAGACGCTCATCGAGAACGGGCTCATCAACAGCTACGACATCACGGCGCAGGGCGGCGGCCAGGATGTGACGTACTTCATCGCAGGTGGCCTGAGCTACGAGGAAGGTTCGGTCAAGCCGAACGACCAGACCCGGGGGAAC
>JARRPL010000038.1:29536-49990 GCA_037382905.1 Gemmatimonadota bacterium | reverse complement strand
ACCCCATGCACCAGGGGATTCCCGCCATCACCCTGGTGCATGGGGTAGTTCGCGTCGGTGGAGGAGGCGGCCAGCTCGGCGGCTCCCACGACGGCGCGGGTGGAGGCCAGGGCGGCCCGGACCAGGGGGGTGTCGGGATCGGTGCGGCCAGCGGGGCGGTTGCCGATGCGTTGAACGTCCAGCGTCGCCCCTTCGCCGGTCGGGACTGGGGCGTCGGCGTTGCGGCGTCGGACGAGCCGCTCCAGCAGCCGGCGGAGCCGTGATTCCAGCGTCCCGAGGTGATCCTCCCGCTCGCTGCGGAACTCCAACTCGGCCCACGCACCGGTGGGGATGGCGTTGATGCTCGTTCCTCCCCCCATCCGGCCGACGTTGAAGGTGCACCCCGACGGCAGGGGCACCCGCTCCGCCTCGCAGACGCCTTCCGCCAGGATGTGGAGGGGGTTCACACGACCCCAATCCACCCACGAGTGGCCTCCCGGTCCCCGGATCGTCACCCGGAAGCGACGGGAACCGACGCCGCTGGCGATGACCCTGCGAGTGCCGGCTCCATCGAGAGAGATGAAACCCCGGGACGCCGCCAGCGCGCCTCCGGGGGCGAAGAGGTGTCGCACGCCCCGGAGGTCTCCCAGACCCTCCTCGCCCACGGTGGCCACCGCCACCACGGGCGTCCGCTCCGGACCCGGCCCGTGGATCAGGGCCCGGACCACCGCCAGGAGGACGGCGAGCCCCCTGGCGTCGTCGCTCACTCCCGGGCCGACCCACCGGTCCCCCTCCCGGCGGATGCGGATGTCCTGGTCCGGGGGGAAGACGGTGTCCAGATGAGCGGAGACGACCAGCGGCCGGTCACCGGGCCGGCCCACCGGTGCCCAGACGTTGCCGACCTCGTCGGTCTGGACCGGACCGGCGCCCGCCTCCGCCAGAAGGGCACCCCAGATCCGTCCCCGCTCGTCCTCCTGAAAAGGGGGAGCGGGGACGGAGGCCAGTCGCATCTGCTCGTCCACCGTGCGCCGGTCGTGCCGGCGGATGAAGCGGGCCGCCTCCTGGACGGAGGGGAGGGTCAGGACATCCCGGGCGAGGGCCTCCCGTCGAGTGTCCCGGAGGAGACGTCCGACGAGGGTGCGGGAGGGGCGGGCCAGGTCTTGATCCATGCCCGCAAGCTGCGGCGTGGCTCCCGGCGGTGCAAACGCCCAAGGCGGGGCTTCGTGACACACGTAACGAACCGGATCACGGGGTTACGGCCCTGTTACTCACGCGAGCCGGTGCCGTGACCCTCCCGATCTAAACTCATGCATGAGACGAGCAATCATGGAGGGGCCTGGCCAAAGCCGGAATCGGACCTGGCCGACGGGCCCGCTCCCGCACGATCGGACGAATCCATACATGATCAAGACATTCTCCCGCATCAGCCTGGTCGCTTCGCTGTTGCTGGTTCTCACGTCGGCCTCCGGAGCGGCCCAGCAGAGCACGGGCCGGATCATCGGTCGCGTCGTGGACGCGGCGACGGCGCGTCCGCTGGTGGGCGCCCAGGTCTATGTGAACGACGGCGTGGTGGGGACCCTCAGCGACCTGAACGGCCGCTATGTCCTCACCGGCGTCCCTGTCGGGCAGGTCGAGGTCACGGTCCAGCAGCTGGGATACGGGACCAAGACCGTCACGGGCGTGTCGGTGAACGCCGACGAGGTCACGGCCCTGGACATCACCCTGGAGGAGTCGGCGGTGGAGATCGAAGGTCTCACCGTATCGGCGGAACGCGAAGCCGGAAGCACCGCCTCTCTGCTGGACGAGCGTCGCACCTCCACGGCCATGGTGGAGGCCGTCGGCGCCGAGGAGATCAGCCGCCGACCCGACTCGGATGCCGCCGAGGTCGCCCAGCGCATGTCGGGCGTCACCGTGACGGACGGGAAGTATGTCTTCGTCCGGGGCCTGGGTGAGCGCTATTCCCAGACGTCCCTGAACGGGTCGTCGCTTCCCAGCCCCGAGCCGGAACGTGAGGTGGTGCCGTTGGACCTCTTCCCTTCCGGGTTCCTGGAGAGTCTCCAGACTCAGAAGACGTACACGCCCGATCTTCCGGCGGACTTCTCCGGTGGGTCGGTCCAGATCCGCACCAAGAACTTCCCGAGCCGCTTCACCTTCCGGGTCGGGGTCGAGACCAGCTTCAACAGCCTGTCACAGTTCAATGACGACTTCCTCTCCTACGGCGGGGGTGGATTGGACTGGCTCGGTCTGGACAACGGCTATCGGGAACAGCCCGCGGTGGTCCAGGACCTCATGGGCGACGTCTTCTCCGGGCAGCGTCTCCCCAGCGACCCGGCGGCCCGGGTGGCGGTAGGGGAGGGGTATCAAGCGCTGGAGCCCTCCTTCACGCCCGGTCTCGGGAGCACACCCCTGAACCGGTCCTTCAACGTTTCCCTCGGCGGGCGGGCCGACGCCGGACGGGACGGGGAGATCGGGTACTTCCTGGCCGGGACCTACTCGGACAACTACACGATCCGAGGCGGCAACTGCCTCAACAACTCGGGGAATCCCGTCAACCTGCTCTCCCCGTCCGGCGACTTCATGTCCGGGCAGGAGCGCATCGACACCTCGTCGTGCAACGAATTCGAGCGGAAGTGGCGTACGTCGGCCTTCGACGCCGACGCGGCGCAGTTCGAGACGCCCAACGTGGACTACGCCTTCCAGCGGGGCTCCCGGGCGGTGAACTGGGGGACCATCGGGAACTTCACCTGGCGTCCCGGCACCGGGCAGCAGCTCAGCCTCCGCACCACGGCCAACCTTTCCACCGACGACGAGGCCCGTCTCTTCCTGGGAAACAACGATGAGGACATCGGTGGCGTCATCCAGTCGGAGCGGAGCCGTTGGGTGGAGCGCCTCATGCTCTGGGGCCAGCTCTCCGGCGAACACCAGCTCTTCGCCGACTCCCGACTGGACTGGCGGTTCACCATGGCCCGGGCCAACCGGCAGGAGCCTCTGCTGCGGGAGACCATCTATCTGCAAGACCCGGTCAACCTGGGGTTCTACCTCCTGGACTTCACCGAGTCGGGCCGGTACTTCGACTCGGAGCTCATCGACGACGACATGAGCGTCGAGTTCGACTGGCGCTTCCCCTTCCAGCTCTTCGGCAACGATGCGGCAGTGAAGTTCGGCGCGGCGTATCGGAATCGGGATCGGGAGTTCGGGGCCCGGCGGTTGAACTGGCGCTTCCAGGGCAACCGCGTGCAGGATCTGGATTCCGAGCTCGAGGCGGGCACGGTGGTGCCGACCCGTCCGACGTCGCCGGACGAGTTCCAGATCGGCGAGGTGGTGGAGCCCGGCGACCTGTACAACGCCGACGACGAGCGGATCGCGGGGTACCTGATGGTAGAGGTCCCCGTCACCTCCCGCCTTCAGGCGGTGGTGGGGGCCCGCGTGGAGGACTACAACCTGGGGCTGAACTCCCGGGGGGACCAGCTGCAGGATCTCCGGCAGACGGACATGTCCCCGTCGCTGAACCTGATCTACTCCGCCGCCGACAACATCAAGATCCGGGCTTCCGCGAGCCGGACCCTGGATCGACCGGAGTTCCGCGAGCTGGCTCCCTTCCAGTTCACCGAGGCCACCAGCCTCCGGCAGCTCTTCGGAAATCCGGATCTGGGCGTGGCGACGATCGTGAGTGGGGACCTGCGGGCAGAGTGGTTCCCACGCCCGGGCGAAGTCATCTCGGTGGGCGGCTTCTACAAGGACCTCCAGGATCCCATCGAGCAGGTCTTCATCGCGGCGGGCTCTTCGGCCTTCTCTTTCCAGAACGCGGAGGAGGCGCAGGTGCTGGGCATCGAGGTGGATGTCCAGCTCGGGCTGGATCGATTCAGCCGGTACCTGGAGGGCTTCTCGTTCCAGGGCAACTACTCCTGGATCGACTCCGAGGTGACGGTGCGACCCGGAGGGATCTTCATCCCGACGGAGTTGCAGCGCCCCCTGGAGGGCCAGGCACCCTACGTGGTGAACCTGGGACTCAACTACGCGTCGTTCGGGGGCTTCCAGGCCGGGGTCTTCTTCAACCGCTTCGGCACCCGTATCAACGCCGCCGGCGGATCGGGGATTCCGGACATCGAGGAGCAGCCCCGGAACGTGCTGGACGCCACGGTGGGCTTTCCCCTCTTCCGCGGCTTGCAGGCCAAGATCAAGGCGACGAACCTTTTGGATGCCGAGTACCTGTTCACGCAGTCTCTGAACGGGATCACCCGGACCCAGCGCAGCTACGTGGTCGGGCGGACCTTCTCCGTCGGCCTCTCCTGGGAGTTCTGATTCAACTCCCGACTTCTCACTCGCATCGCGCAAAGACCAGCGAGGATACAGGATGAAGTTGAACCGAACCGCAGCTCAATGGGGAGCGATCCTCCTGAGCGCCGCCGCGTTCGCGGCGTGCAGCGACGACGATGACGGTGGCACCGGCCCCGGGGGCGACGGCCCGGACACGCCCACCGGATTGACCACGTCCATCGACCTCTTCGACCTCACGGTGGAATGGGACGCGGTCGCCGGTGCCACCGGCTACGACGTATCCCTGGATGACGGGAATCCGGACACCACCGATCCGTCCGAGAGCACCAGCGCGACGACGGTCACCTTCCCCCGGTTGGCCGGCGGCACCGACTACGCCGTCAGCGTGGTGGCCCGGAACGCCGATGGCACCTCGGCACCGGCCACGACGACGGTGACCACGCCCTCGTTGAACATGACGTTCTTCATGAACGACGGGTACAACAACATCCTGGCCGATCCGGGCCTCGACCCCTCGGCATTCGAGTTTGGTACTCAGGCCAGTCCGCCGGACTTCCGGGCCACCATGCCCGAGGGATACACGGCCGCCACGATCCCCACCGGATTCGACGACAACCTCATCCAGCCGGACTTCGGCCGCGGACTCGACGATACGGACTACGCTGGCGCCATCGCGCCCGGGACCGATCCGGCGGACCTCTGGTACGCCGGGTGGACCGTCTGGGCCACCGACGGCTCCGACAGCCGGACGTGGGACGAGGCGGCGGTGACCGAGGTGAGGGAGGACGTCCTGACGGACGCCACCTGGTCCGGCGTGGTGCGCATCAACGGTCCGGTCTTCGTGGGGGTGGACTGCGGGGCGGATGGCGCCGCAGTGGACTGCAACGCGGTCACCCTGACCATCGAGCCGGGCACGACCATCATCGGGGGGTCCGACCTCGACGCTGGCGAACGGGGATCCTACCTCGTGATCAACCGGGGTTCCCGGCTCATCGCCGACGCCTTCGCAAATCGCCAGGACAAGACCTCCCGGCCGCGGGAATCGGAGATGATCGTCTTCACCTCCGAGAACGTCGTGACGGGCACGGCGGCTCGCGGAGATTGGGGCGGCGTGGTGATCAACGGCCAGGCCCCCACGAATGTGGGCGACGAGGCCCAGGGTGAGGGAGACTCGGGATTCTACGGCGGAGCCGACGTGGACGACGACTCGGGGACCATCCGTGGCGTGCGTATCGAGTTCGCCGGTGATGAGGTCTCGCCCACGGACCAGCTCAATGGCCTGGCTCTGCAGGGGGTGGGCGCCGGCACGACCCTCTCGTGGATCCAGATCCACTACAACGAGGACGACGGGGTCGAGCCCTTCGGGGGAGCCGCCTCGGTGGACCACCTGGTCCTGACGGGCATCGGTGACGACTCCATGGACGGGACGGATGGATATCGCGGTTTCATGCAGTACGTGATCATCCAGCAGCGCGGAGACAACGCCGGAAATGGCCTCGAGCTCTCCAACAACGGCGATACGCCCGAGGCCTCGCCCCACTCCACCGGGATCGTGGCGAACGTCACGGCGGTGGGTGCCGGAGAGAGCGTCGTCAACGGCGGAATCGCCGGGGGCGAGTCCGAAAACGGCATCCAGCTTCGGGAGGGTTCCAACTACCGGATCTACAACTCCATCATCACCGGCTTTGGGCAGGGTGGATTCTGCATCCGGGACGGGCAGACCATCGTGAACGCACTGAACGCCCTGGACGGTGAGGACGACCCCACGACCACCGTCACGGCTCAGGGGCTCATCCTCTGGAGCAACCAGGCGGCCGGCGACGCCGACGACAACTTCGCGGCGTGCGGCAGCGGCTCCAGCTGACCCGACCCGAAGGTCCACGGTGGGCGACCGGGGGTGCAGGCGGGCGACCGTCTGCACCCCTACGTCCACCCCTTCGCAATGCTTCGACGGGTGCCATGGCCAGGAGAATGCGGAATGCGGTGCTGACCCTCGGTGCGATCCTGGCGCTGGGGTGTTCGGATCCGGCGATGGACTCCCCTCTGTCGAGTGCCCGGAAGAGTCCCGAGGCCCTGGCGGAGGCGGCGCTGGAAGCGCTGGCGATGCGCGACGAAGCGGCGCTGGCGGAGCTGATGATCACGAAGGACGAGTACGAGTCGCTCCTCTGGCCCCTCCTGCCGGACCGGGAGCACATGCCCTTCGAATTCGTCTGGAGCCTCACGGGGCCCGGGAGTCGGAAGGCGAGACGCAACGTCCTCTCGGAGTTCGGCGGGCTGCCGCTGGAGCTGGTGCGGGTGGATCTGGGTCCGGAGGTGGAGCGCTACGAACGGTTCACCCTCTATCGGGAGGCCCGGATGACCGTTCGCCGGGACGATACCGGCGAGGAGGGCCTCCTTCCGTTGATGGACGTCCTCGTGGAGATGGGGGGAGGCTGGAAGTTCATGAACTTTCGGGACGACCTGTGAGGCGCCTTGCGGGACCCGTTGTGTAACGGGACGTTCACGGATGTGACCAACCCCGGGCTCCCCGGGGCGGCATCCACCCTTGGAAGGTCGACTGGCTCCATGAACGAGCAGGAACTCATCTACGACTGGAACACCCTGCCCGGGACGTTCGACTGGTCCTCCGTCGGCCCCGTCGAGTTGGACGACGAGACGCTTCGGGACGGGCTCCAGAACCCGTCGGTGACCGATCCCCCGGTGAAGGAGAAGATCCGTCTCCTCCACATCATGGACGAGCTGGGGATCCACACGGCGGACATCGGGCTGCCGGGGGCGGGTCCCAGGGCCGTGGAGGACGTTCGCGCCCTGGCCCGTGAGATCGCCGACAACGGGTTGTCCATCGAGGCCAACTGTGCCGCCCGGACCGTGGTGGCGGACGTGAGGCCCATTGCCGAGATCAGTCAGGCCGCCGGGATTCCCATCGAGGCATGCACCTTCATCGGCTCGTCGCCCATCCGTCAGTACGCCGAGGGGTGGACGCTGGAGAGGATGCTTCAGGCGGCGGAGGAGGCCGTCACCTTCGCCGTGGGGGAGGGGCTACCGGTGATGATGGTGACGGAGGACACCACCCGGGCCCATCCCGATACCCTCAAGGCCCTCTACGGCAACGCCATCCGGTGGGGCGCCCGCCGCCTCTGTATCGCCGACACGGTGGGTCACGCCACTCCGGAGGGGACCCGGGCGGTCGTCCGGTTCGTCCTGGAGGAGATCGTCGCGCCCTCCGGCGAGGACGTCGGCGTGGACTGGCACGGGCACCGGGATCGGGGTCTCGGCCTGGCCAACACGCTGGCGGCGATTCAGGCGGGGGCGACGCGGGTGCACGGCTCCGCCATGGGGATCGGGGAGCGGGCGGGAAACGCCGAGATGGATCTCATCCTGGTGAACCTCAAGCTCCTGGGACTCCACGACGCCGATCTCACCCGGCTGCCGGACTACTGTGAGCTCATGGCCCGGGCGTACGAGGTGCCCATGGTGAATGCCTATCCTGTGGTGGGGCGGGACGCCTTCCGTACGGGCACCGGGGTCCACGCCGCCGCGATCATCAAGGCAGAGGACAAGGGCGACGCCTGGCTGGCGGACCGCATCTACTCCGGGGTCCCGGCCTCCATGGTGGGGCGGCGGCAGGAGATCGAGGTCGGCCCCATGGCGGGGCTCTCCAACGTGAAGTACTGGCTCCGCTCTCGCGGTCTGAACCACGAGGACGAGGCTCTGACGGCCCGCATCTTCCAGGCCGCCAAGCACACCGACCGGACGCTCACCGAAACCGAGATCATGGCCCTGGTGGCCGAGACCCCATGATCAATGCCTCCCCGAGGATCGAGATGGAACCCGCCTCCCGACCGAATCAGACCCCCCGCGTGCTGGTGGTGGAAGACGAGCCCGACATCGCCGCCCTCATCGCCTATCAGCTCACCCGGGAGGGGTTCCGCGTGGAGACCGCTGCCACCGGACCCGAGGCCCTCAGGGCCGTGAACCGGGAGATCCCGGACCTGGTGGTGTTGGATCGGATGCTCCCCGGACTCTCTGGCGACGAGGTGCTGCGGTCCCTGAAGGGTGAGAGCGCCACCCGGACGGTGCCGGTGCTGGTCCTGACGGCCAAGCGGGAGCAGGAGGACCGGATCTCGGGGTTGGAGCTGGGAGCCGACGATTACCTCACCAAGCCCTTCTCGCCCCGGGAGCTGGTGCTCCGGTGCCAAGCGATCCTGAGGCGCATGTCCGAGTCCGGAGCCGCCGCGGGAGGCCGGGTTCTGGAGGTGGGGCCCCTGCGCATGGATCTGGGGGCGCACCAGGTGACCAAGGACGGGGAGGAGCTCAACCTCACTCCCACCGAATTCCGGCTCCTGCAGGCGCTCCTGGAGCGGAGCGGCCGGACCCAGAGCCGCCGTCAGCTTCTGGAGAAGGCATGGGACGTGGAGGCGGACATCTCGGATCGGATCCAGACCCGTACGGTGGACATGCACGTGCGGCGACTCCGAGCCAAGCTGGGTGATCTGGGTGACTGGATCGAGACGGTCCGGGGCTTCGGCTATCGCCTCCGGATTCCAGGTGAAGACGGCTGAGGTGTCCACTTGGGGCGCTCCGGGACGCAGAGCCGTGGGCGCCGAGCCGTTGCCAAGACGGCGGGCGCCCGCCTAGCATGGCCCGATGTTCGAGTCTCCCCGCCGTCCCGAACCGGACCTGAACCGTTCCCCCGAGGCCCGGCACCCCGAGCCTCCCGACGATCCGACCCTCACCGCCGAGGAGGAGGCGGACGTGGAGCACGCCGTCGAGCAGCTCCTGGAGGAGGTGACGGGACCGGAGACCCATCCCGAGCCGTTCCTGAACGGTCACGAGCTTCGGGGGCGCTGCGCCATCGTCTCGGGTGGAAGCACGGGGATCGGCCGGGCCGTGGCCCTGGACCTGGCGGCGGCGGGAGTCCACGTGGCCTTCAACTTCCTCGATGAGGGAGGGGCTTCCCGGGTCGAAGCCCAGCGGGTGGCCCAGGAGCTGCGGCAGCTCGAAGCCCAGCGGGTGGCCCAGGAGCTGCGGCAGCTCGAGGTGCGGGTCTTCTGCCAGGCGTGCGACGTCCGCAACAGTGGCGACGTGAACGCCTTCGTGGCCGATGCCATCGAAGCGCTGGGTGGCGTACACATCCTGGTCAACAACGCGGGGATCGGGGCCGATCGGGCGCTCTGGCACATGAGCGACCACGAGTGGGAGGCCGTCTTGCGAACGAACCTGGACGGCGCCTTCCACTTTCTGAGGGCGGTGTCCCCCCACCTCCGGGCCCAGGAGTACGGGAAGGTGGTGAACATCGCCTCCGTCCATGGCATCCGGAGCGAATTCGGCCTCTCCAACTACGCCGCTTCCAAGGCGGGACTCCTGGGGTTCACCCGGAGCGCTGCGGTGGAGCTGGGAGCCCGCAACATCAACGTGAATGCAGTGGCGCCCGGCTACATCCGCACCACCCGCCTCACCGACCGGGTCCCGGCGGAGATCCTGGACCGTGCCAGGGAGCAGAGCGTGCTGGGCCGCCTGGGCGATCCCCAGGACGTCGCCGCAGTCGTCCTCTTCCTGTGCAGTGAAGCCGCGCGCCACATCACCGGCGCGGTTATTCCGGTGGACGGCGGCTACCTCCTCTGAGGCCCCGCCCCGCCCGAGGCCCGCGGCCCGGGGCGCGAGGCCCCTCGTGTCCGTCGATCAGTTACCGACCCGTTGCACCCGATCGAACTCCGCAACGGCGTTGAGGTGGGCGATGAGGGCTTGAAGCTCGGACAGCCGGGCCTCGGTCACCTGGTTCTGCGCCGTCACCAGCTCGAAGTTGGTGGCCGCCCCGACGTTGAAGCGCACCTGCTCGGCCGCGGCGTTCTCCTCGGCGGCCTCCCTGCTTCGCTGAGCCGCCTCGTACTGGAGGAAGGTGTTGTCCACCGCCAGGGCGGCCCCCGTCACCTGTGTCACCACAGCCAGTTCCTGAGCCCGGAGGGCGAGTTCCTGCTGCCTGAGCTCCAGTCGGGCCCGTTCCAGATTCGCCCGTTCGGCGTTGAGGCCCAGGGGGAGGGATCCGTTCAGCGTCACGCTCCAGGTGGGCACGTCCAGGGCGACGATGGAGGAGAGGCCGTCGACGTAGCCGCCCGGCTGAACGAGGACCGGCGCTCCGCCCAGACCCGAACGGGCGAACAGGTCCCCGCCTACACCCTGGAGTGAGTACGCCGCCGTCAGGTTGAGCTCCGGGAGTCGGCTGCTCTCCGTCACCTCCAGGTTGACCTCGTTGATCCGCTGGCGCTCCCGCTCCGCCTGCAGATCGGTGCGGACGGCCAGGGCGCGTTCCAGGGCCTGGTCCAGGTCCACCTCGGGATCCACGAGCACCGGCAGCTCGGTGGGGTTGATGGTCTCCATCAGAAGCGCGTCTCCCGCGCCGGACAGGATCAGCTCCTTGAAGGCCAGCTCCTGGTTGCGCCACTGGATCTCGGCGTTCAGCAGCGCCTGCTCGGCAGCGGCCAGCTGGGCCTCCGCCTGCACCACCTCGTACTGGGTCCCCCTTCCCAACTGCGCCCGCACCCGGTTCTGCTCCACCAGGGCGGCGGTCTGGTCCCGGGACCGACGTTGGATCTCGATCTGCTCGATGGCGGCACGGAGTCCCCAGTACGACTCCCGCACGTCGGCGACCACGTTCTCGATCCGGGCCCGGAGATCCAGATCGGTGATCTGGGCCTGGATCTCCTGGGTCTTGACGGCGGCCCGCTGCGGGTCGGTCTTCAAGCCGGCCAGGAGGGGCTGGCTGAAGCTGAGGCTGACCTGCGAATTGTAGCTCGGATTCCGGGTGGCGAAGATGTTGTCGGTGGCCAGACGGCTGTTGTTGAAGTTCAGGGCCAGCCGCCCCCCGTACCAGGGAAGCGGCTTGGCCAGGCTCCCGTTCGCCGTGTAGCGCTCCGCGTTGATCTGGCTCCCGCCGTCCAGCTGGCTCGTGGACTGGTTGGTGGAGTTGTTGTACCCGAGGGAGCCCGAGAGCGTCGTGGCGAAGGCGGCCTGTGCCACGTCCAGGGCGTAGGCCTGGATGGCCGGGCTCAGCTGGGCGCTCTGGATGTTGAGATTCACCGCGATGGCCCGATCCACCGCGTCCTCCAGGGTCATGTTCCGGAGCACCCGCCCTTCATCCAACGGGGGGAGCGCCTCGCCCACCACGTAGGGCTCCTGTTGGCTCCGTTCCTCGGCGACGGGATCCTGGCCCGCCACAGGCGAGGAGAGGGAGTTGAGGAGCGCCACCGCGGCGGCGCAGCAGACGACTCGGTACCTCATTGCATGGATCTCCGGGCTGGGTCGGCAGGGGGAGGGGTAGGGGCGAGGCAGCCCTCGCGATGCGGGGCTCACCATCGTGGACCAGTACCATGATCGGACCGTTGAAGGCGGGATTCGTTAGCTCGCCGGTGACACGTTGCGTGGCCCGCGGGGTGGGCGCATTGTGCCCGGATGCATGCACTCCGAACCGTCGCCGCCGGCATCGACCGGCTGAACCGGCGTCTGGGCTCTCTCCTCCGTTGGCTGGCGCTCCTCATGGTCTTCATGGGGGCGTACAACGCCATCGCACGATACCTGAGCCGCTACGCCGGAATGTCGCTGAGCTCCAACGCCCTCAACGAAGCCCAGTGGTACGCGTTCAGCCTCATCTTCCTGCTGGGCGCCGCCTACGCCCTCGAGGTGGACGCCCACGTCCGGGTGGACGTCCTGTACGGCCGGCTCTCCACCCGGGCCCAGGGCTGGATCGACCTGCTCGGAACCGTCCTCTTCCTGATTCCCTTCTGCCTCCTCATGCTCTGGGTCTCGTATCCCACCGTGCGGAATTCCTGGATCATCCGGGAGGTGTCGCCGGACCCCGGCGGCCTTCCTCGATGGCCGATCAAGGCGGTGATCCTGCTGGCCTTCTTCCTCCTCCTCCTCCAGGGCTTCAGCGAGGCGATCAAGGCGGTGGACAAGATCCGGGGTGAGCCGTGGGGAGAGGACGAGTCCGGGTCCGCCATCCCACCGTCGGGGGTGCGTGCGTGACGGGGGCCGTGTGGGGCCCCTTGATGTTCCTCGGGGCCCTGGCCTTCATCTTCACGGGGTATCCGGTCGCCTTCGCCCTGGCGGGAACCGCGCTCCTCTTCGCCCTCCTGGGGAGTCTGGCGGGGGTCTTCGACATGGTGCTCCTCACCGGGATGCCGCAGCGGACCTTCGGCACCATGTCCAACTACACTCTGCTGGCGGTGCCCTTCTTCATCTTCATGGGCACGGTGCTGGAGAAGTCCCGGCTGGCGGAGGACCTGCTGGAGACCATCGGTCTCCTCTTCGGCCGGTTCAGGGGCGGGCTCGCCCTGGGGGTGATCTTCGTGGGCGCGCTGCTGGCCGCCGCCACGGGAGTCGTGGGCGCCTCGGTGACGGCCATGGGCCTCATCTCCCTCCCGGTCATGCTCCGGAACGGGTACCGCCAGGAGGTGGCGTTGGGGACCATCGCCGCTTCCGGCACGCTGGGCCAGATCATCCCGCCGAGCATCGTCCTCATCGTCCTGGGAGACCAGCTCGGGGTGAGCGTGGGCGACCTGTTCCGGGCCGCCCTGGTGCCGGGACTGATCCTGACGGGCGCCTACGCCGTCTACATCCTGGTCCTCGCCGTCGTGCGGCCCGCGGCGGTGCCGGCACTCCCCCGGGAGGCCCGGGAGGCGGCGGAGGGAGAGCTCATGAAGCGGATCCTCCTGTCCATGCTTCCTCCCCTCATCCTCATCGGGGTGGTCCTGGGGAGCATCTTCGCCGGCGTGGCCACCCCCACGGAGGCCGGCGCCCTGGGG
Organism: Gemmatimonadota bacterium; assembly: GCA_037382905.1. Taxonomy (GTDB): domain Bacteria; phylum Gemmatimonadota; class Gemmatimonadetes; order Longimicrobiales; family Gaopeijiaceae; genus Gaopeijia. Next base: position 36,932 of record JARRPL010000038.1, on the reverse strand, counting down.
GCGGTGGGCGCCATGGTGCTGGCGGCCCTGAACCGCACCCTGGGGATGGAGGTGTTGCGGGACGCCGCCGAGAGCACGACCCGGCTCACCATCATGGTGGTGTTCCTCCTCATCGGCTCCACCGCCTTCTCCCTGGTCTTCCGAGGCCTCGACGGAGACCTCTGGATCGCGGACCTCCTCACGGGGCTGCCGGGGGGATGGGTGGGGTTCCTGCTGGCGGTCAACCTCCTGGTCTTCATCCTGGGATTCTTCATCGATTTCTTCGAGATCGCCTTCATCATCGTCCCCCTTCTCGTCGCGCCGGCGACCATCCTGGGACTGGATCTGGTGGCGCTGGGGATCGTGCTGGCCGTGAATCTCCAGACCTCTTTCCTCACCCCGCCCTTCGGCTTCTCCCTGTTCTACCTGAGGGGTGTCACACCGGAACGGGTTCCCACCACGGCCATCTACCGGGGAGCCATCCCCTTCATCTTCATCCAGATCGTGGTTCTGGCCGGGCTCGTGTGGATGGCGCGGCCGGTCTGACGAGCCGACGTCGGTGGATCGCCCGTGCCTGAGCCCTGGCCCGAAGCCGTCGCCATCCTGAGGGCCGACCCCCACTTCGGGCCGGTGGTGGAGACCGTCGGTCCCTGCCGCATCCGTGCTTCCCGGGGCTCCCGATTCGCCTCGCTGGTCTCGGCCATCGTGTACCAGCAGCTTGCGGGTGCTGCGGCTCGGACCATCCACGGCCGCCTGGTGGACGCCCTGGGCCGTCGCGTGACACCGGAGCGGATCCTGGCTACGGAGCCGGATCGCCTCAGGGCGGCGGGGCTGTCCAGAAACAAGCTGGCCGCAGTCCTGGACCTGGCGGAGAGATCCCTCGACGGCACCCTCCGGCTCCGGAGCCTGGGCCGTCTGTCCGACGATGAGGTGGTGGAGCACCTGACGGTCGTCCGGGGGATCGGTCCCTGGACCGCCCGCATGTTCCTGATGTTCGACCTCCATCGTCCCGACGTGTGGCCCGTGGGGGACCTGGGCGTGCGGAAGGGTTGGGCCCGCATCCACGGTCTCGACACCGTCCCACCCCCTCCGGACCTCCAGGGGGCTGCCGAGCACCTCCGGCCGTGGCGGTCGGCGGCGGCGTGGTACTGCTGGCGGGCCGTGGAGATGCCGACCCCGGGTTGAGCCGGGGGCGGTCTCTCGAAGCGGCCCGCCCCCGAAACTCCCCGGGCAATCTCCCGGGGATCAGACCGGCGGGTCCTGGCTGATGGCGGCCCCGGAACGGGTGAGCCGGTGGATCAGGACGGCGGCGCGCTTCGCCGCCCGCTCCAGAGACCGGAGGTTCACCGTCTCCTCGACGGTGTGGGAGCCACCGCCGTCCGGACCGAGGCCGTCGAGACCCGCCTCGATGTGGTCCGCCACGAAGGAGATGTCGGCAGCGCCCCGTCGACCCGGATCGAAGGGTTCCACCGGTCCCGTCCCCACCGCCTGGCTCACCTGGCTGAGCATCTCCAGCAGTTCGTAGTTGCCGTCGGTGGGGGGCATGGAGGGGTAGCCGTCGGTGAAGGTGATGGTGGACTCGGTGCCGGGGAGGGAGCGGGATACGATGGCCCGCATCTTCTCCCGGGTCCGTTCGAGCTGCTCGTTGGTGAGGGTCCGGATGTCGCCGGTGAGGACGGCGGTGGGCGGGACCACGTTGGTCTTGCCGAAGGCCGTCCCCCGGGCCGTCTCGTCGTCCCAGCTGGCTTCGGTCCCCGCCACCAGGGTGGCGGCGTTGAAGGTCAGATTCTCCTCGCCCCGGATCTCGGAGTAGAAGTCCTCCAGGATCCTCCCGGCCTCGTAGACGGCTCCGGCGCCCACGCCGTCCCGGAAGACGCCGGACGAGTGAGCGGTGGTGGCGGAGACGTCGATGCGCCACGAGCTGGAGCTCCGTCGCGCCACGACCCCCAGCCCCGGCGTTCCTCCCTCGAAGCCCAGGGCGATGTCCGCTTCGATCCCTGCGTCCACCAGGGCGCGACGCGCCTCGTCCAGGGGTCTGCCGGGTCGCTCCTCGTCTCCCGTGAGGACCACGGTGATGGAGGTGTCGTCCAGAGCCCCTTCAGCGTGCAGCGCCTCGAGAGCCGACCAGATGACGACGTTGCCGCCCTTCATGTCCGCGACACCGGGACCTCGGGCGACGGAGTCGTTCACCATCTCCCACGCCTGGAAGGGGCTGTCCTCCTCGAACACCGTGTCCATATGCCCGATGAGGAGCAGGTGTTTGCCCTGACCGCCCCGGCGCCGGGCGACGAGGTGACCGCCCCGCTGGGCGACGGCGGGCTGCACGTAGTCGACGGTGAACCCCAGCGCCTCGAAGTAGGGGGCCATGATGTCGTAGACCGCGCGCTGTCCTTCTGCGTTCAGAGTGCCGCTGTTGACGTTCACAGTCTCCCGCAGGAGTGCCACCGCCTCGTCCTGGTTGTCCGCCACCGCGTCGACGATGTCCGCCTCCCGGTCACCCAGCTCCTGGGCGGCCAGGGGTGAGGCGAGGTCCGGGAGCAGCTTCGGGGAGAGGAGGAGGGCGAGGGCGAGAAGAATCCGTGACATGGGAGGCGGGGTGGAGGTGAGGGTGCGAAGGGTCCCGTCCGTATACGCCCGGACGCCGCCCAGGGTCATCCCCAGGGGGGGCCGGGGGGGCGAGCCGACTCCGCCGGCGGACGGGGTCCGGCTTACCTCGCTCCCCGGGTCGACTGCCAGGCCACCACCCGCCATTCGCCGTCCCGTTTGAGGAAGGTCCCGGTGTTGAGGTTGTAGCTCGGCGCCTCGCCGGAAGCCGCCGGGGGCGTGATGACCAGGCGGAACGGGACCACCGCAGTGGTGCCGTAGAGGCGGATGTCCACGTCCTCGGCGGAGTAGGTGGGCTCCGACTCCTCCGGGGACACCGCGTCCTCCGGGGCCTCGGGAGAATCACCGGACGCGTCGAAGCCGGCCATGATCGTGGCCTTGTCCCGCCGGGTGCCGTCGGAGGAGGTGTAGACCAGGTCCTCCGCCCAGAACCGGGCGTGGGCCGACGCCTCGTCGGCCCGGGCAAGGAAGTCGTCCAGTAGCGACCGGATCGCCGCCCGATCCCGGGCCGCCTCGCTGGCCGAGGCCGCTCCGCTCTCCGCCTCCGTGTCCCCCGGCGGGGGCGAACCGCAGGCCAGGAGGCAGACCAGGAGGGCGACGGGAGGAGCGGCAGCCAGACGGGATGGAAGCATGGGCGTACCTTGGGTCATCGGAGTGGGCGGGACAGGGGAGGGGGGAGGCGCTACGCTAGATCGCGGCCCGACGGGCCGGCAAGGGCCGAGCGGCACGGGTGGCGGATCACCGAAGGCAACGAGGAGGTGGGATGGCGGACGGCATGCACGCGGTACGGGCCGACATCACGACACTGGAGGTGGACGCGGTGGTGAACGCCGCCAACTCCTCCCTCCTGGGGGGCGGAGGCGTGGACGGGGCCATCCACCGGGCCGCGGGCCCCGCCGGGGAGGCGCGCATCACGGGCGGGGATCGGCTCCCGGCCCGCCACGTGATCCATACGGTGGGCCCGGTGTGGCGGGGTGGGGACGAGGGAGAGGCGGAGCTCCTGGCCTCGTGCTACCGGAGTGCCCTGGCGCTGGCGGCGGACCACGAGCTCGAGACGGTGGCCTTTCCGGCCATCAGCTGCGGCATCTACGGCTATCCCATCCGGGAGGCCGCCCACATCGCCGTACGGGAGTGCCGCGCGTTTCTGAAGACCCACCCCTCCATGGAGGTCACCTTCGCCCTCTTCGGCGAGGAGGAGCTCGCGGTCTATGGGGAGTTGCTGACCGGGGACGAGGCCGGGTAGACCGGGGGGGTGGGCCCGGCGGCCTCCTTGCACCCCGGCGGGCCCGGAGCGCATGGTAGGCGCCGGTCCGCCCCCGGGCGGCCGCAGCCGATGCAGAATCCACTCACGACGCGAGGATCCCACATGCTCCGCCGTCTCACCGTCCCCGCCCTGGTCTTCAGCGGCCTGTGCCTCTTCGCTACGGGGGCCTCCGCCCAGGATCGAACGCACCTCTCCGAGTACCGGGCCGCCCTCATGGAGGGGCTGCGAGCTCACACCGGGGGACTGCGCTCCCTGGTCACCGGCGAGGTCTCGCACCGGGACCACGTGGTCCTTCAGGCCCGGGCGGCGGCCGATGTGGCCGACATGCTCCAGGGGGTCTGGCCCGAGGGTTCCGGGGGAGACGGCACCCGGGCACTCCCGGCGGTGTGGGAGGATCCGGACGACTTCAAGAGGCGACTCGACGCCCTGCGGGACGCCACCGCCCGGCTGAGGGAGCGGGCCGAGGCCGGCGACATGGAAGGGGTGGGTGCCGCCCTCCAGGACGTGGGCGGCATGTGCCGGGACTGCCACACGACGTACCGGGCCCGGGCGAACTGAGATTCATCGTACATCGCGCTGGAGATCCCGAACGGCCGACATCCCGCAGGATGTCGGCCGCATCTCCGGGGGGGCGGGAACCGGCCGCCGGCCCTAGTCGCTCATCAGGTTGTTCGGCACCTGATTGAAGGCGAACTGGGCGTAGTGCTGCTCGTTGCCGGCGAAGTACGGAAAGACCTCCATGCGATAGGCGTTCCAGGATTCGTAGACCCGCCGGAAGGTGGCGTCGGCGGCGGACTGCTCCTCCAGATAGGCGTTGCTCTCCCGCCAGGCGGCCTGGAGGATCTCGTCGGAGTAGACGCGCAGATTGACGCCGTGATCCTGGACCAGCCGACGGAGCGCCTTGGGATTCTCCACGTCGTAGCGGGCCATCATGTCGGTGACCGACTCGTTGCAGGCCGTGGCCAGGAGCTCCTGGTAGGCCGGCGGAAGCTCGTCGTAGGCCGCCTGGGACACCTGGAGGACGGCATTCAGACCCGGCTCCCACCATCCGGGCAGGTAGTAGTTGGGTGCGATCTGATAGAAGCCGAGCTTCTCGTCGTCGTAGGGCCCCACCCACTCGGTGGCGTCGATGGCGCCCCGCTCCAGGGCCGGATAGATGTCGGGCCCGCTCAGCACCTGTACCGAGGCCCCGAGGCGGGTCATGATCTCGCCCCCGATCCCCGGAATGCGGAAGCGGAGGCCCTGCAGGTCCGCGAGTCCCTCCACCGGCTCCCGGAACCAGCCGCCCATCTGGCAGCCGGTGTTCCCGGCGGCGAAGGGGAGGATGCCGAAGTCCGAATAGACCTCCCGCATGAGCTCGATCCCCCCGCCGTGGAGGAGCCACGCCGTCTGCTGGCGGGCGTTCAAACCGAACGGTAGCGAGGAGTCGAAGGCCAGGGCGGGGCTCTTGCCGATGTAGTAGTACCCACCGGTGAGTCCCGCCTGCGCCGTGCCCTGTTGCACTGCGTCCATGACCTCGAGACCCGGTACGATCTCCCCGGCGGCGTAGACCCGGATGTTGAATCGGCCTCCGGTGAGAGCGCCCACCCTCTCCGCGATGCGATCCGCGGCCCCGTGGAGGATGTCCAACGAGGGGGGGAAGCTGGTGACGAGCCGCCAGCGGACCTCCGGACCCTGGACCGCCGCCTCGGCGGTGGCCACCCCCGGGGTGGATTCGGCGCCGCACGCCGCCACGGTACCGGCGCCTGCCGCGCCCAGGGCAGCCTTCTTCATGAACTCACGGCGTCGCATCTCGTCACTCCGTAGGGACGGGGGAGGGTTGGCCTGACTTTCGCCGGCGTGTGCGGCCGGGTCGAAGGCGGCCACCGGCTCCGACCCTGGCTTCCCCGTTGCGGCGAAAGCCGGTCATGAAGTAATGGTGCAACCTCCCTCCGGCAAACCCCCGAACCCCCGCACCCCGTGAGTCAGCCCTCCTCCACCGCACTGCCCCACAACGTCGACGACTGCCAGAAGGCGGCACGGGAACGGCTTCCCCACGACGTCTACGAGTACTACGCCCGTGGCGCCGAGGACGAGGTCACACTCCGGGGCAATCGGGGTGCCTTCTCCGACCTGCACTTCCGCCCCCGGGTATTGGTGGACGTCACCCGGGTGGACTCCTCGTGCCGACTGCTGGGGACGGACCTCCCCTCGCCGGTGATCCTGGCTCCCACGGCCTTCCAGAAGCTCTGCCATCCCGACGGTGAGTTGGCCACGGTCCAGGCTGCGGGTCGCGCCGGGCACCTCATGGTGGCGTCCACCCTGGCCACCTCGACCATCGAGGAGATCGCCCAGGCGGCCGAGACGCCCCTGTGGCTGCAGCTGTACGTCTTCCGGGATCGCACCGTCACCGAGTCGCTGGTGCGCCGCGCGGCGGACGCGGGCTGTCAGGCCATCTGCCTCACCGTGGACGTGCCGGTGCAAGGGAACCGGGAGCACGACGTCCGGAACAACTTCGGGCTTCACGGCCGGGGGCAGATGGCGAACTTCGTCGGCCACATCCAGAGCGATCTGCCGGACACCGACGGCGACTCGGGGCTGAACGCCTTCATCCGCGATCAGTCCGACACCTCGCTGACCTGGGACGCCGTCCGCTGGCTCAAGGAACTCGCCGACGTCCCGGTGGTGGTGAAGGGGATCCAGCACCCCGGGGACGGGGAGTTGGCGGTGGAGGCCGGGGCAGACGCGGTGGTGGTCTCGAACCACGGAGGCCGACAGCTGGACGGCGCCGAACCCACGATTCGACTCCTGCCGGATGTGGTGGCGGCGGTGAAGGGGAGGGTGCCGGTCCTGCTGGACGGCGGCGTGCGGCGAGGCAGCGACGTGGCCAAGGCCCTGTGCCTCGGAGCCGACGCCGTCATGATCGGCCGGCCCTACCTCTGGGGGCTCACCCTGGCGGGCAGCGACGGCGTGGCCCACGTCCTCGAGATCCTGGACGGCGAGCTCCGCCGGGTGATGGCGCTCCTGGGCTGTCGGGAGCTGTCGGAGCTGGGACCGGACCGCTTGGCTCCCCTCCCGGCCGCGTGGTAGTTTTCGACCCCGATCAACCTTCCGTCCGGACCCTCTAGGCCTCATGCGCCCCAAGATCGAGAACCCCGTCGAGTTCCTGAAGGACCACGGCATCCTCTTCGAAATCAACCGTCAGGTGCTCCACCCCCTGGGTCTGGAGCTCCACTTCCACCTGGACGACGACGGTCGGATCACCGGGATCGACCTCGAGGACAACCGGGGGATTCCCCAGCCCATCTGCTTCACCCCGGAGGCCTTCCACGAAGGGCGCTCCAAGTACGAGGAGTACCTGACGTCCCACGGTCGCCGGAACATCCAGAAGCGGCGCCAGATCGGGATGGTGATCCAGACGGGTCCCAACGTGCCCCGGGTGGTCCACGAAGAGGGCCAGGACGATTGACCTGAACCGCCTCCGGACCCCCGGTACGGCGGGTCGGGCGGGCCGCCTCGCCGGCCCGTGCACGTTGTGGGTGGCCGCGACCCTCGGTCTGGCCGTGCTGG
>JARRPL010000038.1:0-29519 GCA_037382905.1 Gemmatimonadota bacterium | reverse complement strand
TCGGTCTGGCCCTCCTGGGCGCGGGCTCCCTGGCGGCCCAGGAGGTTCTCCGGGGCGACCCCGGCGCCACCGTGCGGGCGGCAGGGGGGATGGTGGTGTCGGAGCATCCCGAGGCCTCCCGGGCCGGCGCCGAGGTGCTGGCGGCGGGAGGGAATGCCGTGGACGCGGCCATCGCCACCGGCTTCGCCCTGGCGGTGACCCACCCCTCGGCGGGCAACATCGGTGGGGGCGGGTTCATGGTGATCCGCTTTCCCGACGGCACCACCACCGCCCTGGACTTCCGGGAGAAGGCTCCCCTCGCCGCCCACCCGGACATGTGGCTGGTGGGCGGGGAATACTCGGCCCAGCAGCACCACTACAGCCATATGGCGGTGGGCGTGCCCGGCACCGTCGCGGGCTTCGAGAAGGCGTCCCGGCTGTACGGCGAGAGCCGGTGGGAGGAGCTGGTGGAGCCTGCCGTGGCCCTGGCCCGGGACGGATTCGAGCTCTCCGAGGCCCTGGCGGAGAGCCTGGCCCGGGTGGTCGCCCGCTTCGAGCGGTATCCCGCCACGGTGGCTGCCTTCTCCCGGGACGGAGAGCCCTACGCCGCCGGCGAGGAGCTGCGGCAGCCGGAGCTGGCCCGGACCCTGGAGCGGATCCGGGACCAGGGGGCCGACGGTTTCTATCGCGGCGAGACGGCCCGGCTCCTGGTGGAGGAGATGGAGCGGGGCGGGGGGCTCATCACCCTGGAGGACCTGGAGCGCTATCAGGCCCGGGAGCGGACCCCGATCACGGTGGACTACCGGGGCTGGACGGTGACCTCCATGCCGCCGCCCAGCAGCGGGGGCGTGGCCATCGCCACCATGCTGAACATCCTGGAGGGATACGACCTGGGGGCCCTGGGTCCCGACTCCCCCGAGTACCTCCACCTCCTGGCCGAGTCCATGCGCCGGGCCTTCCGGGACCGGGCGGCCTGGCTCGCCGACACGGACGTGGTGGACGTCCCGGTCCACGAGCTGACCTCCGAGGCCCATGCCGCCCGGCTTCGGGCCGAGATCGATCCCGAGCGGGCCTCGGTCTCCTCGCCCCTGGATCTGGACCGGATCACCGAGAGTCCACAGACGACCCACTACTCGGTTGTGGACGGCGAGGGGACGGCGGTGTCGGTGACCTACACCCTGGAGGCGGGCTACGGCTCGGGCATCGTGGTGCCCGGCGCCGGCTTCCTCCTCAACAACGAGATGGGCGATTTCAACGCGGGACCGGGCCTGACGGACGAGAACGGGCTCATCGGCACCGAGCCCAATCTGGCCCGGCCGGAGCAGCGCATGCTCTCCAGCATGAGCCCATCCATCGTCAGCCGGGACGGTGCGCTCGTGGCCGTGGTCGGGAGTCCCGGCGGCCGGACCATCATCAACACGGTGCTCCAGGTCATCCTGAACCTGACCACCTTCGGCATGGACCTTCCCGAGGCGGTGGCCCAGCCCCGGATCCACCACCAGTGGCTCCCGGACCGGATCGCCGCCGAGGAGACGCTGGACCCGGCCCTGGTGGAGGCGCTGGAGGCCATGGGGCACACCGTGGTGGTGCGGGGCCGGCAGGGACTCGCCCACTCCATCCTGGTGGACGCGGCTTCGGGCCTCCTGGTGGGGCAGCCCGACGCCCGGAACCCCGACGCCGGGGCGGCGGGGGTGCGCTGAGCGGGGGTCGCCGAATGGGGGGTCCCCTGAGCCGGGGACTTCCGGGCAGGTGCGCCGAGGGGTGTCCCCCCGCCGGGACCCGCCGCCCCGGCCCTGGCGGCTCCGGTCCTTGAAGAGGATGTCCGTCCCCAGGCCGTCCTGATCCCGTACCGCTTGGCGAAGGTGCAGGCGGAATCCGTACCGGCGCACAGCTGGCGCTGCTTGATCCGGTTCGGGGAGCCTTCGGCGAAGGCCGACGGCCGGTCGTCCAGGAACGGCTGCAGGCTCCGCCCCACGTCGGCGTCCGCCGTCATCCCGCCCGTCTCGTCGTCCACCCGCTGTCCGTGATCGATGCAGCGGACCCTCGCCTCCGGCGCCTGCTGAACCGCACGGGGCGTGTCGGCGTGCACCGTGACGCACGTCCCGGACGCGGGTGAAGCCCCGCATGAGCATCTCGGTGGCCGCCCGGCCCGCTACCGGATTCACGAAGCCCAGGTAGGTTGCGCGCCGTCTCGGCACATCGGGTCCCACCCCTTCGTGTGGCCCGTCGCGCCGGCATTCCTCCTGCCCCGGGGCGGGACGCGCCTCGTCCTCCATCACCCCGGTCGAGGGCGCTGTGGCCTCAGCCCGATCCGGCGGGTATAGATTTCCCGACACGGTGCTCAATCTCCCTCGAGGCCCATCACCGGAGGCATGCCATGACCCACTCCGTGCGACGCCACCTCCACCTCGACGTCCGGGAGTACGACGAGTCGATCCGCCGGTTCATCCCGGGCTACGAGGAGATGCTCTCCGTAGCCGCCCGGGAGGCGTTGTCCGGGTCGCCGGCCCGGGTCCTGGACCTGGGGTCCGGCACCGGTGCCCTGGCGGAGGAGATCCTGGCCCGATCGGCCCGAACGTCCGTGGAACTCCTGGACGCGGACCCCGAGATGCTGGATCGGGCCCGGGAGCGGCTGGCCCCACACCAGGGGCGGGCTCACTTCCGTTCCGGGTCCTTCACCTCCGAGCTTCCCCCGGCCGACGTGATCACCGCGTCGCTGGCGCTGCACCACATCCCGACCCTGGAGGAGAAGGGCCGGGTCTTCCGCCGGATCGGTGCGGCGTTGCCGTCCGGCGGTATCTTCGTGAATGCCGACGTGACCCTCCCGGGGGGAGAGGCGGATCGGGCTGCCGCCTTCCGGGACTGGGCCGCGCACATGGTCGACAGCGGAATCCCGGAGGACCGGGCCTGGCAGCACTTCCGGGAGTGGGCGGACGAGGACACCTATTTTCCCGTGGAGGACGAGATGGGGCTGCTGGAAGAGGCCGGTCTCGCGACGGAGCAGGTCTGGGGTCACCGCGTGGTTTCGGTGGTGGTGGGGCGGAAGCCATGACGCCCCGAGCGCCGATCCGGGCCGGAGCCCCTCTGCCTCCCGGCCGACGGGAGCCCCTTCGTCTGCGCCTTTCCCGAGGCGGGACGGCCCCTCCGAAGGGGGCGGGCGAGGCCGGGATCTTCGGCCGCGCCCGGTCGGTATCTGGTTCCGGCCGCCCGCCACACCCGGATCCGCGTCCAGCCTCGATGCCCCTGTGCGACCACACGATCAGCTACCGCGAGTCGCCAGCGCCCCGGCTAGGATCGCCTCCCCCGATGAATTGCTCCCCGGAAGGATGCGCCGGGAGCGGGACCCACCTCGTGGGGACCACGGCGGGCACTCGACGGATCAACTTCCCGGTCGGTGGGGTTTTCGCCCGGGTGACGTGGATGCACCGCCTCCCCGAGGCGGTCCAGGTGGATCCGGGGGCGGGGGGCGGTTTCTCTCCCACCCGGTCGCCGTGGTCCGCAGGAGAGGGCGGCACACGTCCCGACCGGCTCGACGCCCCGGGGGTCTCAGGGTCCTCTCGGGCCCCGGGCTCGTGTACTTTTGAAACTGGACTTTCAATCAACTAGGAGCGCTCACTCCAATGCGCCTGTCACAGATCCTTGATTCCAAGGGGGCGTCGGTCGTCACCACGGGCCCCGAGACGTCGCTGGCCACCACCGCCCGTCTTCTGGTGGAGCACAACATCGGGGCGGTGATCGTGGTGGACGACGGAGATCCCGTCGGCATCTTCACCGAGCGGGATCTGCTCCGGTTCGTCGCCACCGACAACCCGGATCTCGAACGGACCCCCGTGTCCGCCGTCATGACGCGGGATCTGGTCACCATCGCCCCCACCGAGGGTGTGGCCCGGGCCCTGGACCTCATGAAGGACAACCGGATCCGACACCTTCCCGTGATGGACGACGACACCATGGTGGGCATCGTGTCGGCCCGGGACGTGATGAACGCCTTGCACCGGTCCACCACGGAAGAGAACGCGCACCTGAAGACCTACATCTTCGCGGTTCGGTAGAACGGCCGAGCGCTGCCTGTACGAGCCCCCTCGTCCCCGAGGGGGCTCGCAGGCCTTCGAGGGAGACCCGCGAGCGTCGGCGGGAGTCAGTCCTCCACCACGGTGAGCCAGCCGTGCCGGTCCTCCGAGCGTCCCTTCACGATGTCCATGAAGGCCTTCTGGAGACGCTCCGTCACCGGACCACGCCGTCCCTCTCCCACCTCCACCCGGTCCACGCTCCGGATGGGCGTGACCTCCGAGGCGGTCCCGGTGAAGAACATCTCGTCCACGGTGTAGAGGGACTCCCGAGGCACGTGCTGCTCCCGGACGGGGATCCCCATCTCCTCCGCCAACCGGAGGATGGCATCCCGAGTGATTCCCGACAGGGAGGTTCCGTCGAGGAACGGGGTGATGAGAACGCCGTCCCGGACCAGAAACAGATTCTGGCCGCTGCCCTCGCTCACCAGCCCGCCGGGTCCCAGCGCGATCCCCTCGGCGTAGCCGTTGGTCACCGCCTCCATCTTGATGAGCTGGGCGTTGAGGTAGTGTCCCGCCGCCTTGGCGGCCACCGGGAAGGTGTTCGGGTGGGCCCGGAGCCACGACGACGTGCAGACGTCCACCCCCTGCTCCAGCGCATCGTCCCCCAGATAGGTGCCCCATGCCCAGGAGGCGACGTACGTCTCCACGGGGGACTCCTCGGCAAAGAGCCCTGCGGCCCCGTAGCCCCGGAGAACCATGGGACGGATGTAGCAGTCCCGGAGCCCGTTCCTGCGCACGATCCCGATGCAGGCCTCCGTCAGCTCCCGGGCCGAGAACCTGCTGGGCATGCGGTAGATCCGGCATGAGTCCTGGAGGCGTCGCAGGTGCTCGGGGAGCCGGAAGATGGCAGGGCCGCGGGGGGTCTCGTAGGCCCGAATCCCCTCGAAGACGCTGGTACCGAACTGGACGGCCGTGCTCAGGAGATGGAGTTGGGCGTCCTGCCAGGGGATGAACTCCCCTTCCTTCCAGATCCAGTCGGATGCGGTGATGGGCATGTCGGCTTCTCAGAGGAGGGAACGGATCCAACCGCCGTCCACGGCGATGGACTGTCCGGTGATGTAGGCGGCCTGCTCCGAGGCCAGGAAGGCGGCCAGGGCTCCGAACTCCCGGGGTTCCCCGATGCGACCCGCCGGCACCTGGTCCTCCCAGGCCGCGTAGGCCTCGCCTTCCGGAATGTCCTTCTGTTCGGCGATGTGGGAGGCCAGGTGCTCGAGGCGCTCGGTCCGGGTATAGCCCGGCATGAGATTGTTCACCGTCACGCCCTGGTCCGCCACCTCGTTGGCCAGGGTCCGGGCCAGCCCCGTCACCGCGGCACGAAGGGCGTTGGAGAGGATGAGCCCGTCCACCGGCTGCTTCACCGCGATGGAGGTGACGTTGAGGATCCGACCCCAACGCCGTTCCAGCATGCCCGGGAGGACCCCCTGGATGAGACCTACCACGCTCTCCAGGGTGATGGCACTGGCCTCACGCCACGCCTGGAGGCCATGGTCCTGAAAGGAGCCGGTCGGGGGGCCTCCACCGTTGGTGACCAGGATGTCCACGGCGCCGAACTCGGATCGGGCCAGATCCAGGAGGGAGCGAACCTGTTCGGCGTCCGACACATCGGTGGGCCGCGCCACGACACGGCGGCCCGACGCTTCGGCGATCGCCGCCCGGGTCTCCTCCAGGGGCCCGGGGGAGCGGGCACAGAGCACCAGATCGCAACCCTCGGCCGCCAGCGCCTCCGCCACCGCCCGTCCCAGCCCCTTGCTGGAGGCGGCCACCAGGGCGACCCGTCCTTCGATTCCGAGATCCACGGCGGCTAGTCCTCCGTCCCGGGCGTGGCGCCCGATCCGCCGTCGGTGTCGCTGCCGGCGTGGAAATAGGCGTCGGTTCCGTCGAGCCAGTCCTGGCGCGGGGGGGAGAAGACGTCCAGGTCCAAGGTGTCTTCCAGGGCCTCCGCCATGTGGGGCACGTTGGCCGGCAGGACCAGCACCTCCCCGGCGGACACCACCACCTCACGCCCCGGCGGGTCTCCGATCTGGAAGCGCAGGGCGCCCTCCAGGATGTAGGTGAGCTGCTCGTTCTCATGCTGATGCCGGGGAACCACGGCGCCCTTCTTGAGAAAGACCTGGGCGAGCATCATTCGATCGGCCGTCACCAGCCGGCGGGAGATGGTGTCGGTGACCTTTTCCCAGGGAAGGTCGTCCCAGACGACGTGAGGAGTCGGTGTGTCGCTCATGAGATCCGTGGGGTACGGGGAATGGTGGCCCCCAATGGGCACCCCCGGCGGCGGTCCGTCAACCGTCGTCCCGCTTCACCCCCCTCCTGGGGTTGGATACCTTTCACCGCCTGCCATGAAGACTCTCCTCTCCCCCCGTCGCCGCCTCCTGGGCCTCCTCGTCCTGCTCGCCGCCTGCGGTGGGACCGCCGAGGCGCCTCTGTCGACCCTGCCGGCCGCCGGCATGGCCGGCCAGCGCATGACGGTGGTCCCGGTCCAACGCCCCGGGGACTACGCCGCCGACGCCGAAGGGGAGCTGGTCTACGCCCTGGAACGCCGACGGGGCACCGGGGACTGGGTCTTCCCGGACGAGCTGCGCCGCGCCCTGGCCCAGTCACCGGGGCTCGACGTCCCTGTGGACGCCCTGCCGGTGGACCTGTTCCTCCGGGCCGAGGTGGAGCGGGTCGGGGATCCCCTCTATGGAATGCTTCGCCGGGTGGCGGCCGTCACGGGCGCGGATCGGGTGCTGATCCCGGTGGGCGTCAGCTTCCGCCCCGCCGACCCCGACGCCGAGACGCCCGTGGAGCCGGCGGTGGAGGTCCTGGCCGGCGTGGTGGAGGTGGTCTCGGGCCGGGTCGTGTGGCTGGACGTGGCCGAAGGTGCCGCATCGGGCCCCGACGACCCGGCGGGACTCCCCAGGGCCATGGAGGCCCTCGCGGTCCGACTCCTTCCCGCCGGATGATGAGCAAGCCCCTCGCCCGCACCGTCGTCCTCCTTTGCCTCGTGGCCTCCCTCTCCGCCTGTCGGGAGGAGCCGCTTCGGGTCCCCAGCGCTGACGAGGTGGCGTCGTACTACGCCTCCACCTCCCGGCTGTCGGTGGAGATGCGGGGGAACGTGGCGGAGATCACAGTGGTGCAGGACGGACAACAGCTTCGACGTGGAGGCTCCCTGTGGGCTCGCGTCGGACCCTACCTCTATCTGTTCAGCGCCCCGACGGAGAGCGTGTTCACCGACTTCAACGGACTCGCCGCGGTACGGGTGATCACCACGGCCCCCGGTGGCACGGAGGTCGCCCGGGCGACGCTGCTCCGGGGACCCCTGAACGACCTGACCTGGCGGCGGGCCCTGAACATCTCGGGGCTGGCCCGCCGGGACGGCACGGAGAGGCTCACCCTCCTGGAGGATCTCATCCGATGGGGAGAGGACCACACCGAGTACGAGTACAACCCCCGCTACACGAGCCGCTGATCGAACCGGTGTGGGGTGCTCCCTGGCCCCGCCCCGGTCCGGGGGCTTCCTGATGGACTCCCGGAGCCGTTGGCGGGACCGCCTGGGCGACGAGGTGGTGTGCGTCGTCTGCGGGGAGGTCCGGGATTCCACCGAAGTGGATCGAATGCTCTGGTGTGAAGGGTGCCGGGCACGGGTACAGGCCCGGGCCGCCCGCATCGGCCTCTATGTGGGTGTCGGCGTGGCCGCCGCGCTGGCGGCCTGGATCTGGCTGGTGATCCAGCCCTCCCGCCTGATCGCGGGTGCGTGGATCGCCACGGTGGTGGCGGCGGGGTGGCTCGGGGCGAAGATCGGCCGGGAGGTGGCCTACGGCGTGTTCCGGGCCCGGGAGACCCCGGCGGGTGGCTCCGACGCGTCGTCCTCCGGTGGTTGACGACTCGGGTCCCGGCCCCGGGTCCGCCGGCGCCCCTTCCGGGCCGCGGCCCCTGGAGGGGTCGAGGGTGCTGGAGGTGGCCCAGAACCTCGCAGGACCCTTCTGCGGGCGGATCCTCCAGGATCTCGGGGCCGACGTGATCAAGGTGGAGCCCCCCGGCGGCGATGCGGCACGGAGCTGGGGCCCCCCGTTCCACCAGGGAGCCGGGACGATCTTCGCCTTCGCCAACGTCGGCAAGCGTTCCGTGGTGCTGGACCTGAAGTCGTCGCGAGGGCTGGAGGTCCTCCGGGCGCTGATCCGCACCGCCGACGTCCTCGTGGACGCACTCCGGCCCGGGGTGATGGACGGGTGGGGGTTGGACGACGCGGCGCTGGACGCCCTGAACCCGGGTCTGGTCCGGGTCCAGGTGCTGGCCTACGGCGAGGAGGGCCCCCTGGCAGGACTTCCGGGATACGAGCCCCTCATGCAGGCCCACGGCGGGGTCATGGCCAATACGGGACCGTCGGGGGGACCCCCGGTGCGGGTCGGGACCTCGGTCGTGGACATGGGCACCGGGATGTGGGGTGCCATAGGCGCGCTGGCCGCCCTCCGGGAGCGGGACCGGACCGGGGTCGGTGGGCGCGTCTCCGGCGCCCTCTTCGACACGGCGGTCGCCTGGAGCGGGTATCACCTCCTGGGCGCCGCCGCCGCAGGTACGATTCCCGAGCCCATGGGCACCGAACTCGCCATGATCTGTCCGTACGGCACCTTCCCCACCGCCGACGGTGAGCTCATGCTGGCGGTGGGGACCGACGGGCTGTTCCGCAGGCTCTGCACCCTGCTGGAGCTCGGCGACCTGGCCGACGATGCGCGGTTCGAGACGAACCCGGACCGGGTGCGGAACCGGAGAGCGCTCAACCAGCTCGTCCAGGCGGCCACCCGTCGCCACGAGAGTCGGGATCTGCTGGAGCGGCTCCGGTCCGGGGGCGTTCCCTGCGCACCGGTCAAAGACGTGGGCGAGCTCCTGGCCGACCCCCAGCTCCAGGCCAGTGGAATGCTGGAGCGGGTGGAGACGCCGGGAGAGGAGGACCGGCTCGGTGTGGCCCTTCCCCTGCGGCTGGGAGGACGCAGGAACCGCCCACCCACCCACGTTCCCGGGGTGGGCGAGCATACCCGCGAAGTCCTTCGGGAGGTGGGGGTGGAACCACCGGATCCTCCCCCGGGTCCCGAGGGAGACGTCTGACGGGCGGGCGACTTTACACCGGCCGCCGGACCTGCCAGGCTATGCGGTCTTGAGGCCCCGAATCCTAACGACTTTCCGGCCATGCGGCCGGTCCCAACCGAGGGCTTGATGAGCTTCGAAGGTGTTGATTTCTACGACGTGGACGGCCTCCTCTCCGACGAGGAGCGCATGGTCCGGGACACCATCCGTCAGTGGGTGGAGGATCGGGTCATGCCCCTCATCGGCGAGGCCTATGTGCAGCGACGCTTTCCCCGGGAGCTGATCCCCGAGATGGGGGAGCTGGGGATGCTGGGGGCGAATCTGCCCGAGAAGTACGGTTGTGCCGAGCTCAACAACGTGGCGTACGGCATCATCATGCAGGAGCTGGAGCGGGGCGACTCGGGGCTTCGCTCCTTCGCCTCCGTCCAGGGTGCCCTGGTCATGTATCCCATCTTCGCCTTCGGCTCGGAGGAGCACCGGCAGGCGTGGCTCCCCCGTCTGGCCACCGGCGAGGCCGTGGGCTGCTTCGGTCTCACGGAGCCCGATTACGGCTCCAACCCCGGCGGCATGATCACCACCGCCCGGAAGGTGGACGACGGGTGGGTCCTGAACGGGACCAAGATGTGGATCACCAACGGCTCCATGGCGGACGTGGCGGTGGTCTGGGCGCAGACCGGCGAGCTCGGAGACACGCGGTCCATCCGAGGGTTCGTGGTGCCCACCGACACCCCCGGCTTCACCGCCCGAGACCAGAAGGGCAAGCTCTCGCTCCTGGCCTCCGACACCAGCGAGCTCCACTTCGAGGACGTGGAGCTCCCGGAGTCGGCGCTGATGCCCGGGACCACCAAGGGCCTCAAGCACCCCCTCCAGTGCCTGACCCAGGCGCGATACGGGATCGCCTGGGGCGCCACCGGTGCGGCGATGGCCTGTTTCGACGAAGCCCGCAGCTACGCCAAGACCCGGGTCATGTTCGGCGAGCCCATCGGCGCCAAGCAGATCCAGCAGGTGCGTCTTGCGGACATGCTCACCAGGATCACCCAGGCCCAGCTACTGGTGCTGCAGCTGGGGCGTCTGAAGGACGCGGGGACCATGACGCCCTTCCAGGTGTCGCTGGCGAAGCGCGCCAACGTGGACATGGCCTGCGAGATCGCCCGGGAAGCGCGACGCCTCCTGGGCGGGAACGGCATCCTGGCGGAGTACCACTCCATGCGTCACATGGCCAACCTGGAGTCGGTCTACACCTACGAGGGCACCCACGACATCCATTCCCTGATCCTGGGCCAGACCATCACGGGATTCTCCGCCTACTGACCGCTGCCGATCGCGGTTCCGCCCGGCTACGGGCACCCTCCAGCCTTCCGAGCCAGCCATGACCGACCACACCCCCGCCGAGAGGCCTCCGCGTCCCGCAGACGTCCTGGTCCAGCCCTTCCTGAAGTTCGCCAGCCTCGAAGCGTCCGGGGGCATCCTGCTCCTGGGGTTCGCCGTGGCGGCGCTCATCTGGGCCAACTCGCCGCTGGGTCAGGGCTACGTGGATCTGTGGCATACGCAGGTGACGGTGGGGGGCGGGAAGGCGGTCATCGAGAAGGACCTGCTCCACTGGGTGAACGACGGGCTCATGGCCGTCTTCTTCCTCCTGGTGGGCCTCGAGCTCAAGCGGGAGCTGCTCACGGGTGAGCTGGCCTCGCCGCGGAAGGCGGCCCTTCCCCTCTTCGCCGCCGTGGGGGGGATGCTGATCCCGGCGGGGCTCTACCTGATCCTGAACAAGGGTGGCGCCGGGGAGGCGGGGTGGGGAATCCCCATGGCCACCGACATCGCCTTCGCCCTGGCCGTGCTGGCGGCGTTGGGGAGCCGTGCCCCCCTTGCCCTGAAGATCTTTCTCACGGCGCTGGCCATCGTCGACGATCTGGGAGCCATCCTGGTCATCGCCCTCTTCTACTCCGGCGACCTGAGCAGCTCGGCCCTGGGGGCGGCGGCCATCGCGGCCATCTTCCTGTTCCTCCTCAACCGGGCGGGCTTCCGGCGCTTCCTCCCCTACGGTGTGGTGGGGCTCGTGCTGTGGGTTGCCGTGCTGAAATCCGGGGTCCACGCCACCGTGGCCGGCGTGGTCCTGGCCTTCATGATCCCGGCGAACGAGGAGGAGGACGAGTACCATTCACCCCTGGAGACGCTGGAGCACGCCCTGCACCCCTGGGTCGTGTACCTGATCCTCCCGATCTTCGCCCTGGCCAACGCCGGCGTGACCTTCGGCGGAGGCGCGGAGGGTGGTGCTCCCATCACGAACGGAATCCTCCTGGGCTTGATCGCCGGCAAGCCCATCGGCGTCCTCCTCTTCTCCGTCCTGGCCATCAAGATGGGGATGGCGGAGCTCCCGGCTGGCGTGACTTGGCTCCACATCGTCGGGGTGGGCTTCCTGGCGGGGATCGGCTTCACCATGTCCCTCTTCATCGCGGGGCTGGCCTTTCCCGGGGCGGAACTCCTCAGCGCCTCGAAGGTCGGGATCCTGGGGGCCTCGGGCATCTCCGCCGTCATCGGAACCGTGATCCTGCTCCGGGCCCGGAACACCGGGGGCTCCCTGGCGAGCTGAGGCCGGTATCCGGCCCGTGGAGGCCCCCCGTGTAGGGGTTTTCCCCAGGGGTTCGTGGGGGGTTGGTGGATGTCAGTAGAATTACGGAGAAGACCCATTGCGAGGCTCCGTAGATCCCCGTAGTCTAGGACACCTTCCCGAACGAACGTCCACGTAGAGAAGCCCCGGAATTCCACGGTCTTCTCTCGCAAAGGGCCTGGAGGCTACATATGAGGAGTGCGGTACGGAATACTCGATGGGTCGCCCTCCTGGCCGGCATCGCCGTAAGCGGCTGCGTCGACGAGAAGATCGTCGAGGTGCCCCGGGAGATCTTCGATCCCCCGGCGGCCGAGGCGATCGGCATGCTCGGCTATTCGGACCAGGACGCCGGCCTCACCACCTGCGGGAACTGCCACGTCGGTCCTCAGGGCCAGTGGGAGGGTTCAGCCCACGCCGACGCCTGGGCCGGTCTTCAGGACTCGGGGCACGCCTCGGAATTCTGCGAGGGCTGCCACACGGTGAACGAGCTGGGGAACACCCTCACCGAGGTGGCGGGATACAACGCCACGGGTGAGGACCGCTATCACGACGTCCAGTGCGAGAGCTGCCACGGTCCGGGGCTGGATCACGTGCAGGAACCCGGTGCCAACCCGATGCTGGCCCCCCTGGACGTGGGCCTCGACAACACTGAAGGGTGCGGAGAGTGCCACCAGGGTGAGCATCATCCCTTCGCGGAACAGTGGGTCCTCTCCGGGCATGCGACCCTCGGGTCGCAGGCTGAACGGGACGGCTGCAACGCCTGCCACTCGGGAGGCGGGGCCCTCACGGCATGGAACGTCAACACCAACTACATCGAAGAAGGTCAGCCGATCGCCATCACGTGCGGTGTCTGCCACGACCCGCACGGCTCCAACAACACGGCGCAGCTTCGGTTCCCGGTGGGCGGCGTCGAGATCGAACAGAACCTCTGCTCACAGTGCCACAACCGCCGGACGGTGCCGGACCCCGGCTCCTCCCACGGGATCGAGCCACACTCCCCCGAAACCGCCATGCTGAGCGGTGAGGCCGGCTTCTTCTTCCCGGGCATGATCATCGACCGGGGCGACATCATCGCCACCCACGGGTCCGAGGCCAACGAGCGTCTCTGCGCCGGGTGCCACGTGGTGAGCACGACCATCACGGACCAGGCCAGCGGCGAGTTCCTCTTCGAAGCGGTGGGGCACACCTTCCAGGCCGCTCCCTGCGTGGACGAGAACGGAATCCCCACGGGCGGAGACTGCGGGATCAGCACCAGCGACCGCGATTTCGCCTCCTCCTGTGCCACCAGCGGCTGTCACGGAAGCGCCGACGGGGCCCAGGCGGTCCTGCTCACGGCGACCCTCCGCTTCGAGACGCTGTCGGAAGAGCTGATGGACCTCCTGCTCCAGGTGGATCCGAACCTCGGAGAGGAGGGCGGCGAGATCGATCCGGGCGACGGGGTGATCACCACCGCGGAAGGGGCCTTCTTCAACCATGCCCTCGCCGAGTTCGGCGGCACGGATCGGCCCAGCCCGCTGCTGGCCTACGCGGCGGCGGCGGCCCACAACCCCTTCTTGACGGAGCAGCTTCTGCTGGCCAGCATCGATGCAGTGGAGACTGAGTACGGGGTCTCCGCCTCGCCGGGGCTCAACCGCAACCGGACGATGGACTTCCGCTGATCATCCCATGAGATGACGCGGATCGGCCCCAGAGGTCCGAGAGGCCGTCCGGCACCGAGCCGGGCGGCCTTTCGACCGAATAGGATGTACTTCTCGTCCAAGGAACGCGCGTGGCCGGATTCGGCTTGAACAGGTTGGGCAGCTGGTTCCGTTCACTGCCACCGGTGGTGCTCCTCACCGCTGCGTTGGTGGTGTCGGGGCTCTTCGTTGCCGGTTCGGTGATGGCGTACCGCACCTACGACTACATCGAGCACGACAACGACTTCTGCATGTCGTGCCACCTCATGGCGGAGCCCTACGAACTCTTCGCCGAGTCGGCCCACAGGGACCTGGGGTGCAAGGCGTGCCACAAACCCTCCTTCGCCGGTCGGAGCCAGATGGCGCTGACCCAGGTCCTGGAAAGCCCCGACACCATCGCGGCCCACGCGGAGGTGCCCAACGAGAAGTGCGCCTCGTGCCACATCGACGGAAACCCGGAGGATTGGGTCCTGGTGGCCAACTCCGCCGGCCACCGGGTTCACTTCGAGTCGGAGGATCCGGAGCTGGACGGCCTCCTCTGCGTCCAGTGCCACTCGTCGAGTCTTCACCAGTTCGCCGCGACGGACGAGACCTGCGCCCAATCCGGATGTCACACCGACGTGGAGGTGAAGCTGGGGCGCATGGGCGACCTGACGATCCACTGTGCCGCCTGTCACGGCTTCAACGCCGTAGTGGAGGAGGGGTCGGAGCTGGAGGTCGCTCAGGCGGCGGTGGCGCCGGGAGCGGACGAGTGCCTGTCGTGCCACGTCATGCGGACGCTGGTGGACATGCCTCCGGACGAGCCGCACGAAAAGGTCTGTTCCACCTGCCACAACCCCCACGAACAAGAGACGCCCCAGGAGGCGGTGGAGACCTGCGCCACCGTGGGCTGTCACAACGACGTGAGGGAGCTCTCTCCCTTCCATCGGGGGCTGGACCACACCGATGTGGAGGACTGCAGCACCTGTCACGTGGCCCACGACTGGAAGGCCGATGGCGACAACTGTCTGAGCTGTCACCAGGACATCTACGACGATCCGGGCCTGGCACCGGGCCAGCGGATCGCGATGTCGCCGGCGGAGGGCGTCGGCGGGGACGTCGTGGTCGGGGCGCACGCTACGGGGAACGCCTCCGCCAGCGCGCCGTCCGGTCTTCCGTACCTCGTCGGTCTCGGGGGAGGACTTCACCCCGGCGGATACCTCCACGCGGGAACCCTGAGCCCGGCGACCCAGGAAGCCCAGGAGTCCCGACGGCCGTTTCTCGCCACCGGCGACGTCGTCTTCCGGGTCTCACCGACTGTCGCAGCTGCCACCACACCGAGCCCGTGGCCGCCGACTGTACCCAGTGCCACGCCGAGTCGGTGCTGGGTCCCGAGCGGGTGGTGGCCACCGGGTGGCCCATGAACTTCTCCACCGGCGACGCCGTCCTCCGGGACGTCCCCTTCCAGCATCAGGATCACCTGGGGACCGACTGCGGCGAGTGTCACCAGGAGGGGAGCCTGGAGCTCGCGCCCGACGTGGCCAGCTGCAACAATTGCCATCAGGAGCATCACGAGGCGCCCACCGAGGTGAGCTGCATGACGTGCCACCGGGAGCCGGAGGAGTCGGCCCACACCGTGGAGTCCCACCTGGGGTGCACGGGTTCCGGGTGCCACCTGGATCCCCCTCTCGCCCTGGCGCCCCGCAACCGGACGGGCTGCCTGGTCTGCCATCAGGACCTCACCGACCACCGTCCCGAGGGGGAATGCGTGGAGTGCCACGCCCTCCCGGCACCCACGGGCGGCAGCCCATGACGCCTGGCTCGACCGGGAGGCGGAGGGCGGCGTGGATGGGGCTCGGGATCGCTCTGGCCCTGACCGGCGTCCCGACCTGGGCCCAGGCCCAGGGGATCCGGGGGTGGGCCTCCACCACCGTGCGCTACATGCAGATGCAGCCCCTGCAACTGGACACGGCGCTGGCGGGAGACGTGGTCTTCGACCAGGAAGGAGGAGCCTCCGTCGACGGGCGCCGGGTGTACTGCAGCCCCGAGGCGGTCCGGTGCGAGTACTACCGGCCGGCACCGCTGAAGAACGCGGTTCTGGGTGCCCAGGACGTGGGCTTCACGGTGTGGGGCCTGGGGCTCCAGGGCCTGAGCACCACCGTGCTGGTCCGGGCCCGGGATCGCCTCTCGGGTGAGCTGCAGTGGCCCATCTACGACGATCCCTTCGACGTCCTGGTGGCGTACGCCGAGCTGCGGCGGGGGGCGTTCCGGATTCGTGCGGGCCGCCAGCAGGCGACCTCGGGCCTCGGATTCAACGGCTTCGACGGGGGTTCGGTCCGCTACGACGGTCTGAATCTCTGGGGGGAGGTCTTCGGTGGCCGGAGTCTGGCCCGGGGGCTGAACGAGCCTCGGCGGGAGGCGCTCCGGGGGATCGAGGACTTCGTCTTCGACCGGGAGGTGGCGCTGGTCGGGGGGGCCGCCGGCTGGCGCTGGTCCAGGGGCGACGTGGGGGTGCGGTATCAACGGGAGATCTACAGCGACCGCTCGGCCCTGGTGGCGGAGCGGGCGGCCCTGGACCTCACCACCGGGCTGCCGTGGGGATTGCGGCTCCGAGGCTCGGTGGACTACGACGTGCCCTTCGATCGGCTGGGGAAGGCCTTCGTGACGCTGCAGCGGGGAATCGGGAGCGGACGCTTCCTGCTGGAGGTCGAGGCCCGGCGGTACGTTCCCTACTTCGAGCTCTCCACCATCTGGGGCTTCTTCAGCCCGGTGCCCTTCCACGAAGCCGGAGTGCGATTGAGCGGCGGATTCAGCCAGGGGACCGGATTCCGAGTCTCCCTGGCGGGGCGTCGGTACTCGGATCCCGCGACGACGGTGATCTTCGACCCCCTCAAGGACGATGCCCTCCGGGCGGAGGCCCAGTTCCTCTGGAGTCCCTCCGAGTCGGTCCAGGTGGAGCTGGGCTACGATCTGGACTGGGGTGCCGCCGCCTTCCTCCAGTCCTTCGACGGGGCCGTGGCGGTGGACTGGACGCCGGGGCTCAGGACCCGGGTCTTCGCCACCTCCTTTCAGCAGATCGAGTCGTTCCGGCTGGGGGACGGCCGGGCGATCGGCGGCGGACTGGGGCTGGAGTGGGTCCTGACGGACCGGATCCGGTTGGACGGCCAGTGGAGTCTCATCCGGAACGACGGAGGCCGGGGCGGACCCGGCGACGAGTGGAACCAGAACCGGGCCACGGTGGGCCTGCGCTACGAGTTCGGGAGTGATCCCGGCCTCAACCGGAGGCGGCGATGAACGGACGTGGAGCCCTGCTGGCGGCGGTGTGCCTCGTGGTGGCGAGCGCTGCCACGGGCGCGGGGTGGGCTCAGACCCCCACTGGACCGATGTCGGTCCAGGAGACCGGGGCTCTCTTCCGCTTCGCCTCCACCGGCGCCCCGGACGGGCACCTCGATCCGGTGGTCTCCGACGCCCCTGGACGTGCCTCCAGCCAGGCGGACTCCTTCCCCCACCTGAAGCACCAGGGCCTCTTTCCCCTCTGCCAGGGGTGTCACGAGGGGATCGAGTCCGACGACGAGGTCACGGCCTTTCCCGAGCCGCGGGAGTGCGCCGGCTGCCACGACGGAGTGGAGGAGGAGCGGGTGGACTGGGAGCCGGCGCCCCGGCGGGCCGGGACGCTGGACTACTCCCACGCCCACCATCTCCGGGAGGTGGCGGAGGAGGGCGATGCCCCCCTGGTGTGCGCCTCGTGTCACATCGACCCCGAGGGTACCTCCATGGCGGT
Source organism: Gemmatimonadota bacterium (assembly GCA_037382905.1). Lineage (GTDB taxonomy): Bacteria > Gemmatimonadota > Gemmatimonadetes > Longimicrobiales > Gaopeijiaceae > Gaopeijia. The sequence continues at coordinate 12,368 of JARRPL010000038.1, read as the reverse complement.
GGTCCCTCTGGAGGCCGAGCGGTGCCTGAACTGTCATGGGGAGCCGCCGGAGAGCCATACCGAGCCGGGGCTCGACTGCGGTGAGTGCCACCGGCCTTTGGCCGCCGTGGACGGTGGGGATGCGCTCTTCCACGAGCTTCCCACCCCCTCCGTGCACGAGGGCCGGGACTTCCTCCTGGACGGCCACGGTCCGGAGGCGCTGGAAGACACGGGACGCTGCACCGCCTGCCACATCCAGGATCAGTGTGCGTCGTGCCACGTGGATGCCTCTCTGGCCCCGATCCCGTCGATCCCGGCGGCGCCGTCCCACTGGGACGCCCCTCTGCTGGAGCCCGAGTATCCCGAGCCGGACAGTCACCGGGACCCGGAGTACGAGCGGATCCACGGCCGTCCCGCTCCCGAGGCCCCTGAGTGCTCGACGTGTCACACCCGAGACGACTGCGCTTCCTGCCACCTGGAGCCTCTCCCCCCCTCGGTCGAGGCGCTCCAGGAGCGACCCCGGGTGCAGGCTCCCGGTGTGGGGCTCGCATCGGGGCTTCCGGGCAACCACGACACCCCCTACTTCATGTCGGCTCACACCGTGCTGGCCTCGGCGGCGCCGAACAACTGCTCGAGCTGTCACACCCAGGCCTACTGCGCCGAGTGTCACGATGCCCCCCGGGGACCGAGCTATCACCCCCCGAGCTTCGCCCTGCGCCACTCGGCGTCCGTGGGGAGCCAGCCCATGGAGTGCAGCAACTGTCACAACACGGCCGCCTTCTGCCGGGAGTGCCACGCGGGGCTGGGGATGGAGAGCGTGGGTCGTCTCGGTCAGGCCTGTCACCAGCAGCGGGATTGCCTGCAGTGCCACAGCCAGCTCGGGGCCTTCAGCGTCAGTCCCCACGGACCGGACTTCGACGCGGAACGGGCCCAGGCTCGAAATCCGCTGATCTGCGGCGCCTGTCACCTGAGCGACCCTCTGGGAATGGGACCATGACGAGACGAGTGAGAACCGCCTTGTGGGGCGTGTGCGTAGCGTTGTCCGCGACCGCGTGCCTCCCCGATGACCAGCGTACCGACAGCCTGGATCCCTCCACGGCGGGCCAGGAACTCTCGGCGGAAGCCATGGCCCAGGTCGACTCGGGGAATGTGGCCTACCGGGAGGGTGAATATCAGGCGGCGCTGGCCCACTATATGCGGGTCACGGAGATGGCGCCGGACAATGCCACCGGTTGGTTCGGCCTCTACATGGCGCATGAAGCCCTGGGCAACACCGCCGCCGCCGATTCGGCCATCGCCGAGGCCCGCAAGCGGAATCCCGGTGCATCCCTCATCCGGGATACTCTGGAGGACGGGTCGTGAGGCGCGGTGCCGTCCTCGGCTGGATGCTCGCGGTCCTCACCGCCGCCGGCTGCACCGAGCACACCTTTCCCCCGCCGGACCGGGAACGGCAGGTGGCCCAGGCCGACTCCATCTTCTCCATGGCGCTGGTGGATTCCGTCACCTGGGCCAGCGACTCGATCCGGGCCCTCGAGGGCAACGTGGTGTATTCCACCTACTGCAGGAACTGCCACGGGCCTCTGGGGGGCGGCGCCACCGAGTACGCCCTGAGTCGTGGGCTCGAGGTGCCGTCGCTGGTCCAGGCGGACTGGCGCCTGGCCGAATCCCGCGACTCCATCCTGCATCGGATCTTCGTGGGTCACGCCGCGGGAATGCCCACCTGGGGCGTGGGGGGGATCTCTCCCCGGGAGATGGACGCCGTGACCTACTACCTGACCCGCGTGCTTCGGCCCGAGGTGCTGTCCGGAGACTGAGCCTCCGGCCCCGCCCATTCCGGCGGGCCGGGTCCTAGCGGACGTCCCGCCGCAGCGCCTCTCGGTGGAAGTCGCCGGACATCTCCTGGAAGACCCACGGGTCGTCCGGGAGGTAGTGGCAGTAGGTGCAGAGCCCGATGCTGGGTCTCGGGCCCAGCTCCACCGGCGCCGGCGCCCCCGTCCCCGCGTCCCGATAGGCCTGGGAGATCTGGGTCTGGGCCCGCTCCAGCAGCCCGTGGGCCAGGGAGAGGTTGTGGACCGGGTTGCCCTCCTCCACCGCCGTGAGGGCCACCGTGGCGCTGTCGAGGCGGGGTCGAGCCGCGGCGTTGCCCTCCAGCCGTGTCTCGGCCCGGTCCAGCGCCCGGCGCACCGGGGTGATTCGGGCCTGGGCTCCGTCCCGCCACCACTCCAGTACCTGGCCGTACTCGGTCCGGTGACAGCCGACACAGCCGGCCTCGGAGCCGTCGACGGACTCGGTGGGGTCGTGGGATGCCGGTGGGACGTGGCAGGATCGGCAGCTGAGGCCGTCCAGGAACTTGGCGCTGGGGCTGGAGCCCGGCACCTGCGCCACCATGCCCAGGAGGAGCGCTTGTTCCGGGGCGTGGACCCGGGCGTGGCATGCGTTGCAGGTGGAGGTCCCGGGCCAGGCGGGGGTCGGCTCCACCCCGTGGACGTCGGCGTGGCAATCCCCGCACTGCAGGACGACGGCGGTGCTCATGCGCTCGATCCGGTGGGTCTGCTCCTGATGGCAGCTCGTGCACGCGACCCCGGTGTGATCCGGGTGCGGATCCGTGCCGGCGCTCTCCGACGCCACCGAGTCGGGATCCTGGTGGCAGGTGGCGCACGACAGGATCGATACCTGGACCGCTACCGGAGAGACGTCGTAGTGGCAGCGCACGCACCCGCCGTCGATCCAGGGGACCTCCCGGTGGGGGATGGCCACCTCCTGGCTCGTCCGGGTGACCTGCTCCGGCGCGGTATGGCAGAGACGGCACTCGGCGGCGTTCCCCTTGGCGGCGTCGCTGATGTGACACAGGCTGCAAGAGGCCATGGAGACCTGGAGGGGGGCGCCTCCCTCCGCGTGGGTGTGGCAGCCGGCGCAACCCGAAACGACCGCCACCGAGTCCCCGCCGTGATCCCGGTGCTCGAAGGACACCTCCCGGATCTCCGCCTGACCCGGTCCCCGATCTTCGTGACAGCCGGAGGCGGTACACCCCTCCGTGGGCGCCGAGGCCATCTCCGCATCGGCCCGGGGCCCGGTATGGCAGTCGGCGCACTCCACCCCCCGGTGGGCCTGGTCGGTGACCTGGACCGCGTCCACGGCGGTGCATCCGGAAAGGGCCACGACGGCCCCCAAGCTCAGCAGAAGGCGACGGCCCATACGATCATCCCGATGCAGACGATGCCGATGCCGAGAGCGATGAAACCCAGGGCCGCCCCCACCAGGGTCTGGAGGACCGTGGGAGGCGGCGCCGGTGCGTCCAGCTTGGGCCGACGAGAGATGGGGACGTCGGGTCCCAGGTCGATCTCCTTGAGCAGCGTGGGATGCTCCTCCTCCATGTAGGCCCTGGTGGCCCGGCCGTGGAACATGACCGCGTCCAGGGGAAACTTGTCGGGCCGCAGGTGCACGTTGAAGAAGTGGACGACGAAGATGAACCCTGCGGCGATGAGGGCCTCGTACCCGTGGAAGACGGTTGCGACGTTGAACCACCACCCCGGGAGCCAGCGGCCGAAGAACTCCGGGAACCAGAGGAGCATGCCGGATCCGCCGATGATGATGAACCCCCAGACCTCTCCGAAGAAGTCCAGCTTCTCCAGGTACCCGTAGCGCCCGAACTGGGGTCGGTCCCGGCCCGTGAAGTACCACTTCCACTGGCGGAAGAAGTCCTTCACGTCCTGGAGGTTCGGGACCATCGTCTCGTACCCCCGGATCAGCTCGAACTTCTTCTCGGCCTGGAAGAACTTGAGGACCAACCAGATGGCGAAGAGGATGGAGTAGGCCACCATGATGCTGGCGGCGATGCGGTGGACGAGCCCCGCACGCTCCACGCCCCCCCACATGCGGATGAGCCCCGCGGAGAACGGGGCGCACGCGTACCGGAGGGGGACGCCGGTGAGCACCAGGGTGTAGAACGTCGCCATCGCCAGCAGGTGCATGAGGCGATGAAGCAGATTGAAGCGCCACAGGAAGGGCCCCTCCCCCCGCTGCGCCGTATCCAGCGGCGTGAGGGCCGGCGCCTCGAACCCGGAGGACCGCTCAGCCATGGGGCCCCCCCTCGGCCTCGGCGCGACGACCGTCGATCAGGATCCGGACCCACCACAGCAGCGTGTGGAGACCGAAGACGACGAGCACGCCGATGAGGAGCGTGTTCATGAAGACGAACGAGAAGAAGAGAGGGGCGTTCCGGGACCGGTCCATGGGGTCCGGGTGGGAATCGTACGCCACGAAGGCGGCCCGGGACTCGGGGTGGCACTCGCCGCAGGTCTCCACGCGCTGATCCGGGTGCACCGAGGACGCCGGGACGGTGTCGGGGAAGATGTTGTGGGCCCGGTGGCAATCGGCGCAGGTGGCGACGATGTGGGAGCCCAGGGCGGTGGCCTTGCCGTGATAGGTTCCGAAATATCGTTCCGCGGCATCGCCGTGACAGGTCGCGCACGTGTCCACCAGGGCGCCGATGGTGGCCGTATCCTCCACCGGCCCCATCCCATGGCTTCCGTGACAGTCGGTGCAGGTGGGCGGCGCGTCCGGGTCCGGTGGATCGGTCACCCGCCGATCCGGGTCGCCTTCGTCCAGGAGGGTCATCCCGTGGATGTCCTCCCGGGCGCGCTCCGCCACCTCTTCGTGGCAGGCGCCGCACCCGTCCATCTGATTGAGGGGCGCCACCGGGGAGTCGGGATCCGTCACGGACCGCGTGGCATGGGGGGCGTGGCACCCGGCGCAGGAGGTGGAATCGGCGTGGGGGTCCCCCGGCGGAAGCGCGGCGGTCTCGTGACAGGTGACGCAGGCCCGGTTCATGGCGAGCAGGGCGGGCCCGTCGGAGATCTCCTCGGCGGTGGCCACGGTGTGGATCCCATGACAGTCGGCGCAGTCCGCCACCTCGCCGGTGAGGGGATCGGCCTCGGCGTGGACGCTGGGCGTCCAGAGGTCTTCCTGCTCCGCGTGGCACGAAGCGCAGGACGCGGTGGACGCGGTCTCGGCGTGGGGCCAGCGACGGTATCCCGTGTGGCACGACGCGCAGGTGGAATCCGCGTGGGCGGAGGCGGCGATGTCCTCCCGGGTGACCTGGAGGCGCCGAGCCTCCGCCAGCCCGTCGGTGTGCTGCCGCAGGTACTCGAGCTCGGCGTGGCAGGAGACGCATTCCCGGCCATCCTCCGCCTGTGCCCCTGCCGGACGCGGGAGGAGGACCAGGAGGAAGAGGAGCGGGAGTCGCGCACCGAGGCGAGGAATCATGCGCCGCCCTGTCGGACGCCGGTGCGAGCGGACCCACGGGATCCGCGTCCCGAGGGGAGGGATGAACGTCGGTGGTGCCGTCGCATGGGTCGAGTCCGGGTTGCTCGGGCAGTCCGAGGATCGCCTCGGAGTCGCCCTTGATGGCTTGCTGAATCTCGGTGGACGCCTCCATGGGATCAAATCGATTGCGAGGGGAGAAACCGGACAGTGGCCGTAGGGAGAAGGAGGAAATGGCGCGGTGATGTACGGAAGGGGAGGCCGGGAGGCGTTGGTGGGGCGACCGGCGGACCCCCGGAGCGCCGATGGGGGTTGACCGGCGCGGGGGCGGGGGTAGCTTTGAAGGCTCCCGATCAGGTTCGGGGAGCACGCCCCGCTAGCTCAATTGGCAGAGCAAGCGACTCTTAATCGCTAGGTTCGGGGTTCGAGTCCCTGGCGGGGCACTGGAGGGGGTCCGACCGCGGCGCGCGGGCGGGCCCCTTCGTCGTTCGCCGTGCGGTGCGGCACGCCGCAACCGGAAAGGGCGCGCCGGGCCGCTGGTTTCCCTAGCTTTGAGCATGCCCTCCCTCCGCATCGCCGGGTCCATCCTGCTCCCGGCCGTTCTCCTGTGTTTCCCCGCCTGCGGCAGCTCCGACGCGCCCCCGGCTCCCGCCGCCGATGCGGCGTGGGAAGCCGTGGTGGCGGGCGAGCGGGCCTTTGCCGACGCCGCCCGGGAGTCGGGGGTGAGGGGCGCCTTCCTCCGCTTCATCCACGAGGACGGTATCCTGTTCCGTCCCGGGCCGGTGCCCGGGGTGGCGGCGCTGGAGGCCCAGGCCGAATCCGAGCGGGCCCTCCGTTGGACGCCGGAGCTGGCGGGCATCTCCGACGACGGTGTCCTGGGGTACACCACCGGACCGTACCAGGCGGCAGGGGCCGACGGGAAGGTCACGGGGACCGGCCGCTACCTGACGCTGTGGCGACTGGACGGGGGGGACGAGTATCGGTTCGTCCTGGACGCCGGTGTGCCCGGCCCCGGTCCCCAGCCGTTTCCCGATACCCTCCCGGTGCGTCGAGCCCGGGTGATGGCCACGCGACCCGTCTCCGGCGATCGCTCCCTGGAGGCGGCGGACTCGGCGCTCCGGGCCCTCTACCGGTCCCCCGGGGCCGGAACGCTGGGGGGGCTGGCCTTCCCGGCGGGTCTTCGGGTGCTTCGGCCCGGGCGGGAGCCGGAGCGAGGTCCCGGCGCCTTCCTGGCGGCGGCCCGGCGGGCCTCGGAGGCGGGCGACGTGGACTGGCAGGTGGCCGGGTCGGCCACCTCCCCCGACGGGAGCCTGGGGTACCTCTACGGCATGGCGGTCCTGGCCTCCGAAGAGGCGGGTGGCGGGAGCCCGGGGGACGGGCCGGCCCGGGGGCCGTTCGTGCGCGTCTGGGCCCGGGGCCCGGAGGGCGCGTGGCAGCTTCTGGTGGATCTCCTGGCCCTGCCGGGAACGTGACGGACCCGGTGCTGCCGGTCCTTCCGGCGCTGCGCTGGTCCAGCGCCGGGGGATACGACCTGGACGGTTCCGGCGTGGTCCGGGCGCTGGAGGAGGGGGTCGCGGGTTTCATCCTCTTCGGGGGCACCGCCGAGGCCGCCCGGGACGCGTCGGCGGTGCTCCGGGCCCGTGCCGGCCGACCCCTCCTGCTGGGCTCGGATCTGGAGCGGGGCGTGGGACAGCAGTTTCAGGGCGCCACGGCCCTTCCCCCACTGGCGGCCCTGGCGGCCGACGGGCGTCTGGAGCGCCTGTACGAGGCCGGGGCGTTGACGGGACGGGAGGCGGTGGCGGTGGGTGTGCCCTGGGTCTTCGCGCCGGTGGCGGACCTGGCGCTGGAACCGCGAAATCCCATCGTGGGCACCCGGTCCGCCGGGGCGGACCCCGCGGGGGTGGCCGCCGCCGTCGCGGCGTGGATCCGTGGGTGTCGCGAGGCGGGAGCCCTGGCCTGCGTGAAACACTTCCCGGGCCACGGCCGGACGGTGGAGGACTCTCACCGGGTCCTTCCGGCGGTCGACGCCGACCGGGCCACCCTCGAGGCCACGGATCTTGTCCCCTTCCGGTCCGCCCTCCAGGCCGGAGTGCACTCGGTGATGACCGCCCACGTGGCCTATCCCGCCCTGGACCCCTCGGGACGACCCGCCACCCGCTCCCGGGCCATCGTCCACGATCTGCTTCGACGGGAGTTGGAATTCGACGGCGTGGTGGTCACCGACGCCCTGATCATGGAGGGAGCCGGAGACCCGGCCACCGCGGCGGCGGAGTCCCTGGCGGCGGGCGTGGACCTCCTCCTCTATCCGCCCCCCGACCTGCCCATCCGCCGCATCGTCCGGGAGGCCCTGTCCGCCGGTCGCCTGGACTCCGGGGAGATGATCCGCTCCCGGGCCCGGGTCGAGGGGCTCCTGGCCCGGGCCGAGGCGGTGAGGGCTCCGTCCGCCGGCTCCCCGCCGCCCTCCTCCCCCGACGGGGAACCGCCCCGGGAGGATGAGGGACCGGTGGGGTGGGGTTCCGAGGCGGACCGGGCCCGGGCCTCGCGCTGGGCCGCGGAGTCTCTGAGGGACGACCGCTGGCCCTTCGGGCGACCTGGAGCGGTTCGACTGGAGGTGGTGGACGACGACCTGGGCGGGCCCTTCCCGCCTCCGTCCCGGGACGCATTCCCGGAGACGCTCCGGGAGAGCGGTGTCGAGGTGCAGTCGGGGTCGGCAGGCGACGGTGGGTCCGGTTCGCCGACGGCGCCGGATGCCGGCCCCCTCTCCCTCCTCTGCGTGTACTCCGAGCCCCGGGGGTGGAAGGGCCGATCGGGTCTTTCGGGGGAGGCCCGGGACCGGGTCGCGAGCGGGCCGCGGCGCGACGGATCGCACGGGTGGATTTCACTCGATGACGGGCCTCGACTGGGCGGTGGTGGCGGTCTACCTGGTGGGCACCATGGCCGGGGGCGTCGCCCTGGCCCGACGGGCGTCCGGGGGTCTCGAGGACTTCTTCGTCGGAGGCCGCTCGCTCCCCTGGTGGCTCGCCGGCACCTCCATGGCCGCCACCACCTTCTCCATCGACACGCCCCTCTACGTGGCGGGAGTGGTCGGTGCCCGGGGCATCGCCGGGAACTGGGAGTGGTGGAGCTTCGCCGTCGCCCACGTGATCCTCCTGTACGTCTTCGCCCGCCTGTGGAACCGGGCCCAGGTGGTGACGGACAACGAACTGAGCGAGCTCCGCTACGGTGGATCCCCCGCCGCGATCCTCCGGGGGGTGAAGGGGTTCCTCTACGCCGTGGTCCTGGGCTCCATCGGCATCGGCCTGGCCATGCTGGCCATGGTCAAGGTGGTGGAGGCGCTGGAGCTCCTCCCGTCCCTGGGCATCGAGCTGGGGGACCAGGGACGACTCTGGACCGTGGTGGGGGTGGCGGCCTTCGTCCTGGTGTATGCCGGGATTGCCGGGCTCTGGGGGGTTGTGGTCACCGACTTCATCCAGTTCGTGCTGGGCCTCTTCGGGGCCATCGTGGTGGCGGTCTACGCCGTGGCCGACGTCGGCGGGCTCGGGGCGCTGGTGGAGCAGGCCGGCGCCTGGCCCGAGGTGGACCTCCTGGCCTTCACGCCGTTGGAGTTCGATGGCGGTTGGATTCCCCGGGGGTGGTCCATGATGGCGGGGATCAGCGGCAGTACCTTCCTGGCCTACGTCACCCTCCAGTGGTGGGCCTTCCGGCGCTCCGACGGCGGCGGGGAGTTCGTGCAGCGGCTGGCAGCGGCCCGGTCCGAGGAGGACGCGGAGCGGGCCGCCTGGCTCTTCAACCTCCTGCACTACGTTCTCCGGACGTGGCCGTGGGTGCTGGTGGCGTTGGCGGCGGTGGTCCTCTACCCCGATCTGCAGGACCGGGAGCTGGGCTATCCCCGGCTCATGCTGGACTTCCTTCCGGCGGGCCTCCTTGGGCTGGTGGTAGCCTCCCTGGTGGCGGCCTTCATGAGCACCGTCTCCACCCTCATCAACTGGAGCGCCTCCTACCTCACCTCCGACGTGTACGCCCGCTTCGTGCGTCCCGATGCCGGCAATGCCGAGCTTGTGCTGGCGGGGCGGATCGCCTCGGTGGCGGTGACCGCCCTGGGGGCGCTGGCGGCCTTCTTCGCCGAGGACGTCACCACACTCTTCCGACTCATCATCGCCGTGGGAACCGGGCCGGGGCTGGTCCTGATCCTCCGCTGGTTCTGGTGGCGCGTCAACGCGTGGACCGAGCTGGCGGCCATGCTCGCGGGCTTCGTGGTGGGGCTGGGTACCTCGGTCGTCCCGGTGCTTCGGATCGACGACTTCGGACTCCGCCTCTTCGTCACCTCGCTGGTCTCGGTGGCGCTGTGGCTCCCGGTGATGATCGTCACCCCGCCGGAATCGGAGCGGACCCTCCGACAGTTCTACCGGCGTGTCCGCCCCGGCGGGCCCGGGTGGAGCGACTACCGGCGCGCGACCCGCATCCCCGCCGCCGGCAACCTGGGTCGAGAGCTGCTCCGAGTGGTGGCGGGGCTGGCCCTCCTCTTCGGCCTCATGTTCGCCGTGGGCGGCGGACTCCTCCTCCGGCCGTGGGTGGCGGGGCTCAACGCCCTTCTGGCGGTGGCGGGGTGGATCGGACTCCGGGCCCTCCGGACCGATGCCTCCGGGCCGCCTCCCGTCAGTCTTCCTGGCGCCCCCGGAAGAGGACGTCCCGGAAGGTGATCTCCTCGCCGGCCAGGACGAACACGGTGGTGGGAAGCCCTTGGGTCCGGGACTGGAGCTCCCTGTAGTACGCCGAATACCGAGCGGGCCCCTCGGGGCGCCGCATCCCCATGAGGACCAGGTCGGCGTCGGAAGCCGATTCCGCCAGGATGTCGTGGAAGGGGCGGCCCTGGGCCACCAGCACCTCGGGGTGGAGCCCCATGCGGGTGTCGGCCACCAGCGCCTCCAGATTCCGCATGGCGGAGCGGGCCGCCTCCGGGTTCGGGGCCACCATCTTCAGGCGCACCCGGGCGTTCCTCCAGGGGATGCTGGTCCGGAGCAGGTACGCCAGGATCATCAGGAGGGAGCCGTTGCCCTGCAGTCCGCCCCACCAGACGTCGATGAGCTCCCGCCGGCCGAAGCCCGACCCCTCGTCGTCCCGGACCACGATGACGTTCCGCCGATGCCCGTACAGGTACTCGATGACCTGGCAGTAGCGGTCCAGCGTCCGGGCCTCCTGGGACGCCCCCAGGAGGACGGTGTTGGGGGTCAGGGGGCCCAGTCCGTAGGCGTCCACCAGCCGCTCGGCTCCCGACAGGTAGTTTGGGGCCGGCATCACCCGGGCGAGCCCCTGGACCCCCCGCTTCAGCATGAACTCCTGGATGCTGGACTCCAGCGCACGCCGGCGACCCACCTCCACCCCTTCGTCCGGGACGACCGTCGCCACCGTCAGGAGGCCCCGGCTGTGGGAGAGTGCGTCCGCCAGCTCCACCAGGTGCCAGCGTCGCTGGGGCGCTCCGGAGAGGACCAGGAAGTGGGGGCGCCAGTTTCGGGGGTCGTCCTCGGTCCGGTTCAGCCTCAGGAGTCCCGCCCGGGTCAGGCTCATCCAGACGCCCCGCCGCACGTCTCCCCAGGTGGCCTGCATCCCTCGGCGCTCCAACCAGAGGAACACGACGAGCACCAGCGCCGCCGCCACCGCCGTGGCCAGGGCGTTGATGAGGAGCATGACGCTCACGCACCCCACGGCCCCCAGGAGGGAGAGGGCCCAGTGGACCCGGAAGCGCGGTCGGAAGGACGGACTTCCCAGGAATCCCTCCACCCCGGCCGCCACGTTCAGGACGCCGTAGGTGGTGAGGAAGAACATGGTGAGCACCGGCGCGATGAGGTTCAGGTTCCCGAACCAGACGGCGATCAGGGCCAGGGCCAGCGTCGCCAGGGTGCCCAGACGGGGTTCGTCCTCGGTGCCGCTGCCACGACCCAGCCACCCCAGCCCTCGAGGGAGGACGCCGTCCCGGGCCAGGGCCTGCAGAACCCGGGGGGCACCCAGGATGCTCCCCACCGCCGACGACAGGGTCGCACCCCAGACCCCCAGGACGATGGCATCGCCCCAGAAGGCCACGCGGCGCATGACCAGCGGATCCGTCACCAGCGTCTCCGCGGAGACCCGGAGCGCCAGGACCACCGGTAGGATCATGTAGATGACGTACCCGGTGCCGATGGCCGCGAAGGTCCCCCGGGGGAGGCTCTTCCCCGGTTCCGCCAGATCCCCCGACATGTTGACGCCCGCCATGATCCCGGTGACGGCGGGAAAGAAGACGGCGAAGACCTGCCAGAAGGGGACGGCGTCGGCGACCGGGGCCCCGGTGAGGCCCATGGGGGTCTCCGGGAGGGCGGCTCCGGCGGCCAGGGAGACCAGGGAGAGGGCGATGGCCGCCATGATCAGGTACTGGGCCCGGATGGCCGCCCGGGCGGAGACCAGCGCGAGGGCCGCCACCCCCAGAGTGGTGAGGATGCCCACCCACCGGAGGTCGGCCCCGGGGAAGACGCCCACCACCGACTCTGCGAAGCCCACCGTGTAGAGGGCCACCGACAGACCCTGGGCCACATAGAGAGGGATCCCCACCGCGCCACCGGTCTCCAGCCCCAGGGAGCGGCTGATCATGTAGTACGCGCCCCCGGTACGAACCCGTTGGTCCGTGGCGATGGCCGCCACCGAGAGGGCCGTCAGGAAGGTGATGCTGGTGGCGAGCGTCACCACCACCAGCGTGCCCACCAGCCCCACGTTCCCCACGACCCACCCGAATCGCAGGTACATGATGACCCCGAGGATCGTCAGGATCGACGGGGTGAAGACGCCGGCGAAGGTCCCGAGGCCCGCCGGGCGGCCCGGGATCACGGTGCTGGCGCCGGGGGCGGTACGGGGGCGGCGGGTGCCGGCGTCCGAAGTCATGAGGAGGCGGGGCGGGTCGGCGTGGCCGGGAGGGTGCGGGGTGGATTCACGTGCCTGTCCCCGGACTCAGTGGCGTGCGAAGGGGGCCCGCGAAGGGGAGGAACTACTCCGTCGCCCGGGGGCCGGTGGCCGGGGTGGGGCACCCTTCGACGGTGTCGGGCACCGGTGCGGTCTCCCCGCCCAGGGGGCGCACCGTGGTGATGAACCGGATACCCTCC
>JARRPL010000037.1:0-15505 GCA_037382905.1 Gemmatimonadota bacterium | reverse complement strand
AGTGGCCGGTCCGGTGGATGAAGTAATCGCCGAAACCCGCTTCGTTGATGACACCCCGGCAGACCGCATCCACCTCGAAGCCGCGCACCGCATCGCCCTGGTCGTGGCGGTCCTGCAGGAGACGCACGCCCGCATCCCTGCTCTCCCTGACCACGTCCCAGATCTCCCGGGACCGTCCCGGGGCGTCCATCCCCATGACACCCATCCAGGTCTGATCTGCGAACACCCGGTCTTCGCCCGTCCGTCCCCACAGATCGATGAGGAGCAGCTCTCCGGCGGCGATGGTCTCTCCGTCGCCATCGGGGGCGTAGTGGGGGTCGGCGGCGGTCCGGCCCACGGCGATGTGGGTGTCGGGCTCCACCGTGACCCCGCCCCGCTCCATCGCCGTCAGCACCCAGCGGGTCAGGGAGCCCTCGTCGTGCGGCTCGCCGTTGCGGATGGCACGTCCGGCCTCCTGGAACGCACTCCTGGCCACCTCCGCCAGCACCTCGGCCGCGCGCCGATGGTCCTCCAACTGGTCCTGCGTCCAGGCGGAGAAGAAACGGCTCACCAGGTCCCCGGAGCTCACCGGCTCCACGCCCAGATTGCGAACGAGCTCCACCGTGCCCGCTGGAACCAGGTCCACCGTGGGCACCGCAGCGCCGGGGGACGTCTCCAGCGCGACCCTCCCGAGCCCCCCCAGCATGGAGCCCACCTTCATCTCCATCTCCCGCCATCCCGCGTAGCTCTCCCTGGGCCAGGGCCAGTGGCGCCAGGACGACGACTCGATGGCGTGCACCAGGGTGCGGGGGTCCCCCTCGCGAGGGATCAGGACGAAACTCCGCCTCGTGGTCCACCCGGTGCCCAGAAGGGCCGCGGAAATCCAGTTCTGGCCTCTGAATTCGTAGAGGAGCCAACCGTCCAGATCCATGTCCCGGAGAGCCTCCTGGACACGGGCCACGCCGTCCGGGGACGAGAGAAGCGCTGCATCGCTCACGGGAAACCTCGGTCTACGATGGAGAAGGAGGAGATCGGTACGTTTGCTACGAGTGGGGGGGATCCTCGGGGAAGAGGGGCAGCCCCGCGTCACCCCCGGGACCCGGAGTTGTCGATCCGGGGGCCTCCGTCGGGACGGGGGTATTGCGGGTTCCCATGAGGAGGTCCAGCCCCAGGATGCGCTCCCGGGTCAGGAGGCGGTGCACGATCCGCTCACGGGCCAGCACCGAACGGACGCCGCTCCAGCCCCACTGCCCCCACGCGCGTCGGAGGATCCCCAGCTTCTCGGGCACGGAGAAGAGTTCGGAGAAGTCGGGGAACGGCTTGGCCACGTGAGGCCGGAAGGCGGTCTCGTCGTCGGTCCAGTCCTCGGTGTGGAGATCGGTGACGCCCGCGTCCTTCAACAGCCGCTTCCACTCCACCAGCATGAGGGGCTGCACGCCCAGGTGCTCTCCCAGGACGGCACGGCGCTCCGGGTCCACCGGAGCCTTCCACACCAGCTGGACCAGGACCACGACACCGCCGGGACGGGTCACCCGGACCAGCTCCCGGACCGCGTCGGCCGGGTCCGCGGTGGCGGTGGTCCCGAGCTCGCCCACGGTGATGTCGAAGATCTCGTCCCGGTACGGAAGGGCAGCGGCGGGAGCGGTCTGGACGTGCATGCGGTCCGAAAGACCCTCGTCCCGGGCCCGCGTTTCCACGAGACGGACCAGCCGGGCGTCCTCGTCGATGCCCGAGCCCTGCACACCGTACTCACGCACGAAGTATTCGAGGCTCACCCCACGTCCGCAGCCCACGTCCAGCACCTCGTGCTCCTCGCCCATCCCGGTGAGGAGCGCGATCTGCCGATACAGGGCTTCACCGCCGGGGGGAAAGAGCCGTCGGGGGCTCAGACGCACCAGGTCGAGCATGGACGGAGACGACACCACGGTGCCGTCCTCGGAAGGGGAATGGCTCATGGTCGGCGGCCTAGAAGAAGGTCGCCTCTTCCTCGGCGTCCAGCTCCCGGATGGCCTCCCGGAGCCGGGCCTCCTCGTCGGAGGACAGATCCTCTTCCAGGGGAGGCACCACCTCGCGACCCCGACGCATGCGCCGGAGCGCCACCACCACCAGGAGGACACCCACCAGAAGCCCCAGGGGCGGGACCACCCAGGCGAGCAGGGACCGTCCACGGGCTCGTGGCAGGGCCAGCCACTGCTCCCCGTGGTTGGCCAGCACCCAGTCGACCAGCTGGTCCGAGTCCCAGCCCTCCTCGGCCAGCATGTTGAGGGAATCCCGGAGGGCCGCCCCGCCGGGGGAAGGGCACACCTCCAGCATCAGTCCCGGACAGTACGGCGACTTGAGCTGGTCCATCGCCTCCTGCGCCGCTTCGGGACGCTGATACTGACCCGGCTCGGGTCGCGGGAGCTCCCGCTGGGACTGGGCCGACAGACCCCCGGCGCCCAGGCCCAGGGTCGAAGCGACGACGGCGGCTCCCAAGAGCCGCCGAACAAACCGACGATGTGAGCGGGCGATGAAGATGCGCCGCATCGTGTCCTCCTGTTCGGGTCGCTTCAGGTCTACCCCGAAGCCACGGGGACGGTCGGATCCACCTCCGTGATCCCGGCCAGGGCCCGGATCACGGCCACGGTGGCCAGCGCCGTCCTCCTAGGATCGTAGCCTCCCTCCAGCAGGGCCACCAGCCTCCCATCGCACTTCTCCTCCGCCCGCAGCATGAGCGCACGGGTGAGGGCATGGAAGTCCCGAGGCTCCAGCTCCAGCCCCCCCAACGGATCCCCGGCCAGCGCATCGAATCCGCTGGACACGAGGACGAAGTCCGGCTCGAAACGGGCGAGCACGTCGTCCATCGCCCGGCGGAAGTAATCGAGGTACGCCTCGCCTCCCGTCCCCGCCGGGAGGGGAACGTTGAGCGTCGTGCCGGCGCCCTCGCCCTCACCCGTCTCCCGGGCCGACCCGCTCCCGGGAGGCCAGTGGGGGAACATCTGCAGGGAGAGGAAGAAGACGGTGGGATCCCGCCAGAAGATGTCCTGCGTTCCATTCCCGTGGTGGACATCCCAGTCCACGATGAGCACCCGGTCGGCGTGCCCGTGGTGCTGGAGCCAGCGCGCCGTCGCCGCCACGTGGTTGAAGAGGCAGAAGCCCATGGCCCGGTCCGGCGTGGCGTGGTGTCCCGGAGGACGGGTGGCCACGAAGGCGTTGCGGTACTCCCCCGTCGCCACGGCGCCGGCGGCGGTGAGGGCCGCGCCCATGCTCCCCAGCGCCGCATCCCAGGAGGCCTGGGAGACCCGGGTGTCCTCGTCCAGCGAGAGCACCTCGCCGCTTTCACCGGCCCGCTCCACGGCGGCGCGGACCCGCGCCACGTGCGCCTCGGTGTGGACCCGGAGGAGGTCCTCCACCGTGGCACCTCCCCCGGAGATCTGCTCCACGCGACCGTGGAGGGCCAACATGTCCCGGCCGACGGTGGAGCTGAGGGCCCGAAGTCGGCCCTGATGCTCCGGATGCGCCCAGCCGGTGTCGTGGAGGGCGGCGGCCTCGTGGAGGAGGAATGCGGTGGTGGGGGGCACGGACGTCGGGACGGGAAGCGGAGAGGTAGGCGTGGACGGATCGGAAGGCGGACTGTGGGCGGACCTCGGGAAGTCAGCCCGAGGAGGGCACCGGAGCCGACATGCGGACCCGCTCCTGCAGCGACTTCACCTGGTGGGTCCGGTTCCGCAGGGCGATGAGCGCGTCGCACGCCGCGCTGGTGGCGGACATGGTGGTGAGGTAGGGGATGTTGTACGTGATGGCCGCCCGGCGCATGGCGTAGTCGTCGTACTGGGACGCCTTGCCCAGCGGCGTGTTGATGAGGAGGCCGACTTCGCCGCTCACGATCAGATCCACGATGTTCGGCCGTCCTTCGTTCACCTTGAACACCCGCTCGCTGGGAATGCCCAGTCGGGAGAGGTAGTGGTGCGTGCCCTTGGTGGCCAGGATCTCCCAGCCCAGATCCACGAACCGCCGAAGGATCGGGGTGACCGTGGGCTTGTCCTTCTCGTTCACCGTGACGATCAGCTTGCCGGGCGCCTCGGGAAGGACGTTGCCGGACGACACCTGGGCCTTGGCGAACGCCATGCCGAAGGAGTCGTCGAATCCCATGACCTCGCCGGTGGAACGCATCTCGGGACCCAGGATCACGTCCACCTCGAAACGGGAGAAGGGGAAGGCCGCCTCCTTGACCGCCACTCCGCCCACCAACGGCTCGTCGGGGATCTCCATGCCCGCCAGCGCCTCTCCCGCCATCACCCGGGCGGCCAGACGGGCCAGGGGCACACCCGTGGCCTTGGAGACGAAGGGCACGGTCCGGGACGCGCGAGGGTTCACCTCCAGGGTGTAGACCCTCCCGTCACGGATGGCGTACTGGACGTTCATGAGCCCCTTCACGCCGAGCTCCAGCGCGAACTTCCGGGTCGTGTCCCGGATCTCGTCCAGGACCTCGCCCCCCAGGAGGTACGGCGGAAGCACGCAGGCCGAGTCGCCGGAGTGCACGCCCGCGTCCTCGATGTGCTGCATGATCCCGCCGATGATCACGTCGCTCCCGTCGCAGAGGGCGTCCACGTCGGCCTCGAAGGCATCCTCCAGGAAGTTGTCGATGAGGACCGGGTGGTCGGGGCTCGCCTTGACCGCCCGGGCGAAGTAGCCCCGTAGGCTCTCCTCGTCGTAGACGATCTCCATGGCGCGCCCCCCAAGTACGTAGGAGGGCCGCACCAGCACGGGGTATCCGATCCGCTCGGCGATCCCCAGCGCCTCGTGCACGCCGGTGGCGGTCCCGTTGGCCGGCACGGTGGCGCCGATGGCCCGGCACACCTCCTCGAAGCGCTTCCGGTCCTCGGCCCGATCGATGGCGTCGACGCTGGTCCCCAGGATGGGCGTGCCCAGCTCCTCCAGGCGCTTCGCCAGCTTGAGGGGCGTCTGCCCCCCCAGCTGCACGATCACCCCCATGGGCTTCTCCAGGCGCACGATCTCCAGAACGTCCTCGAGGGTGAGGGGCTCGAAGTAGAGCTTGTCGCTCACGTCGAAGTCGGTGGAGACCGTCTCGGGGTTCGAGTTGACCATGATGGTCTCGTAGCCCGCCTCTCGCAGTGCCAGGACCGCCTGCACGCAGCAGTAGTCGAACTCCACGCCCTGTCCGATCCGGTTCGGCCCACTCCCCAGGACCATGATCTTGTCCCGGTCCGAGGGCGTCGACTCGCTCTCGTCCTCGTAGGAGGAGTAGTAGTAGGGGGTCTCGGCGGGAAACTCCCCGGCGCAGGTGTCCACCACGTTGTAGGTGGGGTGGATTCCGTGCTCCCAGCGCATGTCCCGGAGCTCGTCCTCCCGGAGTCCCCGAAGGTCCGCCAGCTGCCGGTCGCTGAAGCCCTCCCGCTTCATCCGGCGCAGGAGCTCGGGCGTGATCTCGGACGCCTGGGCGAAGGCCCGCTCCAGCTCGATGATCTGACGCAGCTGATCCAGGAACCAGGGGTCGATCCGGGTGGCCTCGAAGATCTCCTCCCGGGAGCGGCCCGCCTCCATGGCTCGCTTGAGCTGGAAGGGCCGGTCGGCCGTGGGTCGCCGCAGGGCCGACAGGAGGGCGTCCGGCTCGTCGGAGGTGAGGCCGTCATCCTCCAGCGTCTCTCCGACGACCCACCCGGGGCGGTCGATCTCGAGCCCCCGCAGCCCCTTCTGCCACGCGGCCCGGAAGTTCCGGCCGATGGCCATGGTCTCGCCCACCGCCTTCATCTGGACGCCCAGGACGGGGTTCACCTCGGGGAACTTCTCGAAGGCGAAGCGGGGGAACTTGCACACCACGTAGTCCAGGACCGGCTCGAAGGAGGCGGGGGTGTTCCGGGTGATGTCGTTGGGAAGCTCGTCCAGACGGTACCCGACGGCGAGCTTGGCCCCGACCCGTGCGATGGGAAACCCGGTGGCCTTCGAGGCGAGGGCCGAAGAACGGGAGACCCGGGGGTTCATCTCCACGATGAGCATCTCCCCGTCTTCGGGATTCACGGCGAACTGGATGTTGCAGCCCCCCGCCTCCACCCCGATCTCCCGGATGATGGCGATGGCGGCGTTCCGCATCGCCTGGTACTCCACATCCGAGAGCGTCTGGGCGGGCGCCACGGTGATGGAGTCACCGGTGTGGACCCCCATGGGGTCGATGTTCTCGATGGAGCAGATGATGATGACGTTGTCGGCCCCGTCCCGGACCACCTCCAGCTCGTACTCCTTCCAGCCCAGGACCGACCGGTCCACCAGCACCTCGGTGATGGGGGAGGCATCCAACCCCTTCCGGACCTGGGCCTCGAACTCCTCCCGGTTGTAGGCGATCCCGCCCCCGGTCCCTCCCAGGGTGTAGGAGGGCCGGATGATGCTGGGATACCCGGTGTCCTCGACGATCTCCAGCGCCTCCTCCAGCGACCGGGCGAACCCTCCGGTGGTGACGGCGAGCCCGATGCGGGACATGGCCTCGGCGAACTTCTCCCGGTCCTCCGCCATCTCGATGGAGCGGGCGTTGGCCCCGATGAGCTCGACGCCGTGACGCTCCAGGGCGCCCTCCTCGTAGAGCTCCATGGCGATGTTCAGGGCGGTCTGACCGCCCATGGTGGGGAGGATGGCGTCGGGCTTCTCCCGTTCGATGACCTTCTCGACCCACTCGGCGGTGAGGGGCTCGATGTAGGTCCGGTCCGCCAGGTCCGGGTCCGTCATGATGGTGGCGGGGTTCGAATTCACCAGGATCACACGGTAGCCCTCTTCCTTCAGGGCGCGAACCGCCTGGGTCCCGGAGTAGTCGAACTCGCAGGCCTGCCCGATGACGATGGGGCCGGAGCCGAGGATCAGGATGCTGTCGAGGTCGTCTCTTCGTGGCACGGCGCGGGTCTCTGGAAACCTGTCGGGGAAATCGGAGTGGCGCTGCTCCTCACTCGGCCTTTTCGGATTCCTTCCGGAAGGCGGTGGCCACGGCCACGATGAAGCCACCCCACACGAAGCCGCAGATGAGAACCAGGGTCACCCAGGTAGCGGTGGTCATGCGGCCTCCAAAGCCGAGGCAGACCCGGCGATGCGGGTCCGGCCGGTTGGACCAGTCGTGAGAACGTCCCGGCCGCCAGGACTCGTTGCGGGCCGGGACGCGTGAGCCTGAAGGTGGCTCCCACGGGAAGGCGGGGCAAGGCGTTCGCCCCGGCGGGCTCGAGGACGCACTTTGCGACGGGGTATGCAGACGACCCGCAACCAGGAGGGACGATGCCGAAGGGGACGAGTGTCTGGCCCGACGGCGGGCCGCAGGTGGGAGCCCGAGCCGAGCGAAGTCGCGTGGTGGAGGCGGAGGACATTCGCCGTTTCACCGCCCTGAGCGGTGACCGGAACCCCCTCCATTACGATGAGGACTTCGCCGCCGCGACCCGGTTCGGCGAGATCGTGGTACAGGGCGGCGTCACCTCCGCCATCCTGAACGCCGTGGTGGCGGAGGAGCTGCCCGGGCCCGGCACCGTCTTCCTGCACGTGGACTGGAGCTTCAAGGCTCCGGTGCGGCCCGGAGACACGATCACCGGGGAGGTGGAGGTCCTCGAGGTACGGACGGACAAGCCCATCACCCGCCTCCGGACTACCGTCACCCGGGACGACGGCACCGTCGTGATCGAAGGGACGGCCCTCTGCTACACGCTGCGCCCCCGCCCCTGACGGAGGGAGGGCGCAGCGGCGGATCAGCGACGGAGCTGGAGCTCCGGGAGGAGGAAGCCGGGGAGAAGAGCATCGTCCCGGTCGGAGGCCTGGATCAGGACCGCCTCCGGGAGGGGCGCATCCGCCCGGGCGATGTCCACGGTGAACCGGAGAGGGCCCGGACCCTCCCGGATCGCCACGACCCGAAGTCGCGGAAGGGCCCCACCGGAGCCGGGAAGACTCCGGAAGACGATCGAGACCCCCGGTTGGGTCTGCACGCCCAGCAACCCCTCACCGGAGAGCTCCACCACCGCCCCGCCCAGGGCGAGGGTGTCCGAGACCACCACCTCCACCACACCGGGCCCGGGAGGGTCGTCGCCACAGGCCGCGGTCCACATCAGCGCCGCCACCGCCAGCGCCATCAGGCCCCGAGGCCTCCTGCGGCCTCCCGACCCGACGGGGTTCACGACCCACCTCCGAGGCGAACCGGAATCACCCGCACCGTCGCCTCCGCCGGCGGGCGCGTCCCCTGCGTTCTCAGGGAGGTCAGGTAGATGCGGATGTCCCCCACGTCCACCCTGCCGTTCCGGTTCCCCGCCCGGTCGAGGAAGGCGGCCTGGCCGGCCTTCAAGGTGCCCGTCTCGGCATCGGCCAGCAGATCCGAGGCCATCGCCTCCAGCGGCAGCTCCGGGATCGCCACATCCACCTCCAGCACGAGGGATCCCTGAAGCCCCAGGGCGTCCCGGGCCTGGATCGTGGCCTGGAAGCTCCCGTGCTCCGTGGCACTCCCGGTGATCACCCCGTCGTCACCGAGGAGCAGGCCCGCCGGCAGCGCGCCCTCCACCACGCTCCACCGGATGGGCTCCGACGCCTCGCTGGCGGTGAGGGTCAGCTGCACCGCATCCCCCGCCACCACGACCAGCGGCTCCGGGTCCCGGGCCTCGAACTCGAATTCGAACAGGGCCTGGGCGAACGTCGGCGACTCCACCACCAGGCCCACGGGATTCGGTGCGCCACTCAGCTCACCCTCCCAGCCGGCGAAGGAGAATCCCGGAGTCGGGATCGCCTCCAGGGTCACGGCGGTGCCCTCCACGAACCAGAGCCCCGGGGAGGCGGGCTCCGACGCCACCGAACCCGGGGGCACACCGAAGGCGCCTCCCTGGAGTTCCACGGCCACCTGGACCTGCCGCCCTCCGTACTCCGCCACGAAGGCCGTGTCCGAAAGCGGCATCACGAAGCTCCGAAGCGTGTCGGCCACCCCGTCGCTCCACCCCAGGAAGGGCGTCCGCACGCCCGGCGCCTGACCCACGCCCGGGGAGGCCGCCACGATCACGTCCTGGAAGGGAGC
Source organism: Gemmatimonadota bacterium (assembly GCA_037382905.1). Classification (GTDB taxonomy): domain Bacteria; phylum Gemmatimonadota; class Gemmatimonadetes; order Longimicrobiales; family Gaopeijiaceae; genus Gaopeijia. Next base: position 6,510 of record JARRPL010000037.1, on the reverse strand, counting down.
GAAGGGCGCCGAACCGCCGCCGGCCGGGAGCGGCTCCCCGTTGAGGACCACCATGCCGGGGGTCCCTCCGTCGCCCGTGGTGGTGGCGCTCACGGACTGGAAGCGGGTGAGGAGTCGGAAGCGGAGCGTCGGGGCCGCATCGTCCAGACCCAGGAGCGTCAGACCCGAGAGAACGCCGTCCCGACTCACCGATGCCGGGACCGTGCCGGCGTGGAACGCTCGCCGGTCCGTCGCGCCGGGAAACACGTCCCCCCCGTCTCCGCGATTCCGGGCCTCCTCCAGATCGTACTCGCCGTCGGGCTGGACCAGTGCGACGCCGAGGCGGGCGGGGTCGCCGTTCACCCGGTTGGACGCCCACCGGGAGGCCACCTGGTCGGCATCCACGTGCCACACCAGGAGGCCCGGGCGGATGGCACCGTCGAACCCGAGACGCTGCCGGTTCTCCAGGAGGTAGTACTCCTCGGTTCCCGGGATGTCGACCCGCAAGACTCGTCCGGCCGACACCACCGGCTCCAACGACACGGTTCCCAGATCGACCCCCGGCGGCATGCGCTCCACGTCCGCCCACCCCAGCATCTCCTTGCTCCACGCGCTCATGTGGCAGGGCGCCTCCGATCCCCGTCCCTGGCAACCCCAGGAGCCCGTACCCATGAGTCCCCAGTTCCCGATGCCGGGGGAGCTGCAGTCTCCGGTGCAGTAGAGGTCGGGAAGGCCGAAGCCGTGCCCGAGTTCGTGGACGAAGACGCCGATATACGACAGATCCGTGTCCTGGCAGTTCCGGGCCGGCTGGATCACGTAGTCGTTCACCCGAATGGTACCGCCCCCGGCCGCCGGGGATGACGTCGGATAGCCTCCGGTGTCCCACAGGTCCGCCGCGGAAGACAGGCTCCAGCGGTGGGACCAGATCCGATCCCTCTGTCCCCCACACTCCGCGCCGGGCGTCGGGTGGAGGACCGCCAGGATGTCCACGGCGCCGTCGTCGTCCCCGGAGTTGGGGATGCCGTCGGGGCCGTCGTTGTCGAACCGCCCCCAGTCGATGGATCCGTCGTCCAGCTGCTCCAGCAGGGTCACGATGAAGGGGCCCACCGTTCCGGACCGGAGACCCTGGACGTCAGGCCCACCGGTGGCCTCGGTCCGGGAGAGGTCGGAGCGCACCCAATCGAAGGACTCGCCGGACAGGGAGACGAGCCCTCTGGACACCTCGGCGAAGTAGTCGGAGACGGTCCCTTCGGCGGAAGAAGGACCGTCGAAGTACTCCCGCTGGATCTCCACCCGGCCCTCCGGCGCCGGACCGTCGGAGTCGGCGAACAGCCCCAGGACCAGGGGGACGGAGAAGTCGCCCTCCACCGGAGCGTCCCGGCCCTGCAGACCCCCGGGTCCGGAGAAGGACCGGCCCACCGGGAGCTCGGGCTCCTCACGGACCCCCACCTCCGAGCGGGCGCCCAGGGATCCGGATTCCGGAACGTCGAGCCGGGAATTCCGTCGGAACCAGGCCCGGGAGAAGTGGAAGGCGTCGGAGTCGAACCGGAGCTGCTCGTAGTAGGCGGCCGGGGGCGTGGTCCCGTACAGCCGTCCCAGGAGCTCCACGTCCTCCTGGCCCTCCAGCGCCACCGGCACACCCCCGGCGGTGACGGCGGCCACCACCGCCGTTCGCACCGACAGGCGCAGAGTCAGGCCGTGGCCGAGGGTCCGGAGGGAGGGCAGCGCAGACATGCGGGATTTCTACCGGTCAGCTCCGCCCAGGATCCACGGCTCAGCCTCGCCGCACATCCTCCCCTCGGATCCCGAGTTCCTCCGCCACGGCCCTCATCCCGTCGATGACGTTCTGGATGTGCTCGTTCCGTTCCAGCCCGATGAGGTCGATGCCCCGGGCCACATCGTCCCGGCTGACCCCGGCGGCGAAGGCCTTGTCCTTGAGCTTCTTCACCACGGACTTCGGGGTCAGGTCGTCGATCCCGTTCGGTCGGACGAGGCAGCAGGCGTAGACGAGCCCCGAGAGCTCGTCGCAGGCGTAGAGCACCCGGTCGAGCTCCGTCTCGGGCTCCACCCCGGTGAAGTCGGGACGGTGGGCCAGTATGGCGTGCAGCACCTCCTCGGGATAGCCGTCCGCCTCCAGGGCTTCCACCGCCTCCAGAGGATGGCGGTCCGGGTGTTTCTCCCAGTCCAGGTCGTGGAGGAGGCCCGCCAGCCCCCAGAGCTCCTCGTCCGCGTCCCGGAGGCGAGCGTTGTGACGCACCGCGGCCTCCACCCCCCGCATGTGGGTCCGGAGGCCCTCGTTGTCGACCCATTCGTGGAGGAGGCGCAGGGCGTCGTTGCGGTCGGGCATGGTCAGGGAGGTTGAAGGAGGCGGGGCGGGCGTGGACCGCACGGGTCTACACCCTGGAAGAGGGGCAGAGATGGCTCACAACGCAACGCTCACAGGCGGGCTTGCGCGCGTCACAGGTCCGACGCCCGTGCCAGATGAGGAGGTGGGACAGGAGGGTCCACTCCTCCCGGGGGAAGAGGGGCATCAGATCCTTCTCCACCTTCTCGGGCGTCGTCTCCCGGGTGAATCCCAGACGCTTCGCCAGCCGCTTCACGTGGGTGTCCACCACGACGCCCTCGTTGATGTCGAAGGCGTTGCCCAGGATCACGTTCGCCGTCTTGCGCCCCACCCCGGGCATCTCCTGGAGCTCCTTCAGGCTCCGGGGAATCTCGCCGTCGTGCTCGGTCACCAGGGCGTCGGCGAAGCCGATGATGTTCCGGGCCTTGTTCCGGAAGAACCCCGTGGACCGGATGATCTCCTCCACCTCCTCCTGCTCCGCATCGGCGAGAGACTCGGCGTCGGGATAGCGCTGGAAGAGCTCCGGCGTGACCATGTTCACCCGCTCGTCGGTGGTCTGCGCCGACAGGATCGTCGCCACCGAGAGCTGAAAGGGATTGTCGTGATCGAGCTCGCAGTGGGCGTCGGGATACTCCTCGTGGAGCAGCCGGAAGACCTCTGCGGCCCTCTCCTTCCGGGCCTTCTTGGATTCCCGTGGCATGGTGGCCTCAGGTGAGGAGGAGTCGGGCGTAGTCGAGATGGCTCCGGGGAGGCCCCTGGACGGAGGGACCCGGAGGGCCGTCTCCCGCCCCGGACGAAGCGCCTGGAGCCCGGGAGGTGACGGCTTCGACGCCGTCGGGGAAACGCCCCATGAAACGGTCGATCCGGGCGGCGAGCTTCAGGAGCTCGCCGGCGGTGCGCAACTCGTAGAGCCCCTCCAGCTCGGCGCCGGGCATCTCGCTCCGGAAATCGTGCCCCTCGTCCCGCATCTCCTGGGAGAGCCAGACGTCCGCGTCGGTCCTGGGCACCCCTGGGAGGGGGAGCACCTGGAACCCCTGGCCCGCCACGCCCTGGAGGCCGCCGACCCCCAGGACGTGAAGGACGTCGCCCCGGACGGTCCAGAAGAAGCCGTCCAGCGACAGGGGGCGGTCCTCGTCGTCATCCCGGCTCCAGAAGAGATGCTGGGGCAGCTGAACGTAGGATGCGGACGAGAGTCCCCTCTCCACCGTCGTCTCCGGACTCGCCTCGGATGTTTCGCCCGTCTCCACCCCCTCCGCCTCCACCGCCCAACGGCTCACCGGGACCGTGGCCAGGAGGTGGGGGAGCCCGGCGGCGTGCAGGTGGAAGGCGTGGAAGAGGAGGAGGGCGTGGGTCGTGCCGTGGTCGTGCCCGCCCTGGTCCGGATCTCTGAGCTCTGCCAGGGCCCTGCGGGTGGTCTCCAGGAGGGCGAAGGCCCCGGGGTCGTCCTCCGCCACCGGATGCTGCCGAAACTCCTTCCGGATCCCCGGGAAGTGCCGGGTGGCGAAGTCCGGATCCGGAAGAAGGCGCTCGTAGGGGGTGCGGCGGAGGTAGGCGTCGTGAGCGGACATGGCCAAGGTCGAGGGGGTCGTCCCGGAGGGGCCTCTAGACCCCCCGGGAAGGGTCAGGGTCCTGACGGCCTCGAGGCTCCACCCGGGCCCGGGAGTGCAGAACCCGTGGCCTGGACGACGTGAACAGTCGCCGGGCATCGTCCCACCAGCTCCGGCGACGGGTCAACACCAGCTCCAGCCACGGCGGGGGCTCCACGATCCCTTCCAGAAGGACGAAGTGGAGGTCGCCCAGCTCCTCCGGAGCCGGGACGCCGTACTCCCGGCCCTTCCAGCGGACCTTCAGCGCTCCGCCGGCGGGATACCGGTCGGGAGACCAGGCCTGCTCGAGAAACACCATGTCCTCCACGACGTAGACGCCCCGGCCCATGGGCTCGCCGTGCTGGTAGAACCAGGGATCGAAGTCCTGCCCCTCCCGGCGCTTGAAGGCCTCGTCCATGGCGTAGTCGACACCGCCCAGCTGATCCTCACCCGCCAGCCACTCCAGGTGGTGACGGATCTCGTGCTGTACGGTCTCGTGGATCTCCGCCTCCCAGTCGAAGTCCGGGTCCAACCGGGCGAGCTCCCGGAAGGAGCCGTAGAAGAGGCGGACGGTGGAGCGGGTCGTCTCGGGGCTCACCCAGTCGGACAGGTACGACTCGGTGTCGCAGTAGCCCAGGGTGTAGATGTCGGGCAGGCTGGGATGCGGCTCGGCCTTCCGGGAGATGACCAGCCCGTCGATCCCCTCCTTGTACTCCGGCGGCACCTCCTCCCAGGCCGCCTCCGCCATGGCGGTGAAGGTCTTCAGGTCCATGGATCCCCGTCCCCGCCGTTCCGGCGTCGCCCCCCGGGTCTCATTCCCATCTCCGAGGAGGGCGTCGACCTCGGCGAGGGCGCGGTCGACGGCGGGGGTGCCGAACGTCCGTTCCGCCCTCGGTCGCCGGAGGCCCGGCGCGGTGCGGCTGAACTCGCCGGGGATCCGGCGAACGCGGGCAGGCTGCCTTCGGACACGGGAGGCCTCGGGGCGGACGGAGGGGACTAGGGGGCGTGGAAGTCCTCGTCGGGCCCGACGTGGTCCCGGGCCCGGGCGTCCGGGCGACTCACGTCGTGGGCGGTGACCGCCTTCACCATGCGGTCGTTCAGCGCCACCAGGACCACCAGTACGACCCCCCACTGGATGAGCACGGTGCCCACGTTGTAGGGGCTGAACAGCGTCCAGGTGGCCCTCCAGTCGGCTCCCTGGGCTCCCCACAGCCACCACCCCATGAGCACCACCGCCTCCACCATCACGAGCCGGATCGCCCAATCCCACCAAGCGCCGATTCGCACGTCGGAGTAGGGGTGGTTGATGAAGGTCTCCCGCCACTCGGTTACGCCATAGCGAAGTACCGCGAAGGCGAAGAAGGCCCCGGACAGCATCAATCCCACGCCCCAGACCCAGTCCTGGTTGCCGAAGACGCCCATGCTCAGCGCCGACGGGCTCCCCAGGACCAGGCAGGCCACCCCTACCGCGGCGATGGACATGCCCCGGGCGAGCCCCAGATCCATGAGGATGCGGGAGGCCAGCTCCACCATGGCCACCAACGACGTCCAGGCCGCGAAGGACAGGGCCAGGAAGAAGAGGCCCATGAAGAACTGACCGCCGGGGATCTGAGCGAAGAGCTGGGGGATCCAGATGAAGGTGAGACCCTCGTTCCCCGCCCCCACGATCTCGCCGGCGGCGTCGGGCATCACGGAGAAGACGGTGCACAGCACCATGATCCCCGCCAGGAGCGACATCGAGTTGTTGCCGAAGCCGATGACGAAGGCGTTCAGCGCCGTGTCCTCCTTCGACCTCATGTAGATCGCGTAGGTGAGGACGAGTCCCCATCCGGCACCCGTGTCCCAGGCGTTCTGGGTCAGGGCCTGGAGCCAGATCTCATAGTTGGCCAGCTCCGAAAGGTCCGGAGTGAACATGAAGGCCAGACCCTGGGAGGCCCCTGGAAGGGTGAGGGCCTTCACGGCCAGGACGATCACGAGGATGATGAGGCTCGGGATCAGGATCCGGGCGGCGGTCTCGATCCCCTTCACCCCGTACGCCACCACGAAGACTGCCATCCCCACCGCCAGGGCGTGGGTCACCAGCGCCGACGGGGTCCCGGCGAACGACTCCCAGAACGCCCCGGGTTCAGCGGTGGGGATGTCTCCGGTGACGGTGGCCCAGAAGAACCGGAGCGTCCACCCCATGACCACCGCGTAGTAGAAGCCGATGGCCGAAGCGCAGAAGGCGATCCACGCCCCCATCCACGCGAATTTGGGCCCCAGCGTCTTGATGAAGGCGCCGATGGCCCCCCGACGGGTCCCCTTCCCCATGGCGAACTCGAGGATCAGGAGCGGGACGGACCAGAGCAGGAGGAAGCTGACCCACGCCACCAGGAACGAACCGCCCCCGTTCGTGGCGGCGATCCGGGGAAAACGCCAGATGTTGCCGGTCCCCACCGCCATGCCGAGCATGGCCAGGAGCATTCCCCACCGCGAGCTGAAGACCTGGGACTTGCTGGACACGTGGGGCGGGGCTCCCGCTGGGGACGAAGGGATTCGGGGCGGGGCAACATAGACAGAGCCGGACCGGACCCACAACGGGTCCGGTCCGGTGCCCCTCCC
>JARRPL010000036.1:0-16096 GCA_037382905.1 Gemmatimonadota bacterium | reverse complement strand
CCCGCTCCCGGCGATCCGGCCGCCGAGGGCTCTGGGATGGCAGACCGTCTCAGCAGGCCACGCATCCTCTACCTCCCCCCGGATCCGGGGGCTTCCGCCGCCGCCGCCTCCCGGATGCCCCCGGGGGCCTCGTCGACCCTCGTCCACCGTTCCTCGGTGCCGTCGGGCCGCTCCAGCACCACCGTGTACTGATCGAGCATCTGTTGATAGAGGGCGTCGTTGACGTCCGCCCTCCTTTGATTCGTCCAGTCCCGAACGACCAGGGGCCGGATCTCCTCGAGGGTGGGGGCGCGGCCCTGGACCCGGTCCTCCACGTAGACCAGATGAGATCCGAAGCCCGACTCCACGGGGCCGGACCAGCGACCGATCGGCAGGTCACTCAGCCCGTCCAGGAACTGCTGTCCGAAGATTCGGGCCACCTCCCGGGAGGGAACGTCCTCCACGTGGGTCGGCAGCATGGAGCGAGATCCGTCGTCCAGGGCGGATTCGTCCGTCGGGTCCGGCAGGGCCGTCAGGGCCTCCTCGGCCTCCACCCGGGCCTCCCGTCCCCCGCCCCCCCGGAAGTACCGCTGGGAAAGGGTGTAGCGGGGCGGGATGCGGTAGTCGTCCATGTGGGCCTCCAGGTACGACTGGAGTTCCGCCTCCGTGGGATCGACGGCGTCCGCCATGTCCTGCGTCAGGAACTCCAGCTTCTGGCGGAGTCGCCGTCGGATGATGATGTCACCCCTGTCGAGCCCCAGGGCCAGCGACTCCCGGTAGTAGACCTCTTCCCGGATGTGGTCCTCCACCAGGCCTTGCAGCTCGACCTGGGTGGGTGGCCGCTGCCAGGTCGCCTCGAACCCCGACACCAGCTGCTCGACCTGCCCAGGGGAGACCACGATGCGCGATCCCATGGGTCCCCCGTCGTCCCCCGTACCTCGACCGATGAGGAAGAGGAGCGCTCCCAACGCCAGGAAGTGGACCAGAGGCTCTTTGAGGAGTGATCGCACGGAGGGCACGCTGCCGCTCTCCACTCAGCCGCCGGTGGGGGCGATGAGGGTCATACCGATGAGGATCTTGGAGTCGAAGGAGCCTTCCCGGTCCACCAGATTCCACATGGGATTCACATAGAAGCGCATGGGCTGCCCGAGGATGGGGCGCACCACTCCCAGCTGGAACCCGAGGGGAGCCTGGATCCAGCTTCCGTCGTGCCAGTCGAAGATGAACTGCAGGTCCCCGCCTGTGAGCGCCCAACCGTTGCCCAGCTGATAGGCCACCACCGGCTGGAACTGGGAGATGGCGACGTCGTCGCCGAACAGGTTCTGATTGAAGATCCCCAGGTTCAGATCCGGATTCAGCCCGTAGACGGCCCCGATGGCCGGCCCGAAGCTGAACTGGGCGTCCCGGTCGCTGACTCCCTCGGCGATGTTCATCACCGGGCCGACGCCCCACCGTCCCCACTCTTCGGCCACCAGCACCAGATCGAAGATGGCCACGTCCTTCAGACCTTCCGCACCGGGGCCCGACATCTGATACGGCACCACGACCCGCATGATATTGTCCCAACCCCAGGCCTGGAACGGAATGACGGGCTGGAAACGGACGGCGAAGCCGCTCTCGTCGGATCCGTTGAACCCGGGCGTGACGTCCCCGATGAGGTTCAGCTGGAAGAGCGGCGCAGTGGGGTCCGTGGCCTGCACGCTGAGCTCGTCGGCGGTCTGGGCCGACAACGCCGACGGCGAGAAGACGGCGAGCCCCAGGGCGAGGGAGGCGAGGAGCAAGAAGGCGGGGCGTCCCGCGGTGCGGAGAGGCATGATCACCGGAGTCCTTTGTCTGCGGAAGAGAGGCGGTTCGGCGCGATTGGAGGTCGCCGGCAACGTGAGGCCGGCACCCCCTTCAGGTGGGTGAATGTGCGGAGTGTCTACACGCAACCCTCCCGGTGTCAAGCGGTTCCGGAGACGGGGCGCGGCGCGTTCCGCTACTGGGCCGTGAGCCCTCCGTCCACCACGAACTCGGCGCCGGTGACGAGGCGCGAGTCGTCCGAGGCGAGGAACAGGACCATGGAGGCGATGTCCCGGGGCTGCCCCAGCCCCAGGGGCTGCTGTGCCTTCATGAAGGCCGCCGTCTCCTCGGCGGACTGCCCCAGGTACCCGCCCAGCGTCTCGAGCATCTCGTCGCCCATGGCGGTCTCGATCACCCCCGGGTGGACCGAGTTGACCCGGATGCCGTAGCCCAGAGCGGCGAACTCCAGGGCCGAGCCCTTGGTGAAGATCCGCACGCCCCCCTTGGTCATCCCATAGGCCGTCTGGAAGGGCGCTCCGATGAGCCCCGCCACCGACGAGATGTTGACGATCGAGCCGCCTCGGCCGCCCTCCTTCTCCCGCTTCATGAGGCCCACGGCGGCCCGCGTCCCGAGGAACACGCCATCCAGGTTGATGCGGCAGACCAGCTGCCACTCCGCCAGCGACAGCTCCTCGATGGGCTTCATCATCTCGATGCCGGCGTTGTTCACCAGGACGTCCAGCCGACCGGCGTCGGATTCGACCTCCTCCATCACGGTCTGCCAGGCGTCCTCGTCCGTGACGTCCAGTGCCAGGAAGCGCCCTCGGCCGTCCGGCAGGCCGTCGGCGGTCTCCGTGCCGAGCCCCTCCAGGATGTCGGTCACGAAAACGGTAGCGCCGGCGTCGGCCAGAACCCGGGCGGTCTCGGCCCCGATGCCTCGGGCGGCTCCGGTGACGAGGGCGACCTTTCCGCCAAGACTGCTCATGGGATCCTCTTCTGGTAGCGAGGGATGGGAGTGGTCGGGGCGTTACTGGGCCGGGTTGTACCAGATCGGGCTGCTGAAGCCCCGCTCCTGGTGCACCAGCGGCACACGATCCGGCATCTCGACCCCGAAGCGAACCTTGTCGTAGAGCGTCCAGCGGGGGGTGGGGATCTCGAGCACGCGCACGTAGTAGACCGCCGGTTGGGAGGGGTCGAAGTCCGGATCCGTCCAGACCGCCTGAAGCTCGGCGGTGCCGATGGTGTTCGTGTATTCCGCCGTCTCCAGGTCCACCGTGTTCCCCACCGGGGGAAGGTCGCCGTCGGCCCCGGGCTGCCGGTCGCCCGACCACGCCACGTCGTAGATCGCCTCACCGGTGGTGCCGTCGGCCCGGAGGAAGCCCTTGATGACCTGGATGCGGTCCAGATTGGCGCCTTCGGGGTCTTTGGTGGCGGCCAGGATGAAGGTCGGAGCCTCGCCCTCGGCGCCGTCCAGGCTGCCGCCCATGGGCACGCCCCGGTCGTAGCCCGCCTGGGCCATGTTCCCCGAGAGGTCCCCGTCGGCGAAGTCCCACCCGCCGAAGAAGCGCAGCGTCATGCGGGGGCCGGTGGTGGCGTAGGTCTCCCGGCGCTTCATGGCGTCCCAGATCGCCTCCCGGGTGTTCGCCGTGGCCCAGACGCCCATGACGCCGGAGGCGGCCTGCTGCCACCCCTCGTAGTCGAAGTCCACCCCCTCGATGAGGGGGAACTCCCAACGTTCCGCCCGGGGTTCGAGCGTCTTGAACTTGCCGAAGAAGTTGTCCTCGTCGGCGGTGGAGAGCCCGGTGTGGGTGTCGGTGGCCCCGTTGGCACCGTACTGGAAGGGGTTCGTGCCGTACTCGTCTTCGAGGCGCAGCCCCGACTGGAGGGCCTGACGCCAGTACTCGAACTGGAGGTCGCCCTCGGACTTGTTCACCCCGATCAGGTTACCGTCGTCCCACAGGTCCCAGGCCGCGAACTCGTCGTCCGGGGAGAGTTCCGGGTGGGACTCGCTCTGCCCCTTGATCTGGGTGACCTCATAGAGGGGCTCCCACCGGGCCCGCTCGGCCACGTACTCGGCGGTGAGGGGGGAGCCGTCGAAGCGAGTCTCCTCGAACATCCGGCCGTTGGACATGTTGCCGTTGTGGGGGATCGCCAGGACCTGGCCACCGGTGGACTGCTCGTAGGCCTCCATCCAGTCCCAGAGTGTCTCTACGTCCTGGGACTGGAAGGTCGTCTGGGGGATCACCTGGAGCGCCCGGTCGCTTCCGTCCCGGAAGATCACGTTCCGGTGCAGGTTGTTTCCGCCCTGGGCGTTCACCGTCCACTCGTAGCCGATGAAGGTTGTGAAGCGGCCCGGCTGGTAGAACTGCTCCGCCGCCTCGATGGTCCGCTCCCAGGCGGTCCGCATCCACTTGGGATCCATGATCTGGGCGGGCAGCTCCTCGTTGGACTGGGCCCGGATCAACTCGCTCTTCGCCGCACCCATCGCTTCCTCGGTCCCCTTATTGATGGAGTCGGCCCAGCGGGCGAGCATGGGGTCCGCCATCATCTCGGGGTTGCGGTCCACGATCTGGTTGATCGTTCCCATCCCGTCGGAGTGGTCGGTGACGGCGAACCAGTCGTAGGGCCGGGAAAGCTGCGCCGGCAGCCCGCTGTTCGACTCCACCTCCTCACCCAGGGCGAAGCGGTAGGCGTCGAAGGGGTCCCGGACGGCGCCGTCCATCCCCGCGTCCGCCGACCACGCGGTGTGCACGTGGGTGTCGCCCCAGTAGACGTTCTCCGGGAAGGCGGTTTCCTGGACGTCGGCGGCGGATGTGGACGCTGTCGCCGAAGCGGCGGAGGAGTCGTCGGCGTCTCCGCCCCCGCAAGCGACCAGAAACACGGCGACGAGAGAGGCAGACCAGCGGGACTGAATCGGGCGCAACATGAACAAGTTTGACTCCCGGGTTGTGGGACGGCGGCAAGCTGTGCGATCGCTCAGTGCCGTCGGGTGCGAGAGCCCTCGAGTATCCCTGAGGCCTGGAAAGGAGTTCCACCTCTTCGGGCCGAAGTCCTCGGCGTGGCTCCCGGAGCTGGTCCGGGTGCCGGCCTCGACCAGGGCCGGGCGGCACCCCCGAGCGACAGGACGCGCGCTTCGCCAGGCCCCGTTCCGGCCCCGTCCGTTGGATCCGGAAAGCGGGGGGGAGGGATCTCGGGGGAGCCTTCGGCGTAGAGGGGGATCGTCGTGCCCCGGTGGCCCGTCACGGGTCTGCGTCTCAAGATTGCTTCATTGCCCCCCCGTGTCGTTGACCGGAGGTGCGCCGCGGCTGTCTTTTTGAAGTACGAGGGTCGATCGCCCACATCCGAGGAATCTGAATCCGTGCATCCTGATCACCCCAAGGCCCCGCCGGCCTCCGGCGAGCCTCACGACGATATCATCTATCCGCACACCATCCCCTTCGTCCTCGTGCACCTGGCGTGCTTCGGGGCGATCTGGACGGGGGTCTCCGCCACCGCCGTCTGGGTGGCCGTGGCCCTCTATCTGATCCGCATGTGGGCAGTGACGGCGGGCTACCATCGGTACTTCTCCCACAGGACCTACAAGACGTCCCGGTGGTTCCAGTTCGTTCTCGCCTTCATCGCCCAGTCCTCGGCGCAGCGCGGTGCCCTGTGGTGGGCTGCCGTCCATCGGCACCATCACCTGCACTCCGATACTCCCGAGGACGCTCACTCGCCCGTGCACATGGGCTTCTGGGCCTCTCACGTGGGGTGGATCTTCAAGCCCAAGCGGAACCGGGCGGACTACGACACGATCCAGGACCTCACGAAGTATCCGGAGCTGGTCTGGCTCAACAAGTACTACCTGTTCCCGGCGGTCGTGCTCGCCTTGGCGTGCTTCGCTCTCGGGGGTTGGCAGATGCTGGTGGTGGGCTTCTTCTGGAGCACGGTGGCCCTGTATCACGGGACGTTCTTCATCAACTCCCTGGCTCACGTCGTGGGGTCCCAGCGTTACGTGACGGGGGACGACTCCCGCAACAACTGGTGGCTGGCCCTCATCACCCTGGGCGAGGGGTGGCACAACAACCATCACCACTACCAGTCGGCCACGGCCCAGGGGTGGCGGTGGTACGAGATCGACATCTCCTACTACATCCTCAAGATGATGTCCTGGACCGGGCTCATCTGGGGGATCCGGGAGCCTCCCAAGGAGGTCGTGGACAATGCCCGGCCTCTGGGGCGCAAGACGCTGGAAAACGTGGCGGTACAGGTGGCGGCCACCGTCCCGGTCCGTCGCATGGTGGAAGACTTGAAGGCCCGGTGGGACCAGCTTCCCGGGCTGGAGGAGGTGGGGGCCTCGGCCCGGGCCTCGGCCACCCGAGCCCGGGGAGACGCGGAGCGCCGTTTGGCCGAGTACCTCGCGGCCCATCCCGAGATCCCCTCCGTGGACGAGCTCAAGGAGCGAGCCCGGAGCATGTTCGCCGACACGCCGTCGCTGGACGACATCGCCCAGAGGGCACGGGAACTGATCATCGAGGCGCTCTCCGCCAACCTCTTGGAGCCCCGGCCGGAAGGCGCCTGAGGCACGTCACCGCACACGGGTGGGCTGGATCGGCCGGGGCGGGCGCATGCCTTGCCCCGGCCGAGTCGGTCCGGCATCGTAACTGCTTGGTGTTCCCTCCCTCCGGCCCGGCCGTTCCGGTCCTGAACCCCGAGAATCCGTATGGACCTTCTTCAGAGCTTCATCGATTTCCTGAACACGTACGTGGTGGAGTTCGGGATTCCCGTGGGCGAAGAGAACGTCCCCTTCATGGTGCTCCTCCTCATCGGGACGGGGCTCATGCTGACGATCCGGCTGGGGTTCGTGCAGATCCGGAGGCTCGCCCACGGATTCGCCGTGGCCACCGGGCGCTACGACGACCCGAACGAGCCGGGGGACGTCTCTCACTTCCAGGCCCTCACCACGGCCCTTTCGGCCACGGTGGGGATCGGGAACATCGCCGGCGTCGCCATCGCCATCCACTGGGGTGGGCCCGGGGCCCTCTTCTGGATGTGGGTCACCGCCGCCGTGGGGATGGCCACCAAGTACTCCGAGGTGACGCTGGCGCAGCGCTACCGGGCCGTGGTGTCCTCCGACGACCCCCACCTGAAGCAGGGGACGGTCTCCGGCGGTCCCATGTACTATATCGAGCGTGGGCTCGGCCCCGCCTGGAAGCCCATGGCGGTCTTCTTCGCCGTGCTCCTGGCCTTCACCGCCTTCCTCACCGGGAATGCGGTCCAGGCCAACACGGTGGCGGACACGGTGGGCACCACCTTCGGTGTTCCGGTATGGATCACGGGTCTCGCCACCTCCGCCGTGGTGGCGCTGGTCATCCTGGGCGGCATCAGCCGGATCGGCCGGGTGACCTCGATCCTGGCCCCCTCCATGGCAGGGCTCTACGTGCTCGGAGCCCTCTTCATCATCCTGGCCAACGCCGGCGAGATCATCCCCTCCTTCATGCTGATCTTCCAGGAGGCCTTCAACCCCTCCGCCGGGATCGCCGGGACGGGGGTGGGTGCCTTCCTGGTGACCCTCATGTGGGGGGTGCGCCGAGGGCTCTTCTCCAACGAGGCGGGTCAGGGGTCGGCCCCCATCGCCCACGCAGCGGCCAAGACCGACGAGCCCGTGTCCGAGGGCGTGGTGGCCCTCCTCGAGCCCTTCATCGACACCCTGGTGATCTGCACCATGACCGCCATGGTCATCATCATGACCGGGGTCTGGGATGATCGGCATCCTACCGAGATCACCCTCACCGGCGGCGACCTCTCCTACGTCCAACTCGTGGAATCCGGTCGGTTCCAGTCCGCCGACACCCCTGAAGAGATCCAGATCGTCGGAGGTCGGCAGGACCTCACGGCGGTCCATGCACCCCTCATCGCCTGGCACGAGGTGGCGATGGAGGAGCTGTATATCGACCCGGAACAGACCCGGCCCTTCACCGGGACCATCCGGAGTCAGGACGGGGTGGCCGTCGGAGCGGACGGGGCGGAGTACACCTCCCTCTACGGCCCGGCGGTGGAGAGCGGGGCGCCCCTCACCATGCTGGGATTCCAGCGGGGCCTCCCGGGGACCTTCGGGCAGTACATCGTCCTCATCTCGGTCCTGCTCTTCGCCGTGTCCACGGCCATCTCCTGGAGCTACTACGGGGACCGCTGCGCGTACTATCTCTTCGGGACCCGGGCCATCATTCCCTACAAGCTGGCCTTCGTGGGCATGCACTTCCTGGGAGCCGTCGCGCCTCTGGCCGTGGTGTGGTCCCTGGGGGACGTGGCGCTGGCCATCGTCATCATCCCCAACCTGATCGCCCTCATTCTGCTGTCGGGCAAGGTCAAGGAGATGACCGAGAGCTACTTCGAGCGGCGGCCCTGGGAAACCCAGCCCCACAGCGAGGGAAAGTCCGCCCGCCGCTGAGCTAGAGGCCGACGGGGTCGAAGGGCTCGGCCGGGACGTTCTCGCCGTGCCATTCCAGGTCCGCCCAGGTGGGCGGGCGGAGGGTGAGGTCGATGGCGAGCCAGATGGTCTTGGAGAAGGGGTAGGTGATCACCGGGGCCGGGATCATCAGGAGGATCAGCGACCATTTGATCAGCGTCCAAGGCACCGCGGGCCAGGTGAGGACGATGGCCGCCAACGCCCCGAGGGCGATGGTGAACTCTGCCGTGACGAAGTTCACCACGTAGCCTCCCAGGAAGTAGTCGGGCTCCCGGCGATCGAGGATCAGATGGCAGGATG
Source organism: Gemmatimonadota bacterium (assembly GCA_037382905.1). Lineage (GTDB taxonomy): Bacteria > Gemmatimonadota > Gemmatimonadetes > Longimicrobiales > Gaopeijiaceae > Gaopeijia. Next base: position 7,590 of record JARRPL010000036.1, on the reverse strand, counting down.
GACAGGTCCGCCGCATCTGGACCCACCGCGTGAAGAGCCCGCCGCCTCCGCAGTTGGGGCAGCGAAGCCGGACGCCGCGCCAGAGGTGTACGGCGCCGCGTCGGAGGTCGAACTGAACGGGGTCGGAATAGGCCATGACGCTTCGAATCTAATCGACCTCCCGCAGGCGCCCCACCGCCGCCGCCATCCGACGGGCCCGTTCCGGATCCACCCGCCCACCGGCCCGACCGTGCGTCTGCATCCAGGAGCCCACGATGAAGCCCGCCGCCTGCGGCGCGAGTCCGGGCAGCGTCTCGGGCGTGACTCCGCTCCCCACCCATACCGGGGCGTCGGGGACCGCTTCCCGCACCCGCGCCACGCGTCCCGGGTCCGTGGGGCGGCCGGTACCCGCCCCGCTCACCACCAGGGCGTCGGCGCGACCCCGCTCCCAGGTGTCCGCCGCCGCGGCTTCCACGGTCTCTCCCACCACCGGCGTGGCATGCTTCACGTGGACGTCCGCCAGGATAGCGCAGTCCACCCCCAGCGCCGTGCGTCGTCGGATCGTATCGTCGGCCCGGCCGTCCAGCCGGCCCTGGTCCGCGTACATGACCCCGGTGTGGACATTCACGCGAATGAAGACCGCCCCGGTGGCTGCCGCGATCCCCAGCGCCGCAGCGGCGTCGTTCCGAAGCACGTTCACACCCACCGCCAGATCGGTGCGTTCCTGTGCCCGAATCACGGCCCGGGTCAGGGCCGCCACCGTCTCGGGCTCCACCCTGTCGCGGCGGAAGGGGACGTCCCCGTAGTTCTCCAACAGGATTCCGTCGACTCCCGCCCGGGTCAGGGCGTCCACGTCGGCCTCGACCGCCGCCAGGACGTGAGCCATCGAGCCGTTCCAGCCCGGGGACCCCGGAAGGGAGGGCAGATGAACCATCCCCACCAGGGCGGGGTGACGGCGGAAGGGCAGGGGGACACGAGGAAGCGACATGGCGGAGCGGGGGCTCAGGAAGACCGCGGCCAACGGCGGCGAGGAGGGGACGAACGGGTGGCACGAGGCCCGGGCCGAGGGTCCCCGGAGGACGTCATTCCGGGTCCCGACCGTCCCGTGCCGCTTCTTCCGGCGCGTCCACGATGCCGCCGGGAAGCACGGCGTCGCGTCCGAAGCGGCCTCGAAGGCTGTCCACGGCCCGGTTGAGGGCTCGGTCCAGCTCCGTCTCGTGGGGCTGGGGAGACTCGAACAGCGCCATCTGACGGGGCGTCGGACCCTCGTGGAGGTTGGACATCCCCACCCCGATCAGCCGAGCCGGCCGGGGCCGCTGCCGCCGCAGATCGTCCAGCAGGGCACGCGCCACCGGGAAGATCACCCGGTCCGACTCCACCGGTTCGGCGAAGGTGTGACTCCGCTGACGGGTGGTGAAGTCGGCGTCCCGGAGCTTGACCGTCACCGTTCGAGCCAGGAGACCCTTCTCTCGCAGGGTGCCCGTCACCGAGACGGTGAGCCGCAGAAGCCGGCGACGGAGCTCCTGGTCGTCGTCCAGATCCCGGGAGAAGGTCCGCTCCGAGGAGATGGACTTCCGCCCCTCGCCATGCACCACCTCCGAGTCGTCCCGGCCGGACATGCGGTCCCAGAGCCAGGGGCCTCGGCTCTCCCCGAGCCAGCGGACGAGCCAGTCCCTCCCCGCGGCCCGGGCTTCGGCCACGGTGCGGAGACCTCGTCGCTCCAGCTCCTTGAGAAGGGCGGGGCCCACGCCCGGCAACTCCCGGAGCTCCAGTCCGCCCACGAACGCTTCTTCGCCGCCAGGCGGGACCACGAAGACGCCGCCGGGTTTGGCCGGGCGGGTGGCGAGCTTGGCCACGAGCCGGTTGGTCCCTCCGCCGATGGAGACGCTGATCCCCGTCTCCTCCAGCACCCGCTCCCGGATGCGGCGAGCGGTGGCCTCCAGGGGCTCGTCGTGGAAGAGTCGCTCCGTTCCGGTGAGGTCCAGGTAGAACTCGTCCACCGACGCCGCCTGTACCACGGGTGCCAGCTCCTCCAGGGCGTCCCGGACCTGGCGGCTCCGGCGGGACACCGCGCCCCGGGGCACGCCCACCACCACGGCGTCGGGGCAGAGGCGCAAGGCCTCGCCGGTGGGCATCGCGGAGCGCACGCCGTACCGGCGGCAGGCGTACGAAGCGGAGGTCACCACCCCCCGTCCCGAAGCCGAGCCACCCACGATGAGCAAGGGCTCGCGGCCGGCTCCCAGAGGGTCCTCCAGACGGGCCACCTGCACGTAGAACATGTCGCAGTCCACCAACAGGACACGGCGGGGATGGGGCGACCGGGACATGCCGGGAAGCTATCAGCGAGACCCACCCGCGGCACCCGGGCGGACGGAACCCCTTCGGAGTACCGGTGTCCCCAAACGGGCACGCAGAATCGATCGACCCACGATCCACCCCACGACACAAGGAGTCTCGATGGCCTACCCGTTCGAGTTGCCCGAACTCGGATACGCCTACGACGCCCTGGAGCCCCACATCGATGCGCGGACGATGGAGATCCACCACTCCAAGCATCACGCGGGCTACACCAGGAAGTTCAATGCGGCGCTGGAAGGGATGGATGTCCTGCACGGCCACTCGGCGGAGCAGATCCTCCGGGGGCTTCCGGCCCTCTCCGGCGACGTGGCCACGGCGTTGCGGAACAACGGGGGCGGGTATGCCAACCACGCCCTCTTCTGGGACATCCTGACCCCCGGGGGCCCGGACGCCCCCTCCGGTGATCTCAAGTCCGCCATCGAAGACGCCTTCGGCTCCGTCGACGCCCTCAAGGAGAAGGTCAACGGGGCCGCGGGCTCCCAGTTCGGCTCCGGATGGGGATGGGTGACGGTCTGCCCCTTCGGAACCCTCAACGTCTTCTCCACACCGAACCAGGACAGCCCCCTGCTCATGGGGCACACGCCCATCCTCGGGATCGACGTGTGGGAGCACGCCTACTATCTGCACTACCAGAACCGCCGTCCCGACTATCTCAACGCCGTGTGGAACGTGATCAACTGGGATCGCGTCGCCGCTCGGTACGAAGATGCCAAGGGGGGTTGGGTCCGGACCGCCTGACGAATTCCGTCAGGTGCCGAAGGGACGACAGGCGCCGGTCCGGCAACGGGCCGGCGCCTATCCTGCGGGCTCCCGGGTCGCCGAAGCCCGGAACCGCTTTGGACTTGTGGGATCGACTTCAGATGTTTACCTAATGAGGAAGTGACCCTTTTCTCCACCGCGAATCGAACCGGATGCATCGTTTCAGGACAGGTTTGATCGGATGGGGGGTGGCGCTCTGCGTCGCCCTGACCGCGTCGGCGTCGGAGGCCCAGTCCCTGCGGGGATCCCAGGCCTCGCTCGACCGCCAGAATCGCGTCGCGCGGGAGCACGACTATTCCTTCATTCGGGACAGTCGCCAACTCCGGCGTTTCGTGAACGCCGGCTATCTGGTTCCGGTGGACGGAGACCGCAACTACCGCCTGAACGGGGTGTCCTTCCCCTACGCGCGCCCCGAGGTGGAGCTCTTCATCCGAAGGCTCGCAGAGCAGTATCGGGACGCCTGTGGCGAGCGGCTCGTGGTCACCTCGCTGACCCGTCCCCAGAACGCCCAACCTCGTAACGCTTCGCGCCGGTCGGTGCACCCCACGGGGATGGCGCTGGATCTCCGCCTGAGCCGGAGCCGGAGCTGCCGCACGTGGCTGGAAGGGGTCCTGACCCGGCTCGAGGCCTCGGGCGTGCTCGAGGCGACCCGTGAGCGCTACCCGGCTCACTACCACGTGGCGCTCTTTCCCCGGCCGTACTTCGACTACGTGGAGCGGATCTCCGACGAGACCCCGCGCCTGGTCCAGCGGGTGGCGGCCAACGTCAGCGAAGCGCTGGTGGAGTACACGGTACGCCGGGGCGACTCCCTCTGGACCATTGCCCGGAGGCACGGCACCACCGTGGACCGGCTCCGGTCCGAGAACCGGATCCGCGGCAATCGGATCATGGCCGGCCAGACCCTCAAGGTTCCGACCCAGCAGCAGTAGGGGGGCCAGACCCCGAGCCCGCGTCGGACGGTGCCCGTGTCATGGGCGTTGTACTCCGCAACAGTCAAAGGTAGCGTCCGGAATGGCCGACCTCGCCCCCCGCCACCTGCTGGTCCCCAGGGATTTCCTGCGGTGGCTCTACCTGGGGCGGCTCCTCCTCCTCCTGGGCCTCTTCCTGGGGGTGGTGTCCGTATGGGGTGGGGCGGGGTTCGGCGAGGGGCTGGTGGCGAACGCCACCGTGTTCTTCGGAGCCGCCATCACCGCCTGGTCGTTCTGGATCACCCACGTTCGGGCCCGGGAACCCGGCACGGGGTTCCTCTACCTCCAGGTCCTCCTGGACGTGATCATCGTCACCGTCACGGTCCATGTCACGGGCGGCGCCACCAGCGACTTCGCCCCCCTCTACATCCTCGTCATCTCCGAGGCGGCCCTCCTCCTCCCCCTCTCGGGGGGCGTCCTCATGGGGGTGATGGCGTCGGCCTTCTTCTTCGGGGACATCGTTCTACTCAAAGGGCAGAATGTGGATCCGCCGCTGGCGCTCCAGCTGCTTCTCTTCACGGCCGTGGCGGTGGCCACCGGGCTCCTGGGGGACCGTCTCCGGCGGGCGGGAATCCAGCTCGGGGCGGTGGAGTCGGAGCTCCGGCAGCTCCGGCTGGACACCTCCGAGATCCTGGACACCCTCAGCACCGGGATCCTCACCGTGGACGGTGAAGGCCGGCTCGCGTATCTGAACGAGGCGGGCGCCCGCATGCTGGGGGTCGAGGGGGAAGCCCCGCCGGGCATCCCGATCCAGGAGTTGCTGGAGGCCACGGCTCCGTCCATGGGGCGGCTGGTGCTCCAGTCCGTCCAGGAACGGGTTCCCGTCCTCCGTTTCAAGACGGGGGTGGAGCGGGGTGGGGATTCGCTGGTCCTGGGCGTCAGCACCACCGTCATGCCCCGGGACGACGATCAGCCCCCTTCCGCCACCGCCGTGTTTCAGGACATCACCCACTCGGAGCGCATGGGGCTGCTGGACCGCCGCAATCAGCGTCTCGAGGCGGTGGCGGAGCTGAGTGCGTCGCTGGCGCACGAGATCAAGAATCCCCTGGCTTCCATCCGGAGCTCGGTGGAGCAGTTGTCGGGAGACGACCTGGAGCCGGAGGATCGGTACGTGCTGCAACGCCTGGTCCTGTCGGAATCGGACCGGCTGAGTCGCCTTCTCTCGGAGTTCCTGGAGTTCTCGGGACTCCGGAAGGGGGAGACCCAACGGGTGGATCTGGCCGGTGTGGTGGCCGACGCGGTCCGCCTCGCCGAGGCCCACCCCGAGGTGCCCGACGGGGCGGACGTCCTCCTCGAGGTCCCGCCGGGTCCGATCCACATCCCCGGGGATTCGGACCTCCTGCACCGGGCGGTCTACAACCTGGTCCTGAACGCCCTCCAGTTCGCCGGCCCCGGCGGGAGCGTGCAGGTGACGTTGTCGGACGCCCGGACCCGGGACGGCGTTCCGGACCCGGTAGCGGCGGAGCGACCCGTGCGCCTCACGGTCCGGGATTCGGGTCCCGGGATCCCCGACGGCGAGACGGGGCGGATCTTCGACCCCTTCTTCACCACGCGGTCCGGCGGCAGCGGCCTGGGGCTGGCGGTGGTACACCGGGCGGTGGAGGCCCACCAGGGTCTCATCATGGCGGGGAACGGTGACGGAGGCGGTGCCGAGTTCGTCCTTCACCTTCCGGCCGACGAGACGGCGGCGGTACCGGTATGAGCGACGGCGTGACGATCCTGGTGGTGGACGACGAGATGGCCATCCTCGAGTCCCTCAAGATCCTGCTCAAGCGGGAGGGATACCGGGTCCTCACCGCCTCCACCGGGAAGGACGCGCTGGAGCGGATCGACGCGGATCGGCCGGACATCGTGCTCTCGGACATCCGCATGCCGGGGCTCACGGGGCTCGACGTCCTGAGTCACGCCCGGGAGGCGGATCCCGAGGCCGTCGTGATCCTCATGACGGCGCAGGCGTCGTTGAAGACCGCCATGGAGGCGGTGAACGCCGGGGCCTTCCACTATCTCCAGAAGCCCTTCGCCAACGAGAACCTGCTGGGACTCCTGCGAAGGGCCGCCGAGACCCGGCAGCTCAAGGTCGAGAACAAGGCGCTCAAGACGGAGATCCGGAAACGGGACCGCACCCTGGGGGAGCGTCCGGTGGGGACGGCCCGCTCCTTCGTCGAGGTCCTCCAGTTGGCGGAGACGGTGGCCCCCACCGAGTCCACCGTGCTCCTGAGCGGCGAGAGCGGAACCGGGAAGGAGGTCGTGGCCCGGTACATCCACGGCCTCTCCGCCCGAAGCGAGGGCGCGTTCCTCTCCATCAACTGCGGGGCCCTGCCCGAGAGCCTGCTGGAGAGCGAGCTCTTCGGCCACGTGAAAGGGGCCTTCACCGGAGCCGTCAAGGACAAGAAGGGGCTGCTGGAGGCCGCCACCGGGGGGACCCTCTTCCTGGACGAGGTGGGGGAGATGACGCCGGCCACCCAGGTCAAGCTCCTGCGGGCCCTCCAGGAGCGGGAGGTCACCCCCGTGGGGTCCACGGAGGCGGTGGGGGTGGACGCCCGGATCATCGCCGCCACCAACCGGGAGCTGGAGGAGGAGATCCGGAAGGGCGAGTTCCGGAGCGACCTCTACTATCGCCTGAACGTCATCGCCCTCCATCTACCGCCGCTCCGGGAGCGCCGGGACGACATCCCCCTCCTGGTGGACTTCTTCCTGTCGAGGCTCTCGGCCGAGGTGGAGCTGGAGGTGGACGAAGAGGCCATGGCGGTCCTCAAGCGCCACGATTGGCCCGGGAACGTCCGGGAGCTGGAGAACGCCCTGGAGCGGGCCGCGGTGGTGGCTCGCGGGGGGATCCTCCGGCCGGAGCACCTGCCGGAGCGGGTGCGGGAGGCGCCCCCGGCCCGGGTGGTGTCGGAGGCTCCCCCGGAGAATCCTACCATGGAGCTGGTGGAGCGGGCGTACATCGCGTGGGTACTCCGGGCCGAGGACGGCAACAAGACCCGGGCGGCGGAGGTGCTGGGGATCGACCCCTCCACGCTGTACCGGAAGTTGAATCGCTACGGAATCGAGGTGTGACGTCATGGCCACTGGCGAAGAGCGGTTTCCCCGGCTGGGGGTGCACCCCGATCTGCCCTGGGACGACGTCACCGTCTCGGTGGTGATCCCGGCCTACAACGAGATCACCACCGTCGAGACCCTCCTCCGCCGCGTCCACTCGGTGGGGCTCCGCTGGCAGGTGATCGTCGTGGACGACGGGTCCACCGACGGCACCCGGGACCTGCTGAAGCGGTTGAAGGAGGAGGGACTCATCCACGACCTGGTCTTCCACGCCCAGAACCGGGGCAAGGGGGCGGCGCTGCGGACGGGATTCGAGCACGCGACCGGAGACGTGGTGGTGGTGCAGGACGCCGACCTGGAGTACGACCCCAGGGAGATCCCTCTCCTCCTGGAGCCCATCCTGGATGGAAAGGCGGATGCGGTCTACGGCTCCCGCTTCCTGGGCGGGCCGCACCGGGTGCACCTCTTCTGGCACTCCGTGGGCAAC
>JARRPL010000035.1:0-16129 GCA_037382905.1 Gemmatimonadota bacterium | reverse complement strand
GATGATCTCCAGGTCCGTGTCCCGGCCGACCCCGATGGACGCGGTGGCCCACTCTCCTACCCCGTCCATGGTGAGGACGGCAGCCTCCTTGAAGGGGGAGGGGAGGAAGGCACTGGCCGCGTGGGCCTCGTGGTGCTCCGAATAGAGGATCGGACCCTCCCAACCGAGGGCGTCCTTCAGGAGCTTGTCCGTGTAGAGCTTGTCCTTGATCCAAAGCGGCCCCGCCTGCAGGAAGGACCGGAAGCCCAGGGGCGCGATCCCCAGGTAGGTCTCGAGGATTCGCTCGAACTTGAGGAGCGGCTTGTCGTAGAAGCCCACGTGATCCAGCTCGTCCACCGAGATACCGCCCTCTCGCAGGCAGAACTCGACGGCGTGGGTGGGGAACGACGGGTCCCCCTTCTGTCGGGTGAAGCGGTCCTCGGACACGGCGGCCACGACCTCACCGTCTCGGACCAGACAGGCCGCACTGTCGTGATAGAACGCCGAGATGCCGAGGATGTGCGTGGTCATTGCGGCGACGTTGGAGGGTGTGCACGGAACGAGGACGCAAGGCTGTAAGGACCCGCCGGGCGTGGCAAGTCTCCGCGCAGGATCCGCGACGAGGCCGGTGGTCCTCGCCCGACGCCGGGGTGGCAGAGGTCCGGCACCGGAGCCGGTTCGGCCCCGCCCGACCCCCGGTTTGCCCCAGGGGAAGGTGGGGCTCTAGCATCCCGGTTCCGCCGAGTCCCCCATCCCCCCGACCATGCCCGAAGAGACCTCTACCTCCTGGCCTCGCCGACTGATCTCGATCGTTCTCCCGGCATGCGTCTCGCTGGTGCTGCTGGAGCTCCTGGCCCGTGTCGCCCTTCTGGCCGTCAACGGGGTCCTCAGCGAGCCGATCCTCTCGCCGGACGCCCTGGTCGAGCGTCATCGAGCCCGCCTGGTCGACTTCATGGAGGCGGTGGATCCCGTGACCGTCACCGACACCCTCCTGGGGTGGAGGTATCGCGCCGGCTACGCAGAGGGGTCCGATACGATCAACGACCAGGGGGTGCGGGCCAGTGGAGACTACCCTGAGGAGCCGAGTCCCGACGTCCTGCGCGTTGCGACCTTCGGCGACTCCTTCGTGTACTGCAGCGAGGTCGCGAACCCGGATTGCTGGTCCGCCCAGCTCGAAGCCGACGGGCAGGTGGAGGTGCTCAACTACGGCGTCGGTGGTTACGGCATGGATCAGGCGTACCTCCGGTATCTGCGGGAGGGCGATGCCCTGGATCCGGCCATGGTCATCATCGGCTTCGCACCGGTGGACCTGGGGCGAATCGTCAATCGCTACCGGGGATTCGTCTCGTCGAACGAGGGCCCCTGGTTCAAGCCCCGCTTCGTGGAGAGCGATGGGGAGCTCCGTCTGTTGCCCACACCCGCCGGATCCGTCCAGGAGGCCCGCGCGCTCCTGGCGGACGTCGATGGGCTCCGGGAGGTCGGCGAGATGGACTGGTGGTACGAGAGTGCGGTGTACGAGAGCAGTCTGTATCGCTGGTCGGGGGCGGCCCGGCTCCTCACCGGGGTCTGGATCCGGCTGAAGCGCCGGCTGATCGACCCGGACCGATTGTACGACGGAGCGATCTTCAACGAGGGCTCGACGGCGTTCAGGCTCCAGCTCGAGGTGGGGCTCATGTTCGCGGACAGCGTCCGCGCCCGGGGGGCCGAACCGGTGGTGATCCTCTTCCCTTCCCGGGAGGATGTGGAAGGAAGTCTGAACGGACGGCCTGCGAGCTACGGTCCCCTGGCGGAAGCGTGGAGAGAGAGGGGGCTGGAGGTGGTGGACCCGCTTCCGCTCTTCACACGCTTCGACGGGGATCCCGGCGAGCTCTTCGCGCCGCTGGGCCACTACTCCCGACTCGGCTACGGGTTGATCGCCACGGCCCTTGCACCCCTCGAGTAGCCGCCGGGGGCGCTCTCCGGCCGTGACGTTTCAGCGCCTCGAGACGACCCGGTGTCGGCTGTCGGCCAGGCGCCGCCCAGGGGCTGCAGGGCCTCTGGGCGCTAAGGGCGGAGGCCCACTTCGTCCAGTGGCAGGGGGAGCGATCGGAATCGTCGTCCCGTGAGTGCCGCCACCGCATTCGTCACGGCCGGCGCGACGGGCGCGACGCCTGCCTCGCCGATCCCGGCGGGGTGAGCGTCCGATGCGATGAAGTGGACCTCCACCGGGGGCATCTCGCGGAGCCGTGTGGGCTCGAAGTCGTGGAAGTTGCTCTGGACCACGGCGCCGTCCGCCAGGGTGATCTCGTTCCGGAGCACGGTGGAGAGGGCGAAGCTGACCGAGCCCTCGATCTGGGCGCTGACGACGTTCGGGTTCACCACGACTCCACAGTCCACGGCGGCGACGACCCGCTCCACCCGAAGCCGCCCCTGATCCGAGGACACGTCCACCACCATGGCGACGTACGTCCGGCGGTTCACGGTGTCGTCGAACGAGCTGGCGAGGCCCCGAGCCCACCCCTCGGGCACGGGATCGCCCCACCCGGCCTCCCTGGCCGCCCGCTCCAGGGTAGCCCGGGCCCTCGCATCCCCGCCGAGTTGCGCCAGCCGGAACTCCAGAGGGTCCCGACCGGCCCGCTCCGCCAGCTCGTCCATGAGCGTCTCGATCATGAAGATGCCGTGACTGTCTCCCACCGAACGCCAGAAGCCCACGGGGACAGGGGAGGTCGGCGCGTGGACGTCTACGAAGAGATCGGGGACCGTGTACGTCGTCTCGGTGATGGCGCCCACCGAGGCCCGGTCGACGCCGGCCCGGGCTTCCGGATAGCTCCACGGCGTCCCGAGCACCAACGAGGCGCACACGCCGCGGTGCTCCCATCCTGCCACGTCGCCCCGGGAGTCGAGACCGATCCGCCCCCGGTGGAGGGACATCGGGCGGTAGCACCCGCCCCGCACATCGTCCTCCCGGCTCCAGACCAGCTGCACCGGTCGTCCGAGTCCGCTCTCCCGGACGATGTGGGCCAGCTCCGGAATCCAGTCGGTGCGGGGGTTGGCTCGACGCCCGAAGCTCGCGCCGGCGAAGACCGTATGGATGCGGACCTCGTCCGGCTCGAGCCCCAGGACCTCGGCGACGGTCCACTGCTCCAGCGTCTGCAACTGACAGCCGGCCCAGACCGAGACCCCGTCGTCGGTGCGCTCCATCACGCAGGTCAGAGGCTCCATGGGAGCGTGGGCCAGGTAGGGGAAGGTATACTCGTATTCCAGCACCTGCGCTGCGGCGGAGAGGGCTTCCGCGGCCTCTCCTCGATCCAGGGCGACGACGCCTGGCCGCCGTGCCTGCGCCCGGTAGTCGGCGAAGATGGCATCGGTGGACCGGGTCTCGGCGGTAGCCTCGTTCCACTCGATCCGCAGCGCCTCCCGGCCCCGCAGGGCCGCCCACGTGTCCTCGGCCAGGACCGCGACGCCCGAGGGTACCGCGAGAACCTCCAGAACTCCGGGGACGTCCAGCGCTGCCGCCCCACGGAAGGACTCGAGGGTGGCCCCGAACTTCGGCGGCCGAGCGACGACCGCCCGGACCATCTGGGGCCGCCGCACGTCGAGGGCGAAGGTCGCGGTCCCCGCCACCTTCCGGGCCGCGTCCAGCCGGGGCAGGCTGTGGCCGATCTTCGTCCAGGCCGTCGCAGGCTTGAGCTCCAGCGATTCGGGATCCGGGACGGGCTGGGCCATCGCCTCGGCGGCCAGCTCTCCGAAGCCGGCCTGCCGTCCCGAGACCTCGTGGAACACCACCCCGTCCGAGATCCGGATTTCGTCGCGGGCCACGCCCCAGCGCACCGCCGCCGCCCCCACCAGCATGACCCGGGCCCCGGCTCCGACACGGCGCATCTGCGTCCAGGAGTTCGCCAGCCCCGTGGAGGCGAAGGTACCCTGCCGCCCCAGGTACGTGTTGTGAAAGGCGGCGGTGTCCGCCGGGGCCAGCTCGACCTCGAAGCGGGACCAGTCCGCGCCCATCTCCTCCGCCACCAGGGTGGCGAGCCCCGTGCTGATCCCCTGACCCATCTCCAGGTGCTTGCACCGGAGGGTCACGGTCCCGTCGGGATCGATGCTCAGGAAGACCGTAGGATCGTAGAGAACCGGGTAATCCCCTGGCCCAGGGAGCCCCGGTTTCCGCAGAAGCCAACCCCCGGCCCCCAGCGCCAGCAGGCCTCCGGCGGCGGTGGCGCCGAGGAGGAAGCCTCGACGGCTGACCGGCATCACAGACGCTCCGAGGCCCGGCGCACTGCGTCCAACACCCGGAGGTACGTGCCGCAACGGCACAGCACGCCGTTCATGGCCTGCTCCACCTCGTGCGGCTCGGGTCGAGGCGTGCTCCCCAGGAGAGCGACGGCGCTCATGATCTGTCCCGGTTGGCAGTAGCCGCACTGGACCACATCCGCCTCGATCCACGCCCCCAGCACCGCGTCGAACACCGGGCCCGCGGCCCCCTCGATGGTGGTGATCTCCCGGCCCTCCGCCTCCGATGCGGGAACCGAACAGGAGCGAACCGCGGCTCCATCCACATGGACGGTGCAAGCCCCGCACAGACCCACACCGCAGCCGTACTTCGCGCCGGTGAGGTCGAGGCGATCCCGTAGCACCCACAGGAGGGGCATGTCCGGAGGGGCGTCGAGCTCCCGGTCGATCCCGTTGATCCTGAGCTTCAAGGGCCACCTGCCGAGGGGATGAAGGCTCCCGAAGGTCCCTACTGGAATGAACGGAGAGGGCTGGTCGTCCACTGATTCCGCAGTCTCTTCAACCTGGGACTCCCCGGATCCGAGGGTCAAGCACCACGGGCGGCGGGCCGGGACGCTTCTGGAACTCGGCGTGCTCTCCGGGTCATGAAACAGGGCGTGAAGACGCGGGAGGTCGAGCTCCCAAGCCACGACGGGGCGGCTCGATCCGTGCAATCCGGGAGGCAGGAACGACCATGACCCACGAAGACCATGAACACGGCGGGGGTCTCGGCCACGGGGGGCGCCGCGGGCGCGACCTGAACCGTCTGGCGTGGACCCTGGGGCTGGTCCTGGCCTACATGGCCGCCGAAGTCGTGGGCGGTCTCGTGTCCGGATCCCTCGCCCTCCTGGCGGACGCCGGACACATGCTCTCGGATGCCGCCTCCCTGGCCCTGGCCCTCTTCGCCATCCGGGCCGCCCGGCGTCCACCCACCTCCGACCGGACGTGGGGCTTCTACCGGACGGAGATCCTTGCGGCCCTCGCCAACGGCGTGACCTTGGTCGTCATCTCACTCTTCATCTTCTGGGAGGCGTGGCAGCGGTTCCAGGACCCGCCCGACGTCATGGGTCCCCTGATGATGGGCGTCGCTCTCGGCGGGCTTCTCGTGAACGGCGCCGGACTGATGTTTCTCCACGGCGGACGCACGGAGAGCCTGAACGTTCGAGGTGCCTGGCTCCATGTCCTCTCGGACGCCGCCGGAAGCGTGGGCGCCATCGTGGCGGGTCTGCTGGTTTGGTGGCTGGGCTGGAACCTGGCGGACCCCGTCGTGTCGGTGCTCATCGGTCTCCTGGTGTTGGGTTCCTCGTGGACGCTCCTCAAGGAGTCGGTCGCGGTCCTGATGGAGGGGACCCCGGGCCACCTGGACGCCGACGAGGTCCGGGACTCCATCGCCGGTGCGAGAGGCGTCGCCGCGGTGCACGATCTGCACCTCTGGACCCTCACCTCGGGGCTGGACTGTCTCTCCGCACACGTCGTCCTGGACGGAGAGCGCCCCGGGGCAGAGGTGCTCGAGGACGTGCGCTCCACCGCCCGGGACCGATTCGGCATCGAACACACCACCATCCAGATCGAGCCCGTCCGGCTGGACGACTGTGCCCCGCCGGTTTGAGACGACCTGGAGTGCGGGTCACGCCGGAGTGGGGGTCACGAGGCCGACGCCAGGCGGCCCGGTGATGGGGATGATCGGCTGGGATCCACCAGGTACTTCTCGCCGGTGGCTTTGCGCTCGTAGGCCCGGGCGATCTCCGGATCGATCATGTCCTCGAGGCGGATCGTCCGGGTGTAGTGGCTGGCGAAGATCCCGTTCCGCTCCTTCACGGCGAATCGACGCATCTCCCTCACCCGTTCCTCGCCGGCCTCCTGGAGGTGCGGGGTCAGGAGCCAGCCGCCGACGCCCCAGTACATGCCGTATCCGGCGGTCAGGACGGTGTTGCCGGTGTCGAGCCGTCCGTAGATGTAGACCTGCTTGTGGACCGTCGAGCCGTAGAGGCTGAACTCGGCACCGCGCTTCGCCTGGGCCCGCTCCATGGCGGTGAGGACGTGGTCCGCCATCCGGCCCCCACCGATGGCGTCGAAACAGAGGGTCGCGCCGGTCTCGGCCAGCGCCTCCACCAGGTCGGTGGCGAAGCCCTGCGCCGAGCTGTCGAGGACGTACGAAAGGCCGATCTCCTCCAGCAGCGCCTTCTGCTCCTCCGAGCGGACGATGGCCACCAGGGGGACGCGCTCCTCGAGGCACAGCCGGGCCAGCATCTGGCCCAGGCTGGAGGCCGCGGCGGTGTGGACGAGCGCCCGGTGCCCCTCCGCCCGCATGGTGTTCAGGAAGCCCTGCGTGGTCATGGGGTTGACGAAGAGGGAGGCTCCCTCCAAGGCCGTCGCCCCCGTGGGCAGGGGGACGACGTTCTCCGCCTTGGTCCGGGCGTGGGTCCGGTAGAGGCGACCGTCGACGACGCTCACGGTCCTCCCCATGAGCGCCTGCGCAGCCTCTGACGACCCGGCGGCGACCACGGTGCCGGCGCCCTCGTTGCCTGCCGGCAGCTTCTTGCCCAGGCGACCGGCGAAGGCCCGGGCCATCTGCGGCTTCACCCCAGCCACCAGGGCGGCGTTGCCGTCCACCGTGGCGCTCCGAAGAGTGGACATGTCCGCCGGCGCCAGGAGCAGTCCGATGTCGCTGGGGTGGATGGGTACCGCCTCCATGCGGACGACGATCTCGTCCGGGGCCGGGGGCTCCACCTCGTCGGGCTCGATGGAGAGGATCAACTCTCCGTGCTCCGTCAACGTCGTGAGGAGCTGCTTCGCATGCGGGAATCGGTTCGTCACGGGTCTCCGTGGGTCTGGGTCTTCGAGCGGCCCGGGGCGGCTCTCCCGGAACACGCCGGGGTGCCTCCCCGGTGTCGCCGCGCCGAGACGAATCCGTTCGACGCCGGGGCCTCACCAGCCCAGGCGCTGTAGCACCCGGAATCGGAAGTATACGGCATCCGTGGCCTGCCCGTCTCTCGTGAAGAGGGTCTGGAGGCGCTCGGACCGTTGCCAGATGCTCTCGAACCGGAAGCGGAATCTCCCGGACCCGCGTTCGACCCCCAGCCCGACCCGGCTGCTCTCCTCCTGCCCGAGGGTCGTGCCCAGCACCCGTCGGAACGCCTCTCCGAAGAGGAGTAGACGCCAGCCCTCGGCGGCATCACCGGTCAGCCTGAGCTCGCTCTGCAGGCGATAGCGGAGCCGCAACGCGGTACTCGGGGCGCCGTCCTCCGTCCGCCAGGTGATCCTCTCCTCGGCCCGGAAGTAGTGGCCGACCCGGAGCCGTTGCCCGTTCGGCCAGCTGGCTCGAAGTCCCTGGAAGGGTCTGAGCTCGACGATGTCCGACGCTGACGTCAGGGTGTAGAACGACGCGACCCCGGCGACCCATTCGATTCCACCGTCCGTGCTGGCCAGGAGAGACCGGAGTACGAACCGGGACCGGTGGGGGCTGCCGACACGGGCACGCCACCCCGCCTGGCCACGAAGGTCCAGCTCGGGACGGAAGGACCAGCTTCCGTTCCAGTCGAGCCAGAACTCCTGGCGCACGTCTTGGCCGCCCGCCTGGCCGGAGGACGCGGCGGGCGTCCACGCCAGCAGGGCCAGGATCATGACTCGTGCCCTCAGACGGCGTGGCGTCCGCATGTCCCTCCTCGCAAGTGCGTGCCCATGCTGCCCGGCGGGTCGTCGATGCGCAATGTCCGGCTCGGGAACGGGGAGTCTCCCGGCGTCCTGGACGACGGTGCGCCGCCCGGACGCAGAAGCCCCCCACCGTGCGCGTTGACCCATCAAGCATTGTTGATATATTGACCCCATGTCCCCCGATACCCTGCCCGACACCTCCCTGCTCCAGCGCTTCCAGGCGGTGGCCGAGGAGACCCGCTTCGAGATCGTTCGCCGGCTGGCGGGCGGCGAGCGATGCGTGTGCGAGTTGCAGTCTGATCTCGCGGCGGCCCAGTCCCGGCTCTCCTTCCATCTGAAGAAGCTCAAGGAGGCGGGGGTCGTCTCGGACCGCCGGGAGGGGCGCTGGGTGTACTACTCCCTCGTGCCCGAGGCGTTGGACGAGATGAGGGCGTTCCTGGGGGAGGTGAAGCCCGAGGCCGAATGGTCGGGCGCGGGGCGGCCCGGGGGCGACTGCTGCGGGTGAAGGGTCTTTTTTTGTCCTTAAGCATCAACGTCCATTGATGTGGAGGCGTTCATGGGTGGAGACGTGAAGGCGATCGTGCGGGAGAAGTACGGAGCCGCGGCGCGACGGGCCGCGTCGGGCGCGGCGGGTTCGTGCTGTGGTCCTTCCTGCGGGTGCGGCCCCGAGGCGGCGGATCCCATCACCCGGGACCTCTACGCCGCCGCCACCGCATCCAGCCTCCCGGAGACGGCGGTTCTGGCCTCCCTGGGCTGCGGCAACCCCACGGCGCTGGCAGAGCTGAGGGAGGGCGAGGTGGTGCTGGACCTGGGGAGCGGCGGTGGGATCGACGTCCTCCTGAGCGCCCGGCGCGTGGGCCCCACGGGGAAGGCGTACGGGCTCGACATGACCCGGGAGATGCTGGAGCTCGCCCGGCGGAACGCGGCGGAGGCCGGCGCCACCAATGTGGAGTTCCTGGAGGGGGACATGGAGCACATCCCCCTCCCGGACGAGAGCGTGGACGTGATCATCAGCAACTGCGTGGTGAACCTCGCGGCGGACAAGGCGCAGGTCCTCCGGGAGGCCTTCCGGGTGCTCAAGCCCGGGGGACGCTTCGCCGTGTCCGACGTGGTGGTCCGGGGAGAGGTCCCGCCGGAGGTACGGCGCAGCATGGAGCTGTGGATCGGCTGCGTGGCCGGGGCGCTGGAGGAGCGGGAGTTCGAAGGGCTCCTCCGGGACGCGGGCTTCCAGGACCCGAGCCTCGAGCCCACCCGGATCTACGAGGCGGAGGATGCGCGGTCGTTCCTGGAGGAGGCCGGTCTCGACGTGGATGCCCTCGCCGGGGCCCTGGCGGGGCGGTTCCTGTCCGCCTTCGTCCGGGCCCGGAAGCCTGCGGAGGGCCCCTGACGTGAAGTACGCCCTGATCAGCGACATCCACGGCAACCTCCCGGCGCTCGAGGCGGTCCTCCGGGACATCGACGCCCGGACCGACATCGACGCCGTCTACCACCTGGGTGACCTCGTCGGCTACGCACCCTGGCCCAACGAGGTCGTGTCCCTCCTCCGGGCGCGCGGGATTCCGGGTGTGGCGGGCAACTACGACTCCACCACCGCCACGGACCACGAGCACTGCGGGTGCAAGTACGAGGATCCCCGCCAGGCCGAGCTCAGTCACAGGAGCTACGCCTGGACCCTCGCCCACGTGGCTCCGGAGACGAAGGGCTGGCTCGGTGGGCTGCCCTTCCGGATCGACGTACGGCCCCTGGGAGGGCACAGGGCGGGGCCCCGCCTGATCCTGGTCCACGGCAACCCGGTCCTGAACACCGTCTACTGGACGGAGGATCGGTCCGACGCCTTCTGCACGAAGATGGCGGCGCACCTCGGCGCGAGAGCCGGCGACGTGGTCGCCTTCGGACATACCCACAAGCCGTGGTACCGCCCGGTGGAGGGGGTGAGCTTCGTGAACACCGGCTCCGTGGGCCGTCCCAAGGACGGCGACTGGCGGGCGGGATACGTGACGGTCGAGATGGATGGCGAGGCTGTGGGGGTGGAGATCCAGCGGGTGGAGTACGATGTGGCCCGGGCCGCCGCGGCCATCCGGGACTCGGAGCTCCCGGACGACTTTGCCGAGTATCTCGAGACCGGGGGGGCACCCCGGCCCGTGGCTTCGGAGGCCGGCCGGGGCGATCCCGCACCCTCGCACGTGGAGGACTGAGGAGATGGCGGAGCAGAGCGTCGCGGGACGGATGTCGTTCCTGGACCGATACCTGACGCTGTGGATCTTCGCGGCCATGGCCGTGGGGATCGGCCTCGGCTACCTGTGGCCGGAGCCCGTCACGGCGATCAACGAGGCGACCCACGTGGGGACCACCTCCATCCCCATCGCCATCGGCCTCATCCTCATGATGTACCCGCCCCTGGCGAAGGTGCGCTACGAGGAGCTGGGGGACGTCTTCCGGGACTGGAAGATCCTGGGGTTGTCCCTGGTGCAGAACTGGGTGATCGGACCGCTCCTGATGTTCGGGCTCGCCGTCCTCTTCCTCCGGAACCACCCGGAGCTGATGGTCGGGCTGATCCTCATCGGCCTCGCTCGCTGCATCGCCATGGTCATCGTCTGGAACGAGCTGGCGGAGGGCGACAACGAGTACGCCGCCGGGTTGGTGGCCTTCAACTCCGTCTTCCAGGTGTTCTTCTACTCCCTCTACGCCTGGGTCTTCATCACCGTCGTGCCCGGGTGGCTGGGGCTGGAGGGGGCGGTGGTGGACATCACCATGGGGCAGATCGCCGAAAGCGTGTTCATCTACCTGGGGGTGCCCTTCCTGGCGGGCATGCTCACCCGGTACGTCCTGGTGAAGGCCAGGGGGAAGGTCTGGTACCACGAGCGGTTCATCCCGAAGATCAGCCCCCTGACCCTGATCGCGCTGCTCTTCACCATCGTGGTCATGTTCTCCATCCAGGGCGAGGCCATCGTCGCCCAGCCCTCCAGCGTGGTCCTGGTCGCGATCCCCCTCCTGATCTACTTCCTGGCCATGTTCGCCGTCACCTTCTTCATGAGCCGCGCCGTGGGGGCCACCTATCCCCAGACGGCCACCCTCTCCTTCACGGCGGCCTCCAACAACTTCGAGCTGGCCATCGCGGTGGCGGTGGGGACCTTCGGCATCGCCCACGGCGCCGCCTTCGCGGCGGTCATCGGCCCGCTCGTCGAGGTCCCCGTCCTCATCGCCCTGGTGAACGTGGCCCTCTGGTGGAGGCGGAAGTACTTCCCGGAGGCCGAGGCGGAGATCCAGGAGGTCTCCAACTGCGCCGTGCCGTCGGGGGCCCGGCCGTCGTCTTGAGGGCCGTCAACTCAGCGATCGATCATCTGCTGGATCTCCTCCGTGTAGCGGCTTCCCCGGATGGTGATCGTCCGGAGGGCGCGATCGATCTCCTGGAGGTCATCCCCGGTGAGCTCCACGGCGGTGGCTCCGAGGTTCTCTTCGAGGCGGTGGAGCTTCGTGGTGCCCGGGATGGGGACGATCCACGGCTTCCGGGCCAGCAGCCACGCCAGGGCGATCTGGGCGGGGGTAGCCCCCTTCCCGGCGGCGATCCGTCGTACCAGGCGCACCAGCTCCTGGTTCGCCCTGAGGTTCTCCGGGTCGAAGCGGGGCACGTTCGTTCGGAAGTCCGACTCCTCGAAGGTGGCGTCGGCGTCGATCGTGCCGGTGAGGAAGCCTCTCCCCAGCGGGCTGAACGGCACGAAGCCGATCCCCAGCTCCTCCAGGGCGGGGAGGATCTCCTCCTCGGGCTCGCGCCACCATAGCGAATACTCGCTCTGGAGCGCGGCGACCGGCTGGACGGCGTGGGCCCGGCGAATCGTCTGCACGCCCGCCTCCGAGAGGCCGAAGTAGGCGACCTTGCCCTCGGCGATGAGCTCCTTGACCGTCCCGGCGACGTCTTCGATCGGGACCGCCGGATCGACCCGATGCTGGTAGAGGAGGTCGATCCGCTCGGTCCGGAGACGGCGGAGCGAGTCCTCCGTCGTCCGGCGAATGGACTCGGGCCGGCTGTTCAACCCGCTTGCCTCTCCGTCCACGAGGTCGAAGCCGAACTTGGTGGCGATCACCACCTGGTCCCGGACGGGGGCCAGGGCCTCGCCCACCACCTCCTCGTTCGTGAAGGGCCCGTAGACCTGGGCGGTGTCGAAGAAGGTCACCCCACGGTCCACCGCGGCGTGGATCATCCGGATGGCATGCCCGCGGTCCGAGGGGCGGCCGTAGCCGTGACTCAATCCCATGCATCCGTAGCCGAGTGCCGATACGCGGAGACCGCGGGTCCCCAGTGTGCGTGTGTCCATGGGTGCTTCCCCTGTCTGGGTTCGGGATCCGGTTGGAGTTGGATTCTACACCGGGTCCTCCAGGAACGCGCACCGAGCCGTGGGGTGAGGATGGCCGTCATGGACGCCGATCCGTTGAATCCGCCCGCCGACCTGCCGCCGGCGCCTCACCCCGTCTGGGCCCGCTGGCTCTGGCTCGTCGGGGGTTGGGTGGCTCTGGGTCTCGGCACCGTCGGGGTCTTCCTGCCCGTGATTCCCACCACCCCCTTCGTGCTGGTGGCAGCGTGGTGCTTCTCCAAAGGGTCCCACCGCATGCACCGGTGGCTCCTGGAGCATCGGTGGTTCGGCTCCACGGTGCGGAGCTGGGAGGCGCACGGCGTGATCCCTCTGCGGGCCAAGCTCCTCTCCACGGGGATCATGATCCCCCTGGTGGGCTACATGGTGCTCTTCAGCGACGCCCCCACCTGGGCGGTGCTCATGGCGGTTCCCCTGGTGCTCGTGGGGGTCGGCTTCATCTGGTCGAAGCCGTCGCGGCCCGACGTGCAGGGGGGCGATCCTGTCGAGCACGCTTCAGGCGACCTGCAGCCGCCGGATTCCGCCCGGGGGGAGCCTGCTGCCGGTGGCCGGGGCACGTTCGTCGATCTCTGAACCGATTCTCGTTGAACGGCGGACCCGGTGGTGCCGTCCTGGAAGGAGCTCGCGACGACGAGGGGGCCGGCCCGGGGCGGCGGGTCCCGAGTGCCGGGTCGTCTGTCCCCAGTCGGATGTCCCCATGTGGGTCCTTCTTGAGGCTGACGACCGGATCCGGACGACTCCGGCCATCGTCGGTCCACGGACCGCTTCGGCCCGGGCTTCCCTCGGGATCGACGCTACCGGAGATTCCCCTCCCGGCGCATGACGGGCTTGATGTCCAGGATCGGCGTGCCGTCCACCGCCTCGAGGGGGTGCACCAGGACCCTTGGGCCCTCGATGGTCCGGATGGTCACCCGGTGCAGCCCGATGGGGTTTGGCCGGCGGGGGGAGCGGGTGCTGAAGACGCCCCGGCTTGGGCGGGTGGGGTCGCCCCGGGGGTGGACCCGAACCGCCCGCTCGTCCGCCAGGTGGAGACAGGTCAGGAGGAAGAGATCGTCGCCCGGCGCCAACCCCTCGAGCCCCGCCGCCACATCGTCGTCGAAGACGAGCCACGCCTCGGGGGCCGTCTCGTCCGCCTGCCGCGGAGCCGCGGCACGGTCCTTCAGGGGGGACTCGACCCGGCCCACGAAGCGCGCCGCCGGGCGTCCCCCCTCGATCATGGAATTCATCGTCGGTGTCTCGGGGTCGTGGGAAAGGCTGAACAAGGGATGGGCGGCGACCGCGAGGTTGGGGTCGTCCTTCGGGGGGCGCAACGGGGGAGGGTCCGGCGGGTCCGCGCACCCCGCCTCTTCACGGGCTATCTTCGGCCCATGACGCCTCCTTCGTCCGAACGCCGGACCCTGCTTCCGCCGTGCCGGACCCTCCCGACCCTCGGGGTCGCCCTGATCGTGCTGGCCCTCGGGGCTCCCGGAACGGCCCTCGCCCAGAGTGTCCCCCGCGCCGGGGTGGGGGCCGTGACGGGCCCCATCGAGGTGGACGGGCGGCTCGGTGAGGCGGCGTGGGCCGCGGCGACCTCCATCGGCTCCCTGACCATGGTGGAGCCCGTGGAGGGGCGGGCCGCGACCTTCCCCACCGACGTCTACGTCCTGGCCGACGCCGAGAACCTCTATATCGGCATCCGCGCCTTCGACCCGGATCCCTCGGGGATCGTGAGCTACTCCAAGGCCCGGGACAGCGAGCTCCGGTCGGAGGACCACGTCAAGCTCGTCCTCGACCCCTTCCTGGATGGCCAGTCGGGCTACGTCTTCGCCGTGAATCCGGCGGGGGCCCGCTACGAGGCGCTGGTGTCGGAACAGGGCCTGTCGGAGAACAGCAGCTGGGACGCGGTGTGGGAGGCCCGTGCGCAGCGGGACGCCGAGGGGTGGACGGCGGAACTCCGCATCCCGATCCGGAGTCTGAGCTACCGGGCCGGCCTGGACCGGTGGGGCTTCAACGTGGAGCGCCGCGTCCAGCGCACCCTCGAGGTCACCCGCTGGTCCGGCGCCACCCGGGACGTGTCCCTGACGCAGACCAGCCGGGCCGGGGTGCTGGAGGGCCTCCCGACCTTCGACACCGGGCTGGGGCTGGCGGTGCGCCCCGCCTTCTCCGGCGGCGTCACCAAGGATGCGCCCACCTCGGGATGGGGTGTCGACGGGGAGCCGAGCCTCGACGTGTTCCAGCGCCTGGGGAGCAACGCCACCGCCGCCCTCACGGTCAACACCGACTTCGCCGAGACCGAGGTGGACACGCGGCAGACGAACCTGACCCGCTTCCCCCTCTTCTTTCCGGAGCGGCGGGCCTTCTTCCTGGACGGGGCGGACATCTTCGACTTCGGCGCCGGCCTCACCACCTTCTACACCCGGGACGTGGTCCCCTTCTTCACCCGGCGGATCGGCCTCGTGGAGGGCCAGCAGGTGCCCATCGTCACCGGAGGAAAGGTGAGCGGGCGGGCGGGGCGCACCAGCTTCGGCGGGCTCGTCACCCGCACCGGGCGGGTGGAGGGGCTGGTGGATCCCACCACCATGGGTGCCGTGCGGGTCCGCCAGAACGTGCTGGAGCGCTCCAGCGTGGGATTCCTGGGCTCGTTCGGCGATCCCCTGGGCCGGGCGGACAGCTACACCCTGGGGGTGGACGTGAACTACAACACGTCCCGCTTCCTGGGAGACCAGAACCTCATCGTGGCCGGGTGGGGGATGGAGACCCGCAGGGCCGGGCTGGCCGGGGACCGCTCGGCCTTCGGGGGGATCATCGATCTGCCCAACGACCCCTGGGACGTCTCGGTGACCTACAAGCGCATCGGCGAGTCCTTCGACCCCTCCCTAGGGTTCGTCCCCCGCCGGAACGTCCACCTGGCCAGCGCCGGGGTGAACTACCGCTGGTGGTCACCCCTGCCGTCGGTGCAGAACCTCTACTTCGAGTTCGTCCCCATCCTGGCGTGGGACCTGACGGGCCGGCTGGAGAGCTACCGGATCTTCACCGCCCCGGTGAACCTGCGCCTCAACAGCGGGGACCGGATCGAGCTGAACGTCGCCCCCCAGGGGGACCGCCCCCCGGAGCCCTTCGAGATCTCCGACGGTGTCGTCATCACGCCGGGGGTCTACGACTGGATCCGCTACCGGGTGGAGGTGGACTTCGCCAACAAGCGCAGCGTGAGCGGGCGCGTGTCCTGGTGGTTCGGGCCGTTCTACGACGGGGACCTGAGCGAGCTCTCCCTGCGCCTGCAGATCAACCCGTCGGACCTCCTGAATGTGGAGTTGACCTCGACCCGCAACCGGGGCCAGGTGTCCGCGGGGGAGATCCAGCAGGACCTGTTCGGCGCCCGGGTCCTCATGAACTTCTCCCCGGACCTCCAGCTCAGCGTCTTCGGGCAGTACGAGCGGGAGGCGGACGAGTTCGGCCTCAACACCCGCCTGCGCTGGACCTTCGACCCCCTGGGCGATCTCTTCGTCATCTACAACCACGATCTCCTGGACCTGCCCGGGGCGGGCTGGGAGACCCAGGCCGGCGGGCTCCTGATGAAGGTGCAGTACGCCTTCTGGTTCTGAACCCGGTAAGGCAACCGCTCGATCGGGAGAGGCTCTGGAGGACTCCGGCAATGAACTCGCGCACCGACATGCACGCCCGTACTCTCGGTCAGAGGGGTTCCATGGCGAGACGGACGAGACTCTTGGCCATCCTGGTGTCCGCCGCGGCCTGGCTTCCGGCGTGCGGCCAGGACTCCCGCCCCGCCCCGGTCCTGGTGCGGGACAGCGCCGGGGTGAGCATCGTCTTCAGCCCGGCGCCGGACGCGTCGGGGGCGGTGCCCGGGATCGGGAGCCCGCAACTCACCGTCGGGGTCGCCGGGA
>JARRPL010000034.1:0-23143 GCA_037382905.1 Gemmatimonadota bacterium | reverse complement strand
GGTCACGTTCCAGTAGAGGCGGTCCGCATCCTCCCCGTACTGGATCCACCGGAGGGTGCGGTAGGTGAGGGTGTACGTGTGCTCCCCCGGCTCCAGCACGACGTCGGCGTTTCCGATTCTCACCCGGATCCCGCCCCGCCTCGCCGGCCCCCCCACGCTCTGGAGCACCCACGGCTCGGGCTCCCCGTCCCGGAGGACCTGCACCACCTCGAAGGGGGCCTCGACACGACCGAGCCCGCCCTCCCGGGGAAAGGTGGTGGGAAAATCCCGGTAGATCCCCCGCTGGATCTGCCGCCCCAGGGCCCGGACGCGGATCACCTCGGTGACCTGGAGCCAACCGTCGGCCTCGACCCGAATCGCCACGTCGTAGTCGAGGATCTCCTCTCGCCCGGTGGCTTCCTGGGCTCCGACCTCCGGAGGGGCCAGGAGGAGAGCCCGGAGCACCGCAGCGAAGAGAACGAGCCGTTGGAGAGCCATGGCCCACAGGCTGGGAGCCGAGAGCTCCGACGACAAGGGCGGCCCCGGGGCATTCGATTCCGGAGGCCGTCGATGGGGCCGCCGATCCCCGCCCCACGCCGCCGATTTCGGCCCCCACGCCCGCTGCGAGCCCGCAGCGCTGCGGAGCCGCGACCGGAGATCCCTGGGCTCCCGTGGCCAGTGTTGCGCAACAGCGGCGATGCGGACGAGCCACGGTAAAGTCTGCCCGATAGCAGAACAGCATTCCTGGGTGGGGCGCATTCGAGCCGATGGGTCGATAGGCGTTTCGTCGCATGAACAAAGGGATTTCGCCCCTCGATCCACGCTGGGCACACCGGTTGCGAATAGAGTCGGGCCGAGAGGCGACGGTGCCTCGGTACACCTCTACACCACGTGGCCCACCTGGGCCGGAGGAGAAACCCATGCAGGCGATGATCGCGAAGTTCTGGCACGACGAGTCCGGTCAGGGGCTCACCGAGTACGCTCTGATCCTGGCCCTGGTGTCCATTGGTCTGATCGCCGTGATGGTGGTCTTCCGGGACGCCATCGGCGGCATCTTCAACCGGATCGCCACGGTCCTCGAGGGCGCACCGAACGACGGGTACGTCCCGTAACCGATCGGGCTCCCCTGTTTCGAAGCAGCCTGGGGCGCCGGTCGCAGCCGGCCTTCGGTCCGGTGGCGGGCCGGCGTCCCAGGACCTCGCGTCTCCAACCCGGCCGTTCCATGGGACTTCGATGGATGTCTGGCTCCGCCCGCAGGACGGGCGACAGGGTCCCCCGGGGACCCACCCGGCGACGAGCCCGAGGAAAGGGTCATCCGGAGGCGGGGCAGGCCGTCGTGGAGTTCGCGCTGGTTCTGCCCGTGCTGCTTCTGATGATCCTGGGCCTGGTGGAGTTCGCCCGGGCCTGGAACGTCCAGCAGGTCCTCACCGACACGGCTCGGGAGTCGTTGAGGAGCTCGGTGGTGAACAACAGCGCGTTCACCTACGACGCCATGCTGGGCGTGGTGAACAACTCGCTACGACGCGCCTCTCTGGATCCTCAGAAGGCCGACGTCTACGTGGAGGGTTGGAAGGCCGGCACCGGCACGCCGGCCAGTATCACCATCGACTACGAATACGAATTCGGCTTCCTGGCACCCCTGATCGGATGGGTCACGGGCGACAGGACGCTGGCCCTCACCACCTCCTTCGTCATGCGAAACGAATGACAGGGCAGACCTCATGAGGATCCCCAGGTTCTGGATGATGCTGATCGGCGCCACCTTCTCCGGCCTTCTGGCCGGTTACGTGGCGCTGGTATACGTGAACTCGGAGCCCGCCCCCCTGGAGGCGGCGTCCCCGGGTCGAACCCTCGTCGTGGCCGCCCGGGACCTTCCGTCCGGGACCATCGTGCGGCGGGAGGACCTGGAGAGCGTGGAGTGGCCCGGTGGGGCACTCCCGGAAGGCTTCGCCACCCAGGTCGGTGAGGTGGTGGGGCGGGGGCTCGTCGTGGAGGTCCGGAAGAACGAGCCCATGGTGGATTGGAAGCTCGCCGACAAGGAGGCCGGCGGGGGGCTGCCCATCACCATCCCCGAGGGGATGCGGGCGGTCTCCGTCGAGGTGGACGAGGTGGTGGCCGTCGCGGGCTTCGTCCTCCCGGGCACCCGGGTCGATGTGCTGGCCACGGTGGTTCCGGGCACGGACCGACGGCAGACCACCACCCGGATCATCCTCCAGAACGTCCGGGCGCTGGCGGCGGACCAGGCCTACCAGCAGGACATGAACGGGGAGCCGCAGCCCGTCACGGTGGTGACGCTCCTGGTGACGCCGGAAGACGCCGAGGCGTTGACGCTGGCCGCCACCGAAGGACGGATCCAGCTGGCCCTCCGCAACACCCTCGATTCGGAGGCGGTGCAGACGGAGGGTCGTCGGATCGCCTCGCTGGTGGCGGGCGCCACCGGGTCGTCGCCCTCCGGCGCACGACCCGCAGCCACCCGACCGGCGCCCAGCCCCGGGCGGGTGGTGGAGAGCTATGAGGGAGGACAGCGCACGCTGCTCACGTTTGGAAGAGGAGGCGGACGATGAGGAACCCGACGCACGGCACGAGCAGTTACCCGCTTCCCCTGTTGATGTGGGTCGGGGCCCTCCTGGCCGGGATGTTCCTGGTCCTCACGAGTCCCCTCGCCGGGCAGCAGTTCCTGACCCGGCCCCAGTTCATCACCGAGCCGGAGGGAGCGGTGAGCCTCGCTCGGGGCACCTCCGCGGTGCTGGTGAGTCCGGTGGATTTCAGCCGGGTGTCCATCTCCGATCCCGAGGTGGCGGAGGCGGTGGTCATGGGCCCCAACGAGGTCCTCATCAACGGACGCAACCTGGGGAACACGACCTTCGTGGTATGGGACACCACCGGAACCCGCCACATCTACGGCGTCGAGGTCACGGCGGACGCCGGCGGGGTCCAGAGGCACCTGGACACCATGTTCCCCGACGAGGACATCGAGGTCAGCGCCCAGGGGAACACGCTGGTCTTCTCGGGCCCGGTGAGCTCGGCCTTCGTCGCCCGCAGGGCCCTGGAGCTTGCGGAGGGGTCCGGCGCGGTCGTCATCGACAACCTGCAGACGCCGGCCCCCAGTCAGATCCGCCTTCACGTGCAGTTCGCCGAGGTCAGCCGCAGCGCGCTGAAGTCGCTGGGCAACCAGGTGATCGACATCATGAACCCCCACGAGTTGGCGGCGGACGGGGACTACCGCACCACGACCGATTCCGACGGGGTGGTGGAGCTGTCGCTGATCAACACCGACGCCCACCTCCGGGCCATCATCCGGGCCCTCAACGAGACCGGTGATTTCCAGAGCCTGGCCGAGCCCACGCTCCTGGCCCTGGACGGGGAGACCGCCTCGTTCCTGGCGGGTGGGGAGTTCCCCTTTCCCAGCGTCCAGGGCTCCACCGCGAACAACGCCGTGAGCATCGAGTGGAGGGAGTTCGGGGTGCGCCTGAACTTCACCCCCACGGTGACGAACATCGGCAACATCCGGCTCGCCATCGCCCCGGAGGTGTCCGCCCTGGACTTCGCCGGTGGCCTGACCATCGCCGGCTTCCAGCTCCCCAGCATCCTCTCACGGCGGGCCGAGACGCAGGTGGAGCTCCGGGAGGGCCAGCACCTGGCCATCGCCGGTCTCCTGGACAGGACCATGCAGGAGAGCATCAGCAAGCTGCCGATCCTCGGCAGCATCCCGATTCTCGGCAAGCTCTTCCAGAGCGCCGACGAGCGGCAGCAGGTCACGGAGCTCCTCGTGATCGTGAGCCCCCGGATCGTGCAGCCCTCGGACGAAGCGCCGGAGCTTCCCACCGGTGACCCGGACGACTGGGATTGGGACGACCAGTTCCGCACGCCTGCGGACACGACGGGCGTCGGCCGCTGAAACGAGCCCCTCCGACGGAGGAATCATCCATGAGCCGCCTCATCCACAACCGAAGGTCGACCACCGGGCGCCGACCGCTGCTGGGTCGGAACTCCGACGAGCGGGGTTCGGTCTCGGTGACGGTGGCCATCTCCATGACGGCCCTCCTGGCGGTCCTGGCCCTGGGCATCGACCTGGGCGGGCTGCTGAACGCCCGGGCCGAGGCCCAACGGGCCGCCGACGCCGCTGCGCTGGCCGGCGCCAGCGCCTTCCTGGAATACCAGCAGGACCAGGCGTACCAGGAGGCTCAGCGCAGGGCGGTGGACTTTGCGGTCCAGAACGAGATCCGCAACGAGCGGGTGCGGGCCGAGGACGTGACCGTGTGGGTCAACACCGACAGCTCCACCGTTCGGGCCGCCATCCGCCGGGAGGGGATCCCCACCTGGTTCGCCCGTATGTTCGGGGTCGACCAGGTGGACATCGGTGCCGAGGCCACCGCCTGGGCAGGAGCCGCGGGAGCCGCCCAGTGCGTGAAGCCGTTCGCGGTCCCGGACCTCTGGGAGGAGACGAACGACGACGCCAACGGCAACCGCCTGTGGGACGAGAACGAGCGGTGGCGGTACGACCCCGACCAGGGCGACCGCTACGAGCGCTACAGCGGTGCAGGAAGCGACTGGGGCGAGACGGGCTACGGCAGCGGCTGGCGGGACGCCGCCGTGGACGAGTCGGGTCGCCGGTTCGACGGGGACTACGGCCGGCGGATCACCATCAAGGTCACCCAGCCCCAGGACGCCTTCGTGCCCTCCTTCTTCTTCCCCTGGGTGCTCCCCTCGGACCCGGATCAGCCGGACTGCGGTCAGGACCGGGAGTACGACGGCGACGTCGACGATCCGGACACCCCCGGAGAGGGCCGGGGGGGCCTTCTCCGCTGGCGGGAGAAGCGGGAGGACCTGGGGATCGGGGGCGGAGGACGGCCTGACGAGCCTGGCGACGGTGGCTCGCTGGGACGCGACGGCGGAGACGGGCGGGGTGCCGCCCGGTACCGGCGCAACATCTGCTCCTGCAACACCTCGGTCATCGATCTGGATACCGAATACCTGATCGAGCCCGGCAACATGGTCGGGCCCACCTACCAGGGGGTCCAGACCCTCATCGACCAGGACCCGGACGCCTACTTCGACGACCGGACCAACTCGGTGGTGAGCGAATACGGGATGGACAGCCCCCGGGTGGTGACGGTGGCCCTCTTCGATCCGGCCGAGATCAACAAGCCGGGCCGCCAGTACATCCGCTTCAACAACTTCGCCCGGGTCTTCATCGAGGAGCAGGCCTCCCGACAGGACCCGGTGACGGGGCGTTTCCTCTACTACGTGCCCGGGGTGGGCCGGAGTCGATCCGGTCAGACCACGGGCTCTCTCGTTCGCGTACTGCAGCTGATTCGGTGAGGCAGACATGAGCAACGGCGTACTCAACATCGGCCTCGTCTCCACGGAGGCAGGGCTCCGGTCCGTGGTGGACGAAGCGGTCCAGCAGGCCCGGAGGGCTGCGGAGGTGGAGCCCTGGATCGCCGCCTCGCCGGCGGCGCTGGAGGCCGAGGACCTGGAGCGGATCCGGGATGCGGACCCCCAGGTGCTGATGCTCGATCTGACCCAGGATCCGGCCGGGGCCATCCGGGTCGCCGGAACCCTCGCCGCCCGGTTTCCCGGGACGGCGTTGATGGGGATCGGACCCGATCTGCCCTCGGGGCTCCTCCTCGACGCCATGCGGGCGGGGCTGGTGGAATACCTTCCCCAGCCGGCCAGCCCCGAGGCGCTCTACGAGGCGCTGGGCCGGGTGCTGCAGAAGCGGGGGTGGGCCCGGGACGAGGAGACCCCCCGGCGCCGGAAGGGCAACGTCATGGCCTTCTTCTCCGCCAAGGGGGGAGCCGGCGCCACCACGGTGGCCACCAACACCGCCATCGAGATCCATCGCATCACGGGCAAGCGCACGCTCCTGGTGGACCTGGATCTGGAGATGGGTGAGATCGCCACCCTCCTGGGGGTGCAGCCCCGCTTCCACTTCATCGATCTGGTGCGGAACTTCCACCGGCTCGATGCCGATCTCCTGGCGTCCTACATCGACAGCCACGACTCGGGAGTCCACGTCCTCTCGGCTCCCTTCGAGCCGGAGATCGGCGAAGAGGTCACCTCGGAGCAGATCGGCGGCATCCTGCGTTTCCTGCGAAGCCACTACGACTACCTGGTGGTGGACACCTCCAAGTCGCTGGCCCCTCCGGTCCTGACCACCTTCCGGGAAGCCGATCAGATCTTCCTGATCACCAACGCGGACGTACCCTCGATCCGGAACCTGAAGCGGTCACTCCCGGCGTTGGACAAGGTCACCGGGGGAGACGCGAAGCGACTCCGGTTGGTGGTGAACCGGTTCAACCCCAAGGGCCTGGTGAGGCTGACGGACCTGGAGGAGACGCTGGGGATGGAGATCTATGCCACCCTGGGGAACGACTACCGCACCGTCATCGAATCCATCAGCACGGGGCGTCCGCTGGTCTTGAACGGGAGCTCTCGCTACGCCGACGAGATCCGGGACCTGGCGGCGGACATCGCGGAGGGGGCCGCGGGGGAACGGCCGGAGAAGGAGAGGAAGTCTCTGGTGGGCCGGCTCCTGGCTCCCTTCCGGGGTGGCCGGGACGAGGTCTCGCCGGCACTGGAGGCGGCGGGGTCGGAGGTCCCGGCCCATGGGTGACGGAGGAGCGCTGGCCATCGGTGCGGCCCTGAGCGTGTTCGTGGCGGCCCTGGTGGCCTTTCAGGGGTTCGCGGCGATTCGGGAATGGCGGGTACGGCGTCAGGCCCTCGGGTCCCTTCAGGGAGGATCCGACCTGGCCATGGGCGGGCCGTCGGCGTCGGCGCTGATCCACCCCGAGGGGCGCACCGAGGGTCGGCTCCTGGCCCGCCTGGCGGAGCGGGTGCCCCAGATCTGGGACCTGCAGCACCTCCTCAGGCAGTCGGGGCTCGATTGGACCCTGGAGAAGTTCGTGGCCCGCACCGCGCTCTTCGCCGCGGTCTTCGGCCTGCTGGGATCTCTGCTCTCCCGCAGTCCGGTCCTCATGGCCGTCGGGGTCGCCCTGGGGGCGGTCACCCCCTGGTTCCAGGTCCGGCGCAAGCGGAAGAAGCGCATGCACAAGCTGGAGAGCCAGCTTCCCGACTCCATCGATTCCCTGGCCCGGGCCGTGCGGGCGGGTCACCCCCTCTCGGAGAGCCTCCGCATGGTGGCCGAGGAGACCCCGGAACCGTTGGCGTCCGAACTCCAGATGACCGTGGAGGAGCAGCGGTTCGGGATTCCCTTCCACGATGCCATGATGAG
This sequence comes from Gemmatimonadota bacterium, assembly GCA_037382905.1. GTDB lineage: Bacteria > Gemmatimonadota > Gemmatimonadetes > Longimicrobiales > Gaopeijiaceae > Gaopeijia. The sequence continues at coordinate 15,927 of JARRPL010000034.1, read as the reverse complement.
CCTGGGGGATCGGGTGGCCATCATGGACGTGCGCATCCTGGTGACGGCGATCCTGGTCCAGAAGGAGGTCGGTGGGAATCTGACCGACATCCTCGAGCAGATCGCCGAGACCATGCGGGCCCGCTTCAACCTCCGGCGCCAGGTCCGGATCTATACCGCCCAGGGCCGGATGAGCGGCTACACGCTGGCGGCCCTCCCCGTCCTGGTGGGGCTCATCATCTCCTTCATCAATCCGGATTACCTCCAGACGCTCTTCGTGGACCCCATCGGGCAGGCCATGCTCGCCGGGGGGATCCTGCTGCAGACCATCGGACTGCTGTGGATCCGCAAGATCGTGGACGTCCGGTACTGAGGGAGAGACGAGATGCCCTACCTGGTGGGAATGCTGGCGGCGGTCTGCGTGACCATGCTCGTGGTGGCTCTGTACGAGCTCGCCACCACGCCGTCCCGGGCCGTGGCCCGTGAGCTCCAGGAGATCCGTGACTCGGGTCCCACCCCCTTCGGTGCGGTCGCCCGGAGGCGCAGGCAGTCCAAGAAGGAGAAGCTGCGCCAGGTCGTCCAGGTTCTCGGCGAGCGGGTCGAGAGCGGCGGCGTGGACATGGAGGGATGGAGCAAGCGGCTGATTCAGGCCGGCTTCTGGGGCCCGGAGGCGCTTCGGATCTTCCTGGGTCTCCGGGTCGTCCTGGCGGCGGGCATGGTCTTCCTGTGCCTGGTGGTGGGCGCCGCCTTCGACGCCCGTCTCATGGCCATGCTCTTCATGGGCGCCTGGCTGGGCATCATGGGCTGGCTCGTGCCGGGTTGGTACGTGTCGATCCGGCGGAAGCGGCGTCGCCACGAAATCCAGACCGTGCTCCCCGACGCGCTGGACCTTCTGGTGGCCTGCGTGGAGGCGGGGATGGGGTTGAATCAGGCCCTGGTCCGGGTCTCCGAGGAGATCCGGAATGTGAGCCAGGCGCTGGCGGCGGAGTTCACCATGGTGAACCTGGAGATCCGGGCCGGTACACCCCGTGGCCAGGCCTTGCGGAACATGGCCGAGCGCTCCGGGAGCGACGACATGGAGGCTCTGGTCTCGAGCATGATCCAGACGGAGCGCTTCGGGACCTCCATCGGGCGAGCCCTCCGGGTCCAGGCCGACACCTTGCGCCTGAAGCGCCGGCAGGCGGCGGAGGAGCAGGCGGCCAAGACCACCATCAAGCTCCTCTTCCCCCTGGTCCTCTTCGTGTTTCCGGCGCTCTTCGTCGTCGTGCTCGGCCCCGGCGTGATCCAGGTCGTGAGCGCCCTGCTGGAGATCCTCTGAGGGAGGTGGCACCATGAACGATTTCACCCGCGACAGAGACCGGCTGCAGGGCTCGCATACGCCATCGGAGTCGGAATACACCGTCAAGGAGCTGGAGGCCCGGCTGGATCGGCGTCTGACGGTCCTGGAGTCGAAGCGCTCCAGCGGGGGCGGGTTTATGGCCAGCGGTGCCCTTCTGATGGCGGCGGTGGCGCTGGCCCTGGGGGTCTGGATGGTCCTGCCCCGGGACGGGGCCCAGGAGGTGGAGAGCCTCACGGCCCAGGAGGTCACCCTCGTGGATGCCGACGGCGTGCGGCGGGGACATCTCGCCACCGACGCCGACGGCCGGGCGGTTCTCTCCCTCTCGGATCGAGACGGGCGGGAGCGTCTGCGGCTCACCGTGCTGGGGGACGGCTCGCCGGGGGTGACGATCCACGACCCCGAGTCCCGGCCCCGGGCGGTCCTCGGATACCTCCCGGATGGAACCACCAACCTGGTCTTCACCGACCGGGCCGGCGAGATCCGCACCCTCGTGGGGGTGGGGTCCGACGGCCAGCCGTCCATGAGCATGTTCAACGACGAGGAGGACTCTCGAGGTCCCGAGACGGACCCCGAGACCCCCTGACGCCGAAACGGCACCTTCGATGCCGGCTTCGGATCCGGCCATCCTGCACCCGCCCTGAACGAGAGATCCCTTCAGGAGAAGATCATGTCGCCCTTCCCCTCCCCATCCCCGCGTCGCCTGGCGGCGCTGGCCCTGACCGTGGCTGCAGCCGCCTGCACCGATAGCGCGAGCCCCACCGGCCCCGAGGAGGATCCGTGGACCGGAGAGGGCTTCGATTTCACCGCCAGCAACCTGATCGCCTTCGAATCCGACCGGGACGGCAACCGGGAGATCTACCTCATGACGCCGGACGGGAGGGAGGGGGTGAACCTGACCAACCACCCCGGCAGCGACGGTGACATCTCCTGGTCCCCGGACGGCAGCCGGATCGCCTTCGCCTCGAACCGGGCCGGCAACACCGAGATCTTCATCATGGACGTGGACGGGTCGAACGTGACCCGGGTGACCAACGACCCGGCCATCGACCGGTTTCCCGCGTGGTCCCCCGACGGGAGCCGGATCGCCTTCGCCTCCAACCGCGACGGGAACTTCGAGCTCTACATGATGGACGCCACGGGCCTGAACGAGGTCCGGATCACGTACGACGAAGCCGACGACACCGAGCCGGCCTGGCTCGCCGACGGCACGCGGGTGGTGTTCTTCTCGACCCGCTCCGGCAATGGAGACATCTGGAGCGTGACCCCCAGCGGCGCCAGCCCCGTGAACCTGACGGACGATCCGGCCTTCGACGGGGCCCCCGCCACCATGGCCCGCACGGGAGACGGCCGGGTGATCTCCTTCGTGAGCGACCGGGGGGGAGGCGACCTGGACATCTACACCATGGCCGCCGACGGCTCCAGCGTGTACCGGGTCACCTCCGGGGGCGGGGAGGAGTTCGATTCGTCGTGGATGGCGGATGGAGAGAAGCTGGTGTTCGACGCCTTCTGGAACGGAAGCTGGAACATCTTCGTCATCGAGGCCTCCGGCACCAACATGGTGCAGCTCACCCAGACCTCCGCCGACGACGAGTCCCCCGCCTTCCGGCCCTGACGGCGGTGGGAGATCCCCCTCCGGCCCCCCGGGCCCGGGCCCGTCTACGTAGGGTCGTGGAGCCCGTTACGTAGCTCTCCGTACCCCGAGGTCACCTCCGGCGCTGCACCATGGTCGAGACCGCGATGCCCCTGGCGTCGCCACCCTCTCGACCACAAGGAGGTCCTCATGGCCGCCGTCGCGAACCGCGGGGCTCCAGCCCGCTGGACGGGTTCTCTGATCCCGCTGATCCTGGCTGTTCGTACCCTCTCCACCCAGGCGGCAGCACAGGAGGAGAGAGGGGTCGTCTTCGGGACCGTGACGGACGAACAGGGGGTCCCGGTCCGCACCGCCGAGGTCCTGATCGTCCGGGACGGGCGCACGGTGGCCGGCGACGCCACCAACGCCGCCGGAGCCTTCCGGATCACGGTCCTTGCCGGATCGGTCGTGGTGAGAGTCCCGGATCAGATGGGATTGCACGCCACCGAGAGTGCACCGGTGGAGGTGAGGGGCGCCGATTCCACCCGTGTGGACCTCGTGGTCACCCGGCAGGTCCAGGACATGGACGCCCTCGTGGTGACGGCGGAAGGGCTCCCCCGGGGACAGGAGCAGGGCGGCGCGATGGGGTACGTGGGCCTGGTCCGACGGGAGGTGATCCAGCGCAGGGTGACGCTGGATCCCACCGACGCGCTGCGCCTCGAGCCCGGCGTGGACATGGCCGATACGGGGCTGGGGAGCCGGATCACCACCTTCCGGGGATTCAACAACATCTTCACCGGCTCCCTCCGGTATCTCACCGACTTCCGGCCCTCCAACCTTCCCTCGCTCCGGGCGAACTTCATGCACTTCTCCCCCACGGCGACGCCCGACGTGGATCGCATGGAGATGGTGCTGGGTCCGTCCTCCGCCATCTACGGCCCGAATTCGGCAAGTGGGGTCCTGAACGTCCTGACCCGGTCGCCTCTCTCGGATCTTCCCACCTCGTCCTTCGCCTTCTCCGGGGGAAGCCAGTCGGTCTTCCAGTCGGAGCTCCGGACCTCCCAGCGGATCGGCGACCGGATCGGCGTGAAGCTGTCGGGCCGGTGGTTCCAGGGAGAGGAGTTCTTCTACGAGGATCCCACCGAGGTGGCGGCCCGGGAACTCATCGACAGCGATCCCGCCGCGTTCGAAGACCAGCTCCGGGATCTGGGAGTGCCCGAGGACGAGATCCCGGCACGGATGGCCCGGGTGGGCATCCGGGACTTCGACATCCGGCGCTGGAGCGTGGACGGGCGGGTCGACTTCACCCCCTCCGACGGGGACACGCTCATCTTCCAGGGGGGGCGCACCTCGTCCAGCGGGATCGAGCAGACCCCGCTGGGCGCCGCCCAGGCCGACGGGTGGATCTACGACTACCTGCAGGCCCGTCTCCACTCCGGGAACCTCTTCGCCCAGGCCTTCCTGAACGCCAGCGACGCCGGGGAGACCTACCTGCTCCGGGACGGGGCCCTCCTCGTGGATCGGTCCAGGGTGGTGGGTGTCCAGGCTCGCCACGGGTTCGACCTCTTCGGCGGCGTCGAGGAGTTGACGTACGGTGCGGACTGGACCCGGACCACCCCCCGGACGGGGGGCACGATCCACGGTCGCTACGAAGACGACGACCAGATCACCGAGTGGGGCGCGTATCTCCAGTCCAGGACCCGGCTGGCCGAGGGTCTCCATCTGCTGGCGACGCTTCGTTTCGACGAGTCGAACGTCGTACAGGACCCGGTGTGGTCACCGCGAGCCGGACTGGTGTGGGAGCCGGCTCCGGGCCATAGCCTGAGCGCTTCGTGGTCCCGAGGATTCTCCACGCCGACACCCACGAACTACTTCCTGGATCTCTCCGGCGGGACGGCACCGCCACCCCTGGGGATGTTGGGATACCGCACCCGCGCCATGGGGACGGGACGGGACGGGATCCGCTTCTCCGACGGATCGGGCGGATACCAGGGCATGCGCTCGCCCTGCACCCCGGCGGAAGCCGGCGGGCCCTCGGCCCTGGTCCCGGCCACATCCACCTTCGTCTGGCAGTGCGTCGTGGGGATTCTGGCGGCAGGCGGTCAGGTGGACCCGGCGACGGCGGCCTTCCTGGCCAGCCTGGATCCCGGTGACGCGGTCTCGCTGAACGCCCTCGATCCCGTGACCTCGACCCTCACCCCCCTGACCCCCGGGTCCGTGCAGGACATCGAACCCCTGGTGGAGAACACCACCTCCACGGCGGAGGTGGGGTACCGGGGGATGCTGGGTGACCGCCTCTTCATCCAGAGCGCGGCCTGGCACACGACCCGACACAACCTCGCCTCGCCCCTGACGGTCTCCACGCCGCTCCTGACCCTCAACGGAACCGAGCTGGCAGCGTTCCTGGCGTCCCAGGGGGTGCCGGCGGACCAGGCACAGGCGCTGGCGGAAGGGGCGGCGGCACTTCCCGGCGGGGTGCTCTCCTCCAGCGACATCGAGGGGCAGGGTGCGGAGCTGGTGGCGACCTACGAGAACTTCGGAGAGATCCGGTACTGGGGTGTCGATCTGGCCGCCCAATTCCAGCTGCACCGGAACGTCACGCTCCGGGCCACGGGCTCGTGGGTGAGTGACGACCACTTCGACGTCGAGGGGCGGCTGGTTCCCCTGAACGCCCCCGCCTTGAAGGGGTCGTTCGGGGTCGGCTTCGACCGGCTGGCGGTTCCTCTGAGCGGCGAGGTGTCCGTCCGGTACCAGGATCGGTTCCCCGTGGCCTCCGGGGACTACGTCGGCACGGCCTGCCTCGGGGTGTCGGGTCCCCTCGTGGGCGACTGCGTGCCCGACGCCACGCTCCTGGACGCCGCGGTGGGCTGGGAGGGGATCTTCGGCTCCGACGCCACGGTGCGCCTGGCCGTCCGCAACGTCCTGGACGAGGACTACCAACCCTTCCTCGGCGTGCCGGTGCAGGGACGCCAGGTGCTCCTCCGGCTGGAGTACCGGATCTGGTAGGCGGCCGGGGGGGTGTCCGGAGGCGCCCCCCCGTTCGTTGCCCTGCCCCCGGTCCGGCGGGAGCTATCGCCGACCGGATCCCAGGTGACTGATCCCGATGGTGGCGGCGAACCCGGCCCCGATGAGGAGCAGGGCGAAGCCGATCTGGGCGGCATCCGGCGTGAACACGGCGGTGGGCAGGTCCTCGGCATCCACGAGTTCACCGCTCGCCGAAAACCGCACGACGGCCCCGGACGACGCCCCGTCCGGCGCCTCCTGGACCACTTCCACCGCCTGGCCCTTGATGAGCTCGCCCGGCTCCGGGAGCCGGGTGGCCTGGAAGGGCCAGAGCCCGACCACCGCGCCCACCAGCAGCCCCAGGAGGACGCCGAGGGTGGCGAGGCGGTGATGGTTGAAGAGCCAACGCAGGACGTGGCTCACCACGGCGATGCCCAGGACGACGCCCAGCCCCACCGGCAGGATGGCCGACGCGCCCACCGAGAGGATCGCTGGGAGGTCCACGGCGGAGAGAGCGGCCCGGAAATCGTCGACGGCGTCGAGGATGGGCACGTACGCCCCCATCACCAGGAGCAGGTAGCCGCCGGAGACCCCCGGGAGGATCATGGCCGCCGCACCGGCGAGTCCTCCCACGAAGAACACCAGCCAGCCGTCCGAGGCGTTCCCCCCGGCGCCCTGCATCTGCGTCCAGGCCAGTGCCGCCATGGCGAGGAATCCCACCACGGCCCCCACCGCCACGCTCGCCCGGCCCTGGTTCGCCTCGGGGCCGGAGCGGGCCTGGCGGATCAGCTCCAGGATCACCGGGACGCCGCCCAGCGTGAGCCCGATGAAGAGGGAGTACATGATCCATCGTTGCCCCACCACCAGGTCCTTCACCGGGCCGGCCAGCAGGACGATGGCCCCCAGCGCCGCCGGGACCACGCTCCCGAGGGTGACCAGCGTCATCCGGTCCAGGCGCAGCGAGGTGACCCGTGCCACCGCTTCGATGAAGTAGGGATAGATCCCCACGGCCAGGAGCATCGTCCCGCCGGAGATGCCGGGCACCAGGTTCGCGAGGCCCATGAGGACACCGCCGAACACTCCCCGGGGCACGATCCGGGCGGCGCTCTCCGCCGTCAGGACCGAGGGCACCTCGGACTGGACGTCGTCGGTGGGGCCGGTGGGTTGGGACGAAGCTGGGGGCACGGGGCGTGGGGGCAAGTTCGCGGAATGGCGCTGGAGCGGACCGGCGGACAATAGCGCGGGGGCGGGGGGCGGTGAAGGGGAGGAACCCAGGGTCCCGGGCTATTCGAACCCTTCGTAGGCCGCCGCCAGGTCCTTCTTGGACAGGACCTGGAAGGCCACGTGGGTCTCGGTGCGCTGCAGACCCTTCACCTGGTGGATGTGCTCGGTGACGATGCGGTTGATGTCCTCCCACTCCGGGACCCGGACCATGGCGACCAGGTCCCATTCGCCCGTCACGCTGTAGACCTCCGCCACACCGTCCACCGCGACGATGGTGCGAGCGGCCTGGGCCACCTCCTCGGGCTGACAGCGGACCATGACCAGGGCGATGAACATCCGGGAACCTCGGGTGGGGTGGGACGGGGCATCCGACGAGCCTTCGGGACGATACCTGCCGGGGCGGAGGAGCGGCAAGCGGGGCCCTCCGTGGGGATCGCCCCTCCGCCGGATCCCGGCGACCGGCTCCCCTCCAGGACCGTGGACCGGGCGATCGTCCCATCCGGGCATTCGGGGGCTCACGTCGGGGCCTGAGACTGGGGTCCCGAGCAGTCCGTCTCCGCCGATCCCCCAGCCTCCCATGTCCGCTTCCCCAGCGCGCCCCAGACCCCCGCGACCGTGGCGGTCTCCCGGGGCTCCTCCCGCAGCCGGACGTCCCCGCCCCCAGCGGGTTGCCGCAGCCCTGGTCGTCTTCTGCGCCGCAGCTGGCTTCGTGCCGGCCCTGTCCCTGGACCCGGTCCTGTGGACGCGGACCGCCAGCCGACTCCGGCTTCAGTGGGAGGGGGCGCGGTTTCAGGGACGCCACGGGGTCACGCTCCAGTCGGGGTTACACGACTGCGGGCCCGCGGCCCTCTCGAACCTTCTCCGTCTCGCCGGTCTCCAGCCGCCATCGCTGGACTCCCTGGCGCGAGTCGCCGGGACCCGGCCTTCGGGGACGCGGTCCAGCGGGCTGGTCCGGGCGGCGGCCACGCTGGGGCTGCGTCTCCGGATCCGGCGTGGCGCGACGGCCGGAGAGCCGCGCCTCCCCACGCCGTCCATCGCCTGGGTGCGACGAAGCCACTTCGTCACCCTGGCCTCCCACGATCCGGGCGGTCGCCTCGTGATCCTCGATCCACTGGTGGGCCGCTACACGCTGGATGCGGCCGCCTTCCAACGAATCTGGTCTGGTGAGGTCCTCCTCGTGATCGAGGAGCCCTCGCCCCTCGCGGCGACGTCGGTCGCCAATCCCATCCCTCTCGCTGGAGGTACCCATGCGAAGAGTCTTCTCGGTCCTGCTCACCCTCTCCCTGGTCGCGGGGCTGGTGACCCCCCGGGTCCAGGCCGTGTCCGGGACCACTCCCTCCGAAGTCGTGGCCACCGTGGACGTGGAAGGTCGCGGGCTCATCACCTTTCTGGGCTGCGTCGGGTGCCTTGGCGGCGGTGCCGCCATCGTCATGAGTGGCTCCACCGTGCTCCTCAGCGCCCTGGCCATGGAGGGCTCCGCCATCGCCGCGGCCACCTGCGCCGCCATGTGCCTTGAGGTGATCACGTGACCCCGCGCCGCGTCCCGTCGCCTCTGGGCGCAACGAACGGGCACATCCGGTTTCGATTCCTCCTCCTGGTCCTCCTGACGCTGGGGAGTCCCGTCGCCACCTGGGCCACCCCCTTCCAGGCGAGGGTGGGTCCGGAGGCGGTCGGCCCTACCCTCGGGGAGGCGCCGGCCCGGTTCACCGGAGCGCGGGACCCGGAGGGCGCCGGTGTCTGGGACCGGGCGGCCTGTGTGGTCTGTGCAGCCAGCTTTGTCGCGGTAGGGGGCACCAGCGTCCTGGGGCTGGCTGCGGTGGCCTTCAGCTGATCTCGTGGAAGCCCGGGGGCGGACCGTCCGCCCCCGGGCAGCTCCGGCGGCAGGGTGGGGAGGCGGGGTGGGACCGGTGAGGCGGGTGGCGGCGCTGGCGGTCCTCGCGGCCGTGCCGGTCCTGGTCCTCGGGGCTCTAGGTCGGAGCGCCGGTGCCCCGCCGGAGCCGGCGCACGTCCCGCCCTATCCGATCCCCGCCGCTACGGCCCGCCTCGGAGACGGCACGCCGTGGCGGACCCGGACCGACCTGGGCGGCCCCGTCGCCCTCCTCTACGTCACGGAAGGCTGCCCCCACTGCAGGGCCGATCTGGCCAGCTGGGCCTCGTTGGCGTCGACGGGGCCGCCGCCACCCCTCTGGGTCGTGGTGGCACCCGGACCGGAGACGCTGACGTGGGTTCCCCCCGAGCTGAGGGCGCGCGCGGTGGTGGACCACCAGGGGAGTGTCGGCCGGTCGCTGGGTGTGCGGGCCGTTCCCGTCACGTTCTGGGTCGACGGTGAGGGGGTGGTGCGCTGGCACCGCATGGGGCGATCGCCCCGGACTCGTCTCTTGGCGGACCTGGGCACCCTGGCGGCCCAGTCGGGGCCCGCCGGCTCTTCCGAACTCCGACGCAGGAGGATTCCGTGACCTGGACCACCCACACCTCATCCCGGGACACCGGCGGGAGCCGGATGGCGGCCTTCGGGCGAGGGCTCGAGTTGCTGGCACCCCGCATGGAGGAGATCCGCGATCTCCGGCCCATTCTGCCTCCCCTGGCCGTAGGGTGGATCCTCACCGCGTTGGCGACCTATGCCACCCTGCCGCTGGTGGAGGTCGTCCTGACGAGCGACTCACCGGGTGCGCCTTCCTACCTCCGGAGCTGGCTCTGGACCTTCACGATTCTCGCCCCGGTCCTTCAGATGGGCCGTGCCCTGATGTGGACGGCCACGGCCTGGGCGTTGCTGACGCTGGCGTCCAGGGAGGCCGGCGGACGAGAGCTCCTGTCCATCTTTCTCTATGCCGAGTCGGTGGTGGCGGCCTACGGCGTGGCCTTGGCCCTCTACCTCCAGCTCACTGTCGACCCGGCCTCCGCCACGGCCGCCGATCTTCTGGATCCTCTCTCCCTGTGGTCGATGGTCCCATCCAGCCATGGCCTGGGGGTGGCGTGGCTGAAGAACGTGGATGCAGCGCACGCGATCTGGATCGGCTTCGTGGCGCTGGCGGGCCGAAGGGTTCTGGGACTGACCCGCCGGGCGGCCGTGACGCTGGCGGGCGTGCTCTGGGTCGGGTCGGTGCTCGTGGCCGTCGGACGAGTTCTCACGACTGGAGGAGGTGCATGAGGGGAGGAATCGCGCTGGAGGGGTTCGGTGTGGAGTATCCGGACTTCACCCTGGGCCCCCTCGACCTCTCCGTGGAGCCGGGTGAGCGGGTCGCCCTGGTGGGCTCCAACGGCGCAGGGAAGAGCACCACCATGCGGGCGCTCTCCGGGCGTTTCGTGGACTACCACGGCCGGGTGAGAGTGGGTGGAGAGGAGGTGCGGGACCGACTGCCCGGGATCCGGGCCCGGATCGGGTTGCTCCCGGAGCGCCTCGCGGCATTCGGGTGGATGACGGTGGCCGAGCATCTCTCCCTGCTCGAGGCGGTCCATCCCCGCTGGGATGCGTCCTACGGAGAGACGCTTCGCGGGAGGCTCGACCTTCCGGCCTCCGCCCGGGTGGGGACGCTGTCCCGGGGAATGAAGATCAAGCTCTCCTTCATCGCCGCCGAGGCGTTCCGCCCGCCCCTCCTGCTTCTCGACGAGCCCACGGCGGGGCTCGACCCCGCCATGCGGATGCAGGTGCTGGACCTGATCCGGGAGGCCACCCCGCCGGGCGCCGGACGGGTGGTGGTCTTCTCCAGTCACCTGATGGAGGACGTCCAGGCGCTGGCGGATCGGGTGCTGGTCCTCCGGGACGGGGCGCTGGTGGGCGACGTGTCCGTGGAAGGGGAGGTCGGTGGACCCGGAGCCGCGGCGGTGACGGCGGAGCTCCTCCGCCTCATGCACGGCCGTGGCTGACCGGGCGTTCCGGGCCCTGGTGGCGGTGGAGCTGCGCCGGGGTCTCGGTGTGGTGGGTCGGGGGCTCGCCATGACGGGAGCGGCGCTGCTGCTCTTCGCCGTTCTGGGGCAGGCGGACCGTCAAAGCCTGGGGACCCTCCTCCTGGGTCTCACGGCGTTCTACATGGTTTCGGCGCCGGTCACGGTGACCCGGGATCGCCTGGACGGGGGTCTGGAGTTCCTGGCGTCCCTCCCCGTGTCCCCGGGGATCGTGGCCGGTGCTCGACTGACGGGGTTCGCACTCCTGCAGCTCCCGGTGCCGGTGCATCTGTCGCTGGCGGGCTGGCTCTGGGCGTGGCCGGCGCTGGGGCTGAGTCCCGGGCTCGGGACCGCCGGGGCCTTCTTCCTCCTCACCTGGGCCCTCTCCGTGGGCATCACCGGGGTGGTGAGCGGCGTGATGGTGCGGTGGGGGGCCGACGCCTTCGGCCGGTGGCCGGCCATCCTGCTGGCGCTCTTCGGTATGGCGGCGGTGCTCATGGGCGGCCGGTTCGAAGCGGCGATCCGGGACGTACTGGCCCGTCTGGTGGCCCAGGCAGGGCTCGGGACGGTGGTCGGGGGCGGGTCTGCACTCCTCGCCCTCGTGCTGCTGGCTCTGGCCTATCGGTGGCTCGCCGTGGGCGTGGAGCGCTTCCAACCCGAACCGGCGAAGATCCAGTGGTAGGTCCGCGAGGCTCGTACGTCCGGACTCGTCAGAGGCCCAGGAGCCACTCCGGGTAGGTGGCGGAGTGGGCCTCGTCCAGCACGGCACCTGCGGCCCCCAGACGGTCCAGGTAGCTGCCCAGAGCCCCGTGGACCGACTCCGGAAGCTCCGCGTCATCCGGAAATGCCTCGAACCCCAGGGTCCACCAGGCAGCTTCCGAGGAGGCCGGCGTGCCCACCAGAGTGAGCTCCACCTGGACTCCTCGATGGATACGCTCCTCCGGGGAGACTTCCCGGACGGTGCCGTCGGCACCGAGGTCCAGGAGGCGAAGGACCCTGCGCTTCTCCACGGACGTCTCGTCGACCCCACCGGCGAGCTCCGCCACCAGGACAGGGGGGATCACGGCGCCGGCGTAGGACCACTTCACCCAATGGCCCGCCACCACCCGGATGCCAGGGCCCAGATCCACCCGGCGGGGGTCTCCGATTCGACCCTTGAACTCGAGACGGGCGGGAGCATCCGGCTCCTGTCGGAGCTTCAAGCCGAAATCGACGGCGAAGGGGAGGTATCGGTCGATACGGGGCGCGGGCCAGCCCCTCTCCCGCCCACCGGAAGCGTCGGCCCAGGGTCCCGGTGACCAGAACGCCTCCAGGACCGGGGCGGGCAACGTCCCGGGGAAGAACCAGCGACCCTCGTAGCTGGTGGAGACGCTCCCCTCCGGCCCCCGGGTCCCCGCGGTGGGCCGGGGATCGGTCCCCAACCCGCTCACGGCGTGGCCCCGATGGCGAGCACCATGAACTGGTAGGGCTCCAGGACCAGCTCCCGGGTAGCGGTGAGCGTGCGCCCCGTAAGAAGATCCAGCACCGACTTCCGCAGCCCGAGCTGCCGCAGTCGCCGCGCCTCGACCTGCTGGGGATGCTCGCTGAAGTTTCCGAGGGCCAGGGCACCCTGGCCTCCGGCCACTCTGAGGAAGCCCAGGATCCGGTCGTTTCCGGTCGTGGCGATCTCCGACTCGGACCGCTGGAGCGCCGGGGTCTCGGTCCTGAGGCGGATCAGCCGCAGGATGCCGTGGAAGATCCGGCCCGGTACCGTATCGGGGTCGTCTCGCTCCCGGGCCCGCTCCCAGTCGAAGGGCGCCCTGTGGAGCCAGCGGGAGTCACCGGCTTTCCGGGGGTCGCTCTCGGCGGTGTAGTCGTTCAGCATGCCGATCTCGTCGCCGAGATAGAGGAGGGGGATGCCTGTGAGGGTCACCAGCACTCCCTGCAGGAGCAGCACCCGGCGGAGGGCGAGTTCCAGGGCCTCTTCGTCGCCGGCCTCCAGGGCCCGTTCCACCCCACAGAGGGAAGCCAGCGTACCCGACACCCGGGCGTGACCGGTGGCCGGGACCTCCTGAAAGGGTGCCCCACGGGCGAAGCTGCCCTCGAACCGACCGGTGTAGAACCGGGTCAGGAATCGACGGTGCGCGTCGGGGTCGAAGCCCGAGGCCGCCACATCGTCGTTCGAGAAGGCCCAGCCGATGTCGTCGTGGCACCGGGCGTAGTTGACCCAGGAGCACCCGTCCGGCAGCTGGAAACCCCGGCCGATGGCTCGCCGGAGCGCCCGGACGTCCCGGGTGGCCAAGGCGTCCCAGAGCAGGGCCATGAGCTCGGGGTTGTACGACAGGGGGCACTCCTCCCGGGAGATGTAGCGGCGCACCTCATCCGGGTGGACGATGGCCTCGGACTTCAGGACCATGGCCGGCGCAGCCAGCGCCGCCACGGCGTTGAAGGCCTGGATGAGCAGGTGGGCCTCCGGGAGGTTCTGGCAGTCGGTTCCCATGCGTTTCCACAGGAAGGCCACCGCGTCGAGGCGAAGGATCTCCACGCCCTGGTTCGCCAGGAAGAGCATCTCTTCCACCATCCGGTTGAAGACCTCCGGGTTCTCGTAGTTGAGGTCCCACTGGTAGGTGTGGAAGGTGGTCCAGACCCAGCTCCGCATCCCCGGGTGATAGGTGAAGGCACCCGGATGGTCGTCGGCGAAGACCTCGGGAAGGCTCGCCTCGTAGGCGTCGGGAATCGTCCGGTCGGGAAAGACCCGGTAGTAGTCCTGGTACCGCTGCTCACCCCGCTGGGCGCGTCGGGCCCATTCGTGTTCGTCGGAGGTGTGGTTGAGGACGAAGTCCAGCACCAGCGAGATCCCCCGGTCCCGCATGTCGGTGGCGAGCTTTCGAAGCTGCTCCATCGTCCCGAGATGTTCCGCCACCTTGCGGTAGTCCCGCACTGCGTAGCCGCCGTCGTTGTCGGAGGAGGAGACGTCCAGGAGCGGCATGAGGTGGAGGGCCGTGACCCCGAGCTCGGAGAGGTAGGGGATCCGGTCGTGGAGCCCTTCCAGGTCGCCGGCGAAGAGGTCCACGTAACACGACGCACCCACCATCCGGCTGGAGAGATACCAGTCGGGGTCGCCCTCCCGCCGAGCATCGAGCGCCTTGAGTTCCTCGCTCCGCTCCCACCACATCTCGGTGGCAGACACCAGCACCGACTCCAGGTGCCAGAAGAAGTCGTAGCGGTGGCCGTACAGCGACAGCAGCGGGGCGAAGAGGCGGGGGAAGAATCGGTGCAACCGGGCTACGTACCGCTCCCACTCCGGGCCGTCGATCCCTTCACGGAACCGGGCCTCGAGCCGAGGCATGAGCCGTCGGAGCGACTCGTCGGCCTGCTCCTGGAGTCGGTGGGAGTGGGTCGCGTCCATACCTGAAGGATGTGGGTGGGTCCGGAAGGGGCGGAACTTCCAAACTGGTGAATCCAGCGCGGCTTGTGACCCCCGACCCGACCGGCGAGGCTAGCCGCACCGGCGGAGAGTCAGGAATGCCGCGGACTCCGGGGCGAGCCTCCGGGTGAGGGCCGCACCACGGGCGGGACGAAGAACATTGATTCCACGGAAACTCCTGTAGGAGCTTTGAGTCAGGGACCCAGCCCCGACCGACCCGCCCCCACTTCCGAAAGGAACTCGAATCTCCATGGCCTCTTCACGAGCGTGCGCTCCACCGGTTGCTCTGCTCGGGCTCGCCGCGGCCCTTCTCGTCGCCCCGATCGCCCTGAGCGCACAGCTGGCCGGCGGCACCGGTGCCAACTTCGGGTTCGCCACCCTGTCACCCGGGTTCATGCCGGACCCCCACGTGGCGACCATCGTGTCCGGTGGCAGCGTGGATGTTGGGTCCCTGGGCCTGGGGGAGGGGTGTGTGGGGTACGCCACCAGCCGTCCGGACTACACGGTCGACCTGACCTCACCCTCGGAGCACCTGCGGTTCTACGTCGAGGGCGAGGGGGACACCGGGCTGGTGGTCGCCGGTCCCGGGAATCGGATCCAGTGCGACGACGACACCCGTGGCCTCGATCCCATGGTCACCTTCGAGACGGCAGCGGCCGGCCGCTACGACGTCTGGGTGTCCAGCTACTCCAGAGATGAGAACCTCTCGTCGACCCTCTACGTCACGGAGCTGACCGGGGAGGTTTCCGACGTGGATTCGGAGCGACTCCTCCCCGGTGGCTCGGCGTCCAACTTCGGCCGCACCGCACTCTCGGCGGGATTCCGGCCCGATCCCTACGACGTGCGGGTCACGTCGGGGGGAGCGGTGAGCGTGGCTCGAATGGGGCTCGGGGCCAGCTGCGTAGGATTTGCGACCCAGACGCCGGACTACATCGTGGACTACTCGGCCGGCGCCGACATGCTCCGCTTCTTCGTGGAGGGCGAAGGAGACACGGCGTTGATCGTCAACGCCCCCGATGGGTCGTGGCACTGCGACGACGATTCCTTCGGTACGGTCGATCCCACCGTGAGCTTCGATACGCCCGACAGCGGTCAATACGACATCTGGATCGCCAGCTACGCCAGCGGTGCCAACATCCCCGGGCGCCTGGTCATTACCGAGCTGAGCTCGCAGCGACCCCAGTACTGAAGCGCGCAAGGGTAGTGAGCGTGGCCCCGGTGCGAAGGGGACTCCCGTGGAAGATCGGAATGGGATCTCGTCGATGAACGAGGTTCATCTGCCGCCCCGGGAGGTCATGGTGTAGTCGCGGGCACGTCCGGGACGCCCACCTCCCGCCGAGCCCGCCCGATGAAGGCGGGGGCCGACGCCACGTCGACCCCCGCCCAAGGTCCACCGACGGCCGATGTGCCTCGGCCGCGGCAGGGTCGGCCGTCAGTTCTCGAAGCCGAACTCTCCGCCGATCTTCACCAGCAGGACCTGCCCGTCGCTGGCGCAGTCGGGGCAGATGTCGGGAATCGGTGCCT
>JARRPL010000033.1:0-16244 GCA_037382905.1 Gemmatimonadota bacterium | reverse complement strand
CCCGTGGGAGCGGCGGTGATCCTCCTCCTCTTCTTCGGGGCGGTGGGGTACACCACGTATCGGGTGTGGGGGCCGGCGATGGAATGGGTCCAGCGGGCTCCCAGTACCCTGGCGGAAGCCGAGGACAAGGTCCGGTCCATCCGCGAACCTGTGGAGGCGATCCAGGAGGCAGGGGAACAGGTAGAGGCGCTGGCCCGTGGAGACGGCGCCCAACGAACGCCGGAGTCCCAGGAGGACGACGGCGAGCCGGGTTTCGGCACCGCCCTCCTTCAGAATGCCCGGGACCTCCTCATCAGGGGCTCCGTGTCCATCTTCCTGCTGTATTTCCTCCTGGCGTTGGACGATCTCTTCCTGAGGAAGCTCGCCGGCGTACTCCCCCGCATGTCCCAACGACGCAAGGCGGTGCTCATCGCCCGGGCCACGGAGCGGGACCTCTCCCACTACGTCCTGGTGCGAACCGCCACCAACGTGGGGCTGGGGGTCGGGGTGGGACTCGCCACCTGGCTCCTGGGTATGCCGAACCCGATCCTCTGGGGGATCATGGCGGCGCTCCTCAACTACATCCCGTACGTCGGCGGTCTGGTGGGCTACGTCATCGTGGGATTCGTCGCCCTCACGACCTTCGACACGATGGGGCGCGCCCTCCTGGTCCCTGCGGTCTATCTCGTTCTGAACATCATCGAGAGCAATGTGGTGACGCCGGCGATCCTGGGGCGGGAGCTGACGCTGAACCCCGTGATGATCTTCACCTGGCTGATCTTCTGGGGCTGGATCTGGGGGATTCCCGGCGCCCTTCTGGCCATTCCTCTCCTGGCCATGGCCAAGATCGTGGCCGACAACATCGAGACGCTGGCACCCCTCGGGGCCTTCCTGGGGAGATGATCCCGGACGACGCCCCGTCCGCTCCGAAGGTGGGGTCGCGGCCGGCTCCGACGCTCCCGACCTCCTTCCCGGACCGGCCTCGAGACGCCTTCATCGCCATCACCGAATCGTGCAGCCCGGACAGATCTGCACGGTACGAACTGCACGACGGGCGCCTCGCCCGACTCCTGCGGCTTACCGGGCCCCGCGACCGAACAGCATGACGGGGACCGTCTTCCACAGGATCAGGAGCTCCCGGGAGATGGAACGGGTCCGGATGTACTCGAGGTCGTAGGCCACCTTCCGGCGAACGTCCTCCAGGTCCCGGTCGTAGCGATGATGGATCTGGGCCCACCCGGTGATTCCGGGCCGCACCGCTTGCCGCTTCGGATAGTGGGGGACGGCGTCCCGGAGCTGGCGGAAGATCCCCGGCTGTTCCGGCCGCGGTCCCACCAGGTTCATATCCCCCTTCACCACGTTCACGAGCTGGGGCAGCTCGTCCAGACGATGTCGGCGCAATAGCGCGCCGATGGAGGTGATTCGGTCCTGGTGGGCGCCGGCCCAGGCCTCTTCGGACCGGGAGGCCTCCCGCATCGTCCGGAATTTGTAGATGTGAAAGGGGCGGCCCCCGGCGTCGCGACTCCTTCGGTCCGGACCCGACCAGGTGCCCCCGGTCCCCCGGCGATCCCGGCCCACCCGACGCTGCACGTAGAGCACCGGCCCCCGGGAATCCCGGCGGACCAGAACGGCGATGAGGATCATCAGGGGGGCGCCGAGGACGAGCCCGATCACCGCGGCCCCGACGTTGATCCCCCGGAGGACGCCCTGCTGGAACGTCGTCACCTGCCGGGAGGCGGAGGGTGCAGAGGACATGGAGGCTCCTGATGCAGACGGGTTCGGGGATGGTGGCGCGGGTCGTGGGATTCCGTCGTGCAAGCACCGTTCCGGGGCCCCCTCGTCGACCCCCGCCAGGGCACGGGCGGCATCCACCTTGCAACCCGTCCACTCCGTCGAACCCGCCGGACCGACGCCCGGCGATCCGTCTCCGATCCGGCATGAACGCCCCCGAATCCCCATGCGATGTCCTCCACCTCCACGTCCCATCCGCCCCGCGACGCCCGGCGCGTTGCCGCACCGGCGGGGTACGCGCACCCGGATTCCCCTCCACCCGGCCGGACCCAGTGCCGGCGGCACCGGGTCCTGGCAGCCCTCATCCTGATCCCCCTGGTCATCCTGGCCCGGCCGGGGTCGGCCCGGGCCCAGGCCGGACCCGCCGTGCTGGGGGCCGCCGGAGGGTTCGCGGCAGGCGTCTACACCACCGTCGCCATCTACGTCACCAAGGCCCGTTTCGGGCGCTATCTCTTTTCCGTGGACGAGCTCATCTCCATCCAACCGGAGATCCTGCCGGCGGTGGCGCTGCCGGTGGCGGGAGCGTGGCTCGGCGCTGAATCCGGCACGGCGCTGTGGCGCGCGGCGGGCTGGGGGAGCCTGGGCCTTCTGGCCGGGGCCGGGGCCGGAGCGCTGACGGGGGCTGTGGTGTCCGACTCCGACGAGGCCCCCTGGGCCGGGGCGATCATCGGTGGCGGGTTGGGCTTGCTCGGGGGGATGGCTCTCGGCGCCCTCGACGGCCTCGACGACGGCACCGCAGGGGGTGCGCCGGTCTCCCTCTCCATCTCGTTTCCGTTGGGGGGCTGAGATGAGGCCTCCCCGCATGGCTTCCGGTGCGTCCCTGGCGCTGATCATCACGTCCGCCCTGACCCTCGCCTCGACGTCCTGCGGCGGAGGGCCGGGGCCCGAGTTCCGCCCGGTCCTGGACATCGACCTTCCGGAGCCGGACGCCGTGGACGCCGTGATCCTCCTCATCGGCGACGCCGGCGAGGCCGAAGGAAGGACCTCTCCGATTCTACGGCGGCTCCGGTCCGACGTGGAATACTGGTCCGAGAGCGTGCCCGTCGACTCCGCCGTCACCGTCCTCTTTCTCGGCGACAACGTCTATCCCGTCGGGATCCGGGATCGCGACCACCCCCGATTCGCCACCGACTCGATGCGTCTTTGGAGCCAGATCCAGGTGGTCACCGGACCCGCCGCCCGTTCCCGGGGGGCTCGGGGGCTGTTCATGGCGGGCAACCACGACTGGGGAAACATGCCTGGGGAGCGGGGCGTCGAGCGCCTCAGGAATCAACAGACCCAGATCGAACGGGCCCGAAGGCAGGGCCTGCCGGTCTGGCTCCTCCCGGATGCCGGAGAGCCCGGCCCCGTGGTCCTGGATCTGGAGCACCGGGTTCGACTTCTCCTCATGGACACCCACGGGTTCCTGCAGGAGCGGGACGGTCGTGCCCGGGACGAGTTCTTCCGGAAACTCCGGAACGCCCTCGAGGGCGCCGGGGACCGGCATCTCCTCCTGGCGGCCCACCACCCGTTCCAGTCCGCCGGGCCCCACGGCTCGTTGGCGCCGGGAGCCAGGGCCTTCGGACTCCTCTGGCTCATGAAGAAGTCGGGCACGCTGGTCCAGGACCTGAACTCCCCCATCTACGGGGATCTCCTGTCCCGGATGTTGGCGACCTTCCGATCCGCGAAGCGTCGACCGCTGATCTTCGCCGGGGGGCACGACCACTCCCTGCAGGTGATGGACCCGGAGACGGAGTACGGGCCCGAGACGGTCCTGGTCTCCGGGGCCGGCAGCAAGCTCACCGACCTCGCGGTGTCGGATCAGCTCCGCTATGCGGCGGCCCGGCCGGGCTACATGACGCTCGTCTTCCGAAGCAACGAGGCGGTGGACCTCTTCGTCACCGCCGCCGATTCCACCCGGGTGACCTGCCCGCTGGAGCCCGAGGAGGAGAGGGCGTCCTGTGTACGGGAACGGGCGGCGGCCATGGCGCTCGTCTATTCCGAACGACTCGTGCCCTCGGGGGGCGCGCCGGCCCGTGGAGGGGGCTGATCCGCCGGGCCCCGTCCAGCGGATCCGAAGGCGGACATGGAGCTCAGGGACAACGCAGTCGAACGATGGGCGCCCGGCCCCCTTCCTCCTCCGAGGTGAGGAGCAGCCGCTCCCCGTCCAGATAGTCGATGCCCTCGCCCTGGGGCTGGTGGAGTCCGATCTCGCAGAGCGTGGGAGCACTCAGGGGATCGGACAACGGGGTGAGGAACACGGCGTGGTGATTGCGGAATGCCAGGGTGCGTCCATCGGGGGACACCGCCGCACCCGTGATCCAATCCCCCTCGCCGGTAGTGGAGGTGGGGAGCGGTCCCATGAGCTCGGCGTCCTTCAGCGCAGGACCGTCGAGGTCGGGGGAAAGACGATAGAGCCGGCCGCTGCCGTCGGTGCCTTTGGTGATCAGGAGCAGGTCGCCGCCCGGGGAGACGGCCAGCGCTTCGGTGTCCGCCGGACCGTCTGGGTAACGGAACCGGAGGACTCCCAGCGCCGGGACCGTCCCGGGGCTCCGAGGGTCCGGCTCCCGGAGCACCACCACCGACATCGAGGCTCGATCCGCCCCGTTGTCCCCCACGTCCGCGACGTACAGGCAGTCCTCCGTCGAGGCGCTCCCGTCCCGACCGGGGCACGGACCCAGGTCGATGTCCTCCCAGTCCTGGACGCCGTCCACCGCCACGTCGATCCGGGCGATGAGGGTACCATCCCGCCGCATGGAGTAGAGGCGTCCCTCCGGGCCGTCGTTGTGTGTCCAAACCACGTCCTCGTACTGGCGGCTCACGGCGACGCCCGAGTTTTCGTGGAGCTCGGGAGAGATGGTTCCCAGCCGAACCACCCGGGCCGTGTCCCCGCCGGTTCCGGTGAGGCGTTCCAGCGACTCGGCCGGGTCTTCCCCCAGCTCGGGCTCCGAGGGAGTGACGCCATCGACACCGAGGATCCCCCATGCGCCCAGCACGACCACGGCGAAGATGCCCAGTGTGGTCAGTCCGATGAGGAGTGTCCGATTGCTTCCGGGTCGGAGATCGTGGTCCATGGTCAGAAGAGCAGGCCGAAGTCCAGATAGTAGCGAATACCCTCGTCTCCCTTCACGGCGCTCAACCCGACCCCGCGGTCCAGCGACGGAATCCGGAGCCAGACGCCTCCACCGAAGCCGTCGTGCCAGCGGGTCGACGATTCGGCCTCGTACCAGACCCGGCCCACGCTACCGATCCCCTGGACGCCGAGCTCCACGTCGGTGACGAGATGAGCCCTGAGGACCGAGAGGCGGAGGAGCGCGCTGGCCGTGGTGGATGCTTCCCCGACGAAGCGCCGCTGGACGAAGCCAGGGAGGGATTCGTGCCCTCCGGCATAGGGAAGCTGGAAGAACGGCGTCCGGCCCCAGGCGTTCTGAGCTCGGACCCGCAGATGGAGGACCGGATCCGCCGGCAGCTCGAAGGACAGGTATTCCGTCCACGCCGCCTCGACGAGGCCGTAGGTGTCGGTCACATCCAGCCAGGAGGGAACGAGACGGCCCGTCAACTCGATCTGCCGGCCTTGGGTGGGGAAGGCCCGGCTGTTCCGGGTGTCCAGGCGGAACGCACCCCGGAGCCCGATCTGGTCGAAGTCCTGGACTCCGTACGGCGCCAGGCTGTCCAGGACCGGAGCGCCGGCCTGCACCTCCCCGGAGCCGATCCACTCCGGGCCGATCTCGGCGACCCAGGACCGGGAGGACCGATAGCGCAACCCGGCGGCCACGGTGATTCGGCTTCTGAACGTCCGGAAGGCGTCCGGGTCCGGCGGTGCCGGCACCTCGTTGCCCAGGCCGAAGAGCCACACGGGCTCCTCGGTCCAGGCATCGACCTCCCCCATGGCGCGCCAGCCGGCGGGGCCCAGCGCCCGCTCCCACTCCAGATCCACCACCCACTGGGCCAGGTCCATCCCGTTCAGGACGGCCAGGGAGATCTTGCTCTGGTAGGGCACCTGGCCGAACCCGTAGCCGTAGCGGGCGACCCCTCCGCCCACCAGCAGTCCCACGTCCGAGTCGTACCAGACCTCGGGGTGGGGGACCCATGCCGCGCCCCAGTCCCGCGTATCCCAGTTGAAGTAGGCCGTCCGAATGCTGTCCTGCCCGAGGAAGCCGCCCCCGGTGACGAGGGCGTCGGAGCCCACTTCGAAGTCGTCGTCGCCCTCGTCGTCGTAGATGCCCAGACCGGCGCCATCCTCACCGCCCACGACCCGGTCATCCCCTGGGCCGGTCACGATGCGGATCGGGATGCCGGGAGCCCCCTCCACCACGACCCGGTCGTCGTCTTCACCCAGATAGAGGCGGATCTCCCGGGTCTCCGAGTCGAGGAAGAGCCGGTCATACCGCACGAAGTCGCCTTCCTCGGGTGCGTGGAGGGTAACCCGGACCCCCTCGGGCGTGGTCCGGACGGTGGCGGAGTCCACCTCGTGGGTCCCCCGGATGTCCACCCACCCGGCCAGGAGCTGGTAGAACCGGTCCGCGGTGGCGGGCAGGCTGTCCCGCCGCAGCGTGAGGGAGGCCAGAAGCTCGTCGCCGACCGCTTCGAGATAGCGATCCGGGAGGACGGCGACGGCTCCCTGGAGGGCCTCGTCGTCCAACGCCTCGGTCAACTCGGCGGCGACCTGGCGGAAATCCTCCCGGTCGAGTCCCTGGAGGAGGGTTCGGTCCACCGTCTGAGCGCTCCAGTGGAAGCGAAAAACGTTCGGGGAGGCGTGCTCGAACCCCGTGTATTTGGGCAGGTAGACCCGGGCGATGGACGGGAGCACCCCGTCGATGCGCGACAGGGCCCAGTCCCGGTCCCGAGGAATGGGCTCCCAGCGGGTCCGCTCCCCGTCCGCGTAGCTCGCCCACCGCCACTGGTCCGAATGGCGGTCCCAGTCGCCCACCAGCATGTCGATCAGCCGCGCCCGCAGGAGCCGCCGCGCATCCACATAGCTCTCGGGGTCGTCCCAAAGCTCCTCGTAGAGCGCGTCCGTTCCGGTGATCTTGTCCGAACCGGCGAAGCCGTCGATCTCCTCCCCGTCCGACAACTCGATCTCGTTCGGACGGACCTCGATCCACCCCATGCGGCCCGCGAAGGCCTCCCGGTACTCCCCGAGTCGCGGATCGTCCGGCATCACCACCGGGCGTGGCTTCGCTACGAGCACACCGGCGGATTCGAGAAGCTCCGCTACCACCATGGCCGACAGCGGAAACTGGGCGCCCATCTGGTCGTGGAGCACATCCTCCACGGGAGTGGCTTCCTGGAAGGGAGGGATGGCCCGGGATGGCGTCTTCACGATGGAACGGAACTGATAGATCAAGCTGTCGCGGCCCTTGAAGCGCAGCCCCAGCGTCTGTTTGCCTCCACTCAGTTCGGTGACCTCCAATCCCCCGCCCACCCGGTCCAGGTCCAGGACCGGCACCGGGAACTCCAGCGTCCAGAGTTCCCGGTTCAGGTCGCCCATGAAGAACCGGTGGACGCCCCCCGCGGGGTAATTCTCCCCGGGGGCGGCGATCACCGTGTCGAGTCCCAGCGTCAGGGCGTCGGGATCCACCGCCGGCGCCGGAGCGGTGAGGGTGTCCGAAGCCGTCTTCCCGCCCCCGGACCCGGTAACGTGCTGGGCGGCGAGGGCGGCAGGGAGGAGGAGCAGGAAGGCCAACGCACCGTGGAGGCGGCCGGGACCCTCCGACCAGCGGGCGAGCCTCATGTCAGCCTCTTGCGGAGACCCTTGATGGGCTTGAGCTCGGCGGCCTGGCAGAGGGCACCGGGACCGCAATCCAGGCGATCGATCATCTTGCCCACCTGTACCTTCTTCTTGAGCCGCATCAGATATTCCACCGCCACCATCCCCTTCCCCTGAGTACCGTTGCGACCGATCTCGTCCACCTTCACCCAGCGTCGCGCATGCTCGTCCAGGATGGGTTCCACGAAGTCGTGGGCGGCCCCTGGATCCGCCGTATGGATGAGTAGCAGGGTGTTGTACTTCTTCTTCTTCCGAAGCGCGTCGGCCCGGACGTAGTCCGCCAGGCGGTCGATGTGCTCCTTGAGGTCCTCGAGGTCGTCGGCGTGCACCGGTTGGGCCCTGTCGTCGTCCCCGATGATGACCGCCTTGTGGCTCTCGCCGGGGGCGAGGGCCTCGGCGAGCGTCACCCCCGTGTGGCCGAGCTCCAGGCTCGGCTCCACATCCCCGACGTTGAACTTCCACAGCACCCAGGCCAGGAGGCAGAAGACTGTACTGAGAGCCCCGGCGAGGGTGAAGTTGCCCGTACCGCAGGCCAGCCCCACGCCGATGGCGGCGAAGGCGAAGACCGCATCCTGGAGGTCCTTGACCGTCGTCCGGAACCGGACCGCCGCGACGATACCCGCCAGGGCGAAGGCCAGGGCGAGATCACCTCGTACCACCTGCACGACTCCGGCCACCACCACCGGCAGGGAAGCGAGAAGCCGCACGAAGGACTGGTCATAGCCCTCCTGACGCATGATGACCGTGTAGATCCATACGACAGGCACGGTGAACACCAGCGCACCCAGAAGGCTCAGGAGCCCCACCAGGGCGGTCTCGGTGGCGGTCCGGGCCCAGTCCGACGAGGACGGACCGATCCCCCCGGTGACCCCCGGGATCGACTCGGAGCCCGGGGGCGTGGGGATCTGGAGGGTGGAGAACCACGGGACGGCGAGGGCGAGGCCGGCGAGGACACCCGCCAGGACCGCGAAGTAGGCGATCAGGCGGAGGGCTGGCGACCTCAGGATGTCCTTGGTGCTCATTCAGCTCCCGCGTCGAGATGATCCCCGGGCGGCTGGACCCGGTCGGCCGACGCATCCCGCGGCGGCATGTCGCCAAGGTGCAACAGGCGTGCCGGATCCGGGGACAAGGGGGCGGAACACCTCTTGCTCGATTCATGGGGGCGTCCGTCTCCCCATTCGTCTCGTCCCTTGACCCGCCGACATGGACATCCCCTGGCGCCTGACCCTCGCACCCATCCTGATCGGGATGAACGCCTTCTTCGTGGCCGTGGAGTTTGCGCTGACGCGCCTGCCCTCCCTGGACCTGAACGAGGATGACGTGTCTGAATCCCCGGGTCTGCGGCGGGCCCGTTCCATGCTCGATCGCCTGGAGATCCATCTCACGGGATGCCAGCTCGGAATCTCCGCGTCCAGCGTCCTGCTGGGGGTCCTGGCGGAACCGGCCGTGACGGCGTTGATCGAGCCGGTTGTGGGCGCATTCGGGCTCGAGGGGCCCTCGGTGGGGGCGATTTCGGTGGGTACCGCGGTGGTGCTCCTGAATCTGGCTCACAAGATCTGGGGGGAGCAGGCGCCGACCTACCTCGGCGTGGAACGTCCCCGTCAGGTGGCGGAGCACCTGGCGCCGATCCTCTACTGGTGGTCGAAGATCATGGGACCGCTCATCCGGCTCGGAGACGGCGCCGCCAAAGCGACGCTGCGCCTCTTCCACGTGGAGATCACCCGGAGCTGGGCGGACGAGGAGGTGGAGGGCAAGGCTGGCGGCAGCGACGGCGAAGTGGTGGGAGACCGGGTCGCGCTGCAACGGCGGATGGCCCAGATCCTCGTCGACGGGCAAGTCCCCGAGGATCGACGCGAGGAGGTCCTCGCTTCGCTGGAGATCGACCGGGTCCCGTGCGGCGAAATCATGGTTCCCGTCGCAGAGGTGGTGCCCCTCGCCCTGGACGTGTCCAGCAGGGAGAACCGCGAACGGATCGGCCGGAGCGGCCACACCCGGTACCCGGTATTGGTGGAGGACGCACCGGGAAGAGAGGACATCCGGACGAGCGAGCTGGCAGGGATCCTCTACGTTCCCGGGCTTTTCTCACCCGTTGGACGACTGGAAGCGGAGCGTCTCGAGCTGGAGGACCTCCTGGAGGATCCGGTGACCTGCGATCCTGGACTCCCGGTGGCGGCGCTCATCGACCGACTCCAGAACACAGGACAGGAGATGGCGGCGGTGTGCCAGGAGGACCACATCTCGGGCTTCGTGACCATCACGGATGCCCTCGAGGTGATCACGGGGGAGATCCGGGACCCTCTCGATGAGACGGTCGCCTGATCCACCGAACGGACCGCGTGGGGGTTTCACCACGGAACACCGATGTATTGCAGATCTGAACGATCCCCGCACCCACCTCGGGAACGATCGCCGGGCCTGCGTCGGTGACGACCCCCGTGTGACCGTCCGGTTCGCGGGACCCTCAGGCCTCCACCCGCTCCTGGACGCGGGCCGTGAGGGCACGAGCCGCCAATCGGGCTCCGGCGGCCACACCGGCGCTGGCCATGGCCCACATGAGGGCCCGGCTCACGGGCACGTCGGAAAGGCCCGGGTTCCGGGGTGTGGGCTCCTGGAAGGTGCGCTCCCAGGATCGCGACAGGATGGAACGGGCCGCGAAGGACGCACCGATGGCCGCCACTCCGGCTACGGCGGACCAGAAGAGCGGTTGATTCTCGGACGATGTCGACATGGAGACCTCGGGTTGGAGCGAGAGTCCGGGTCGAGTCCCGGACGTGGCCTAAAGGGGGTGCAAGGCTCGTTCCGGCGGAGTTCGGTCCAGCGCTGCCATCCTTCGCCAGGAGGGTCGGGACGAGACAAGGGGGACGGCGATGATTCGCCGCCCCCCTGCCCCGGGACTCCGCCTACGATGCGAAGTCCGCGATCAGCCCCGGCGTGGCGGTATCGAACCCCACCACGTCGAGCATCCCGGCATCGTCCGGGTCCGCGATGCTGAACCCGTTCGACGCCATCCCGACCACGACAAGCTTGGCCGCGATCCCCATCCGCTCCCGGTACTCCCGGAGCGCCTGGACGGGATGGATGTTTCCGGCCCACGTCTCCGAGTCCGTGTAGACCACGAAGACGTCGATCTCCCACCCGTTCTTCAGCGCCTCCACCATGGGCAGGGCGCAGTCGGTCCCCCCGAACGGCAGGGCGCCGGTGGCCCGGACCACGTCGTCCAGCCGCTGCCGCGGCGAAATCGCGATCCCCCGGAGGCCGGTGCTCCAGCCCCGGAACGTGTACCCACCGGCCGTAAAGGCCGTGAACATGTGCTTCGGCTCCGTCGCGGCCGTGACCAGCGCCATTGCGGCGGAAGCCTCGCGGCAGGACAGGTACGGCATGCCCGCCACGCCCGTGTTCATGGACCCGGACACGTCCAGCGCCAGCATCGTCCGCTGCCCCGTGCTCGGGGCGTTGCGGAACGCCAGGTAGAAGGCCGCATCCAGCGCGTCCACCACCCGGGCCACCGGGTCCCAGGCACCCCTTCCCCGCATCCCACGACCCGAAGCGTACGTCTTCAGGGCCGCCAGCACGGCGAGGGGGTGCACCCGTGCAGCCTGCAGCGCATCTCCGTCCCCCAGACGCGTGGCCACGGTCTCGGCCGCATCCGCCATCGGCGTCAGCAGCCCGACCTTGGTCATCACGCCCAGGTTCCGGATCATGGCCGTCATCGGCATCCGCTCCAGGAGCGCCTCCCAGACCACCGCGTGCCGCAGCAGCTCGGTGGGCACCATCTCACGCACCAGCCGGTGCTCGGAGATCGTCTTCGCCGCCTCGGCCGGCGTTGCATCCGCCAGCGAACGGACCGCCTCCAGCGTCGCCGCCACCTCGGGGTCGATCCCCTCGGTCTCCACCACCGCCTCCCATCCCTTCACGGCGTACCGGAAGATCAGGTCGTGCGTCGGCGTCGGCGGCTTCGCGTGGGCCAGCCGCAGGGCGTCCCGGTGGGCCCACCCGTCCCGGGACGGGTACTTCAGGACCTGGTAGGCGACCTTGCCGGCGTCCTTCTCCGTGTACCACGCCGCCACGGCACGCCGCACCGAACGCCCCCAGCCTCGGAACCCCTGTACGAACTGCAGCCAGTGGAACAGGTGGGTCGCCGTCCGGGCGACCTTCGGCAGCGCCGCGAGGGCCGCCGCCCGCGTGGTCTCGTCACCGAGCCCCGCAGCCATGGCCAGCACGAAGAGCGCCGGGTCGTTCTTGGGCGCACGCCCCGACACACTGATCTCGACGGCACGCTGGACCACACGCTCGCCGTCCTCGTCGATCAGCTCCGCCACCGTGGTGGCGTTGTCGATCGTCAGCTCACGCTCGCGGATGTAGTACGTCCCGCCCTCGGATCCCAGGATCAGGAACCGGTCCAGCCGGGCCCAGGGGTCGAGCTCGAAGGCGTATCCGCCGCCGGAGTTCCGGACCTGGTCCGTGCCCGGGATCTTCTCGGACTGGGGCGTGATCAGCCGGCGCAGCCGGGTTGCGAAGTGCTTGGTGTAGTCCATGGCTCGCCTCCTTCGTCGAGCGTGGCGTGATGCGGCCCGGAGGCCGCGAGGATCGGCGCGGATGAGAGTGGGCACATCGGATCGTTTCACAGTGGGTAACCGATGGGCTTCGACCCACGCCGAAGGGGTGTGGAGACCCACGGCGAGGGGGACCGTCACCTCCGGATCGAGTGAGCTCGTGCGGATCCTGGGGCGGTTTCCCCCGCGCCGGGGCCACCTCCGTCCCGCCGGGAGGGCGGAGCGGGTGCTGCGGACGAGCGGATGAGTGGGTGCGGTCGGATCACCGACCCCTCTCGGGGTGGCGCCCGGATTCGAACCGGGTTTTCCCATAGATAACCGACCAGCGGCGACCCGCCGTCCTGGTGTGGTGTATCGACTCGTCGGCCCCGCGGGGCGGCACGAGCCGCGATGCATGCGCACAGTGTGGTTCGGAGTCGGCCCACCCGGATTCGAACCGGGATGCCCGGGGTAAGAGCCCGGTCCGTTGCCGTTACGGTCATGAGCCAGTCGCCCCAGCCGGAGTCGAACCGGCCGTCCAGGCTTCGGAGGCCCGGCGGAGATCCATCCCTGGGGCAGGGCCGCCACCCGGAGGCGGCGGAGAGTCTGGGAGGCTGGACTCGAACCAGCGACCCCCGGCGTCCGAGGCCGGTGCGCTGCCAACTGCGCCACTCCCAGAAGTGATTCCCCCGTGGGAATCGAAGAACGGGCGAGGGGAGTCGAACCCCTACCTCCGGCTTGGAAGGCCGTCGTGCTGTCCGTTGAACACCACACCCGCGAGGTCCGCCAGAGGCGGGAAGTACGCCCGGTTGGATTCGAACCAACGACCTTCCGCGTATCAGGCGGCTGCTCTACCGGCCGAGCTACGGACGTATGGGATCGCCGTGGCCCAGGGGCCGCGGCCAAGAGTGTCGAGGGCTGGATTCGAACCAGCGACTCCGCGGACTTCACCCGCGAGCTCTACCGTCTGAGCTACCTCGACGAAAGGGTGACGGAGCGAGTGGGAGTCGAACCCACAGCCTCGCGAGAGGTGACGGTTTTCGAGACCGCTCGACGCGCCAGATGTCCGTCGCTCCATTCATTCAGCGGAGGGACCGGGATTCGAACCCGGACAGGCCTGTCGGCCCGCCGCCGTAGCAGGGCGGTGCACTACCAGCTATGCGACCCCTCCCTTCCCGCGTTCAGCGGAACGGGTGAGACTCGAGCCCGGAGGTCCGTGAAGGCTCTCGCGTTCCAAGCGAGTGGGGTTACCGGTTCTCCTGACGCTCCAAGCTCCGGAGGTGGGATTCGAAGCCACGTGGGCCGAATTTGGAATCCGGCCGACACAACCCACGCTCCGACGCATGTGTCCTTTCACAGTGGAGCGCCCTGGAGTCGAACCAGGCCGGGACGCAGTGCCGACGGGTTTACAGCCCGCCCCCGAGCCCTACGGGTCTAACGCTCCGAGTGGTGCGATCGGGCTGAGACTACACCCGTCGCCACCCTCGCCTTTGCGCGGCGTACCGCAGGGCTTCCGACCCTGCGTTACCGGCGTGTCCACACGGGCCGACCGAAGCCGCACCCGCGTCCGAGGGTATGACCGCCTTTGGTGAAGGAGTGGCGTCGCTCCTGTCGCATCGAGCTCGATCGGGTCGTTGCCGGCCGTCGATCCTGCCGGACCGTGAAGCGCCGCTAGACGCACCGTGTGGCTCGAACCCGAGCACGTGAGCCCTTGGGAGGCTCCCGCACTCCGCGTTGCCCCGAAGGACCGCGGACTTAGGCCATTTCTGACTCGACGCCGGTCGCGTCTTTCCATTTGCGTGACATACCGGGGATCGAACCCGGGACTTCATCCTCCTCAGGAATGTGCTCTACCGCTGAGCTACATGTCGAAGGGCAACCTGCTGAGGCGCGCACGACCGGTGGCGGCCGAAGCGTTGGCTCCGGCTATACCACGCGCCTCCTGGCGTTCTCCGAGCGGATACTTGCCCGGTCTTCACGATCTCGGCGCCCTGGGAATAGCGGACGCCCAAGCTCGTTGGACCTGCCTCGCCGCCCTTGGCTGCTTCGGGCCTCGGACTGTGCGGGGCGATCTGTTCCCGATCTCGTGTCGATGGCTGGTGTGGCGTGGAGGTCGGCACCACCCGCTACGCTGCCGGAACACGGGTTCCCCGAGCCGAAGCCCGGGCCCGCAAGTTCCGGTCGTCATCCACGCGCCCATCTTCCACGGTACGCTCCGGCCCTTCGACCGAAGCCACGTCACCGTGTCGGGCAGACTCTTCTGGATGGACCCTGCAGGGGCAGGGCGGGGGGCCGCAGGAGGCACACCCCTTTGACGCCGGTCACCCGGCGCGATCCGATTTACGACCCCCCAGACGGGGTCGGACTGCGAGGAATCGGCCCACGAGCGGGCCGTTCCGTCTGAAATAGCGGGGCAGGGATCGAACCTGCGAGCTCCGGATCATGAGTCCGTCGAGCTGTCATCCGTCCCACTCCGCGATGTTTCGTGTCAACACGCAGGGGGAGTCAGGCCCGCCGCCTCTCCCCTGGCCAGGTAGCGCTGGCCAACTGGGCCATGCCAGCGACTCCGCGGACTTCACCCGCGAGCTCTACCCTCTGAGCTACCTCGACAGAAGTGGAGACGGTGGGAGTCGAACCCACATTTCCGGTGTGCAAGACCGGCGTCGTCCCGTTGGACCACGCCCCCATGAGTTCCCCCGGATGGAGTCGAACCACCGACCTGCGGCTTCGTAGACCGCGGCCCCTCCGGGCGGGGGATGGTCACACGCCTTCGAAAACACGCCGGGAGGGATTCGAACCCCCGCAAGCCGGTTTTGGAGACCGGCTGACACAGCCAACGCTCCGACGCTCACCTCTCGGATCACCCCCGTTGGAATCGAACCAACACCTCCGGGTTCAGAGCCCGGCGTTCTCCCGTTGAACCAGGGGGCAGGAAGACGGTCCCAGCGGGATTCGAACCCGCGATCTCCGCGTCGACAGCGCGGCGGGGACGGCCGGACTCCCCTACAGGACCTGCGGCGCGGCTCCCACTGCACACCACACCAGCGTACAGGGCAGGATTCGAACCTGCGGTGGGCTCTCGCCGGCGGGTTAACAGCCCGCTGCCATCGGCCGCTCGGCCACCTGTACGAGAGGAGCGACGGATGCTCTACGACCTCCGAGCACGACGCCGCTCCCGAGAGGGGCGACTGCACGGATGAATGGTCGGGGTCGGAGGTCTGGTGCGGTAACCGATTTACGGCCGCATTTCGCGTGTGCGGCCCCCCGGCGACCCGTGCAGATCGCCGCCAACGAGAGAAGGGTGACCGACGGGACTCGAACCCGTCCTTCGGGGGCCACGGCCCCGCGTGCTGTCCGCTGACACCACGGTCACCATCGTGCGTTTCACCTTCGAATACTCCCGGCAGGAGTCGAACCTGCATCCCCGGGGGGAGCCGGGTCTGAGCCGGCCGCGTATGCCAGTTCCGCCACGGGAGCATGGGTGCGCCACTCTCGGCGCGGACGGGGCACCCTCCAGTCCGGGGTGCCCCGCCGGGATCACATCGCAGGGGCGGGACTCGAACCCGCGGCTCCGGGTCATGAACCCGGCGAGGTACCCGTTCCTCCACCCTGCATCTCATCACAAGAACCCGTTGATGCCGCTCGACACCTGACCCGCCGTAGCGGGAAGGGGAGTCGAACGTGAAGTCCGGCGCGTGTCTGGAGGCAGTGGAGCTGGCGGGATTCGAACCCGCGACCTGTGGATGTCGGATCGATAACCCTCTGCCGGCGGCCCGCGGAAAGCGGGCGAAGGCTTGGAGAGGGAGCACTGCTCTACCGCTGAGCTACAGCCCCCTGCCTCCTGGACACACCCGGAGCGCTGCCGACGGCGATCCGTGCGTTGGGGAGTCGCGTGTTCCGTCCCGCACGTCACGCCGCCGGCAGGCTCGGATTCGCCGGTGCGCATGCATCGATTGTCAAACAGCTCGTGCAGGGCCCAGAAACGAAAAACGCCCCACCTGCCTGTTGCGCAGGTGGGGCGTCGGGAAGATCCCGGGGGGCGGGCCGATCCTACGGCACGGTCCCCTCCCATCCTGCACGTTCCTGTCCGGTCGCACGCCCGTACGCGGGTCGAGCAGACCGGGTATCGCGATGTAGAAGCCTGACTCGGCTCATCGATTCGTCTCGATTCGTCTGCGTCGAGACTCGACAGG
>JARRPL010000032.1:0-42207 GCA_037382905.1 Gemmatimonadota bacterium | reverse complement strand
TCTGGAAGACGTAGGGGGCGAAGTCGTAGAATCGGTCGCGCTGCACCGCCCCCGTGACCCGACCCTCCCGGTGAGCCGACACGTCGATCTCGTCCACCGTGCCGAACTCCGGCATGCCCGCAGGGGTCACGTCGTCCCAGCTCCCTCCCCCGTTCCGGGTCACGTGGATGCGGCCGTCGTCGCTCCCGGCCCAGATCACGTCCGGCGAGTGGGGGGAAACGGCCAGAGAGAAGACGGTGTTGTAGATCTCCACCCCGGTGATGTCGGTGTTGATGGGACCGCCGGACCGTTCCTGATGCTCCGGCGTGTCGGTGGTCAGGTCCGGGGAGATGGTCTCCCAGCTCATGCCGCCGTCGGTGGTCCGATGGACCCGCTGGGAGGCGTGGTAGACCACGTCCGGATCGTGGGGCGACACCACGATGGGGGCCACCCACTGGAAGCGCTCCCGGAGATCCTTGGCGGCCTGGCCGAGCTGGAGTTGGGGGTAGACGATCACGTTCCGTCGCTGATCCGCCTCTCGGTCGAAGCGGTTGATGGCCCCACCGTAGCATCCACCCCAGACGACCTCGGGATGGTCCGGATGGAAGGCCACCGGTCCCGTCTCGCAGGAGGAGGCATACTCCCACGCCGCTTTGGGATGCAGGTCGTGGGGGGAGGGGAAGACGGGGACCGAGATCCCGTCGTTGTCCTGTTGCGACCCCCACAGCCGGTACGGGAATTCGTTGTCCACGACGACATCGTAGAGCTCGGCGGTGGGCTGGTTGTAGTAGGTGGTCCAGCTCTCGGCGCCGTTCAGGCTCACCTGGGCGCCTCCGTCGTTGGCCACCACCATCAGCTCCGGGTCCTCCGGGTTGAGCCACAGGTCGTGGACATCGCCGTGGGGCACGGCGAACGACTCGTAGGTCGACCCTCCGTCCACGGAGCGGTACAGCCCCGTATTCAGCACCCACACCGTGTGCTCGTCGACGGGATCCGCTTCGATGTGCGTGTAGTACCAGGCGCGCTGGCGCAGACGGTTCTCCCGGTTCACGCGAGACCAGGTCTGCCCCGCATCGTCGGAGCGGTAGACGCCCCCCTCGGGCTCGGCCTCCACGATCGCCCAGACCCGGTCCGGGTTCGCAGGGCTCACGGTGATCCCCACCTTCCCGACGACCCCCTCCGGAAGGCCTCCTGACAGCTTTTCCCAGCTGTCGCCGCCGTCGCTGGACTTGTAGAGGCCCCCCTCGGGGCCCCCGGAGATCACGGCCCAGGGCTTCCGCTCGGCGCGCCACATGCCGGCGTAGAGGATCCGGGGATTCCGGGGGTTCAACGCCAGGTCCACGGCCCCGGTGGAGTCGTTCAGGAAGAGGACGTTCTCCCACGTCTCGCCGCCGTCACGCGAGCGGAAGACCCCACGCTCCTCGTTCTTGCCGAAGGCATGCCCCAGCGCCGCCACGTAGACCAGCTCGGGATCCCGAGGATGCACCTGGATATCTCCGATCTGACCCGCCTCCTCCAGGCCGATGAACTCCCAGCTGTCCCCGGCGTCCAGCGAGCGATACAGGCCTCGCCCGGTGGAGACGTTCCCCCGGATGCACGCTGAACCGGTGCCGACGTAGAGCACGTTGGGGTCCGCCTCCGCCACGGCGATGGCCCCGATGGCCGCCACCGGGAGCTGTCCGTCGGTGAGGGGTTGCCACGTCGTCCCGGCGTCCTCGGTGCGCCACACTCCACCCCCCGTGCCCCCCATGTAGTAGGTGTGCGGGAGTCCCGGCACGCCCGTCACCGCCGTGGACCGCCCTCCCCGGTAGGGCCCCACCATGCGCCAGTCCAGGGCATCGAGAACCCAGGTGGGGGACTCACCCTCCTGAGCGGCCGCCTGCGCGGCCGTGCCGGGTCCCGCGAGACCTCCCACCACGACCGAAGAAATGAGCAACAGCGCCGATGGACGGGGACGGATCATGCAGCCTCCTGTGGGACGGAAACGGGGCGGAAGCCACGGTGCGCGGCCTTGCAGCACCCGGGGCCGGGGACTATTTATCACGCCTTCCTTTCCACGACAAACCGTATCGGAGTGCGAATGAGCGCCAACGCGGGACATACCGTCCGAGTGATCCTCCGGTGGATCCAGGTGCTGGACAAGCTCGAGCCCGTCTTCAAGGACTACGGAGAATTCTTCTTCCGAACCCGGATCTCGTCGGGCCACCAGACCGAGGAGTACCGGTTGCCGGAGAAGGGCCACTGGGAGGTGTCCGACCATCCGCGCTTCAACAAGATCGACAAGATCGACCTCATCGTGTTCGAAGGCCCGGCGGGCGACACCTTGACCATCGAGTTCGAGGGCGAGGAGATCGACCAGCTCTCCGCCAACGACTCCCTTGAGAAGTACTCCCGCACCCTGGCGGGCGACGCCGTCACCTGGGCCGGGCGCTTCCAGCCGGGCGACGAGGGAGCCCAGGACCCGGAGAACCTCCCGAACTGGCGCGTCTGCTACGACGTGGAGGTCACCTGACGACACCCTCGTCGTCCTGACCCCCCCGGGACCCCGGTCGGCTCGCGCCGGCCGGGGTCTCTTGGCATGGAGACCCCACGATGTCCGCCCCTCCCGACGACGTCATCCCCCAGGAGTCGACCCGGCGCTGGCTTCCCCATCCCCTGATCCTCCTGGCGGGCTGCGTGTTCGCCGCAGCCGCCGCCACCTGGCTCCTGCCCGGGGGAGCGTTCCAGCGGGTGCTGGATCCGGATACGGGGCGCATGGTGGCCGTGGCCGGCTCCTACGCTCCGGTGGAGTCGGAGCCGGTGGGACCCTTCGAGGCGCTGGTGGCGATTCCCCGTGGAATCGTGGACGCCGGCGACGTCATCGCGCTCATCTTCCTCATCGGTGGCGCCCTGACCGTGGTGGACGCCACCGGGGCCCTCGGTCGAGGCGTCGAGTGGCTCGTCCGGTCGGTGGGAGGACGGGACGTGGTGCTGATCCCTCTGGTGTGTCTGGCCTTCGCCACGGGAGGGGTCCTCTACAACATGGCGGAGGAGATCGTGGCCCTGGTGCCGGTCCTCCTCCTTCTCTGTGCCCGGCTGGGGCACCCACCGGTCCTGGCGGTCCTCATGAGCGCCGGTCCGGCGGCGCTGGGGTCCGCCTTCAGCCCCATCAACCCCTTCCAGGTCCAGATCGCCCAGCGGGTGGCGGAGGTGGACCTGGGGTCCGGCGCCCTCTTTCGGACGGCCTTCCTCCTCTTGGCGCTGGTCCTCTGGATCGGGTTCGTCCTCTGGTGGGCGGCTCGACACCAGGGCCGGGTGGAGCCGGTAGCGGCGGAGACCGGCGGCGGCGTCCACGGCCGGGACGTGGCCATCCTGGCCACGGTGGTGGGGGCCTTCGCAACCCTGCTCTGGGGAATCCTGGACCAGGGCTGGGATTTCAACCAGATGTCGGGCCTCTTCTTCGGCGTCGCCATCGCCACCGGCCTCATGGGGGGTCTGGGGCTCACGGCCACCGCCGAAGCCTTCGTCCGGGGCTGTCGGGACATGACCTTTGCCGGTGTCCTCATCGGCCTGGCCCGGGCCATCGTGCTGGTGCTCCAGGACGGACAGGTGGTGGACACCCTGGTGCAGGGCCTCTTCATGCCGCTGGAGGGACTGCCGGTGATGGTCTCGGCGGTGGGAATGATGGGGGCGCAGGCGCTGGTCCACATCCCCGTCTCCAGCGTGAGCGGCCAGGCGGTCCTCACCATGCCGATCCTGGCGCCCCTCTCCGATCTGCTGGGGATGAGCCGTCAGGTGACGGTGCTGGCCTTCCAGTACGGCGCCGGGCTCATGGACATGATCACGCCCACCAACGGGGCGCTCATGGCGGTGCTGGCGTCCGCGGGCGTCCGTTTCGAGGAGTGGTTCTCCCTGGCCTTCAAACTCTGGCTCGCCCTCATGCTCCTGGGTGCCGTGGCCCTGGTGGCGGCGCTGGCATCGGGGTTGGGCTGATCTCCCGGGCCCACCCCGCCGGGGGTGGACAGGGATCGCCCCGACCCCGAACATACACCGAACATTCGTCTTCCCTCGGTGTCATGGCTTCTTCCGACCTCCCCGTCGTCTCCCGGACCCCGGACCTTCCGGGGCGGGGGACGCCCCTGAACCCCGGCAACCGCTTCGAACGGCTGGCGGTGGACCGGGAACCGTGGACGACCCTCCAGGACCCCTCTCCCCGCACGCGCTTCTACCGGGATCGATCCCGCAGCGTCCTGGTGACCAACGACAGCCCCGACGTGGGACTTTCGGTGGGGCTCAACCCCTACCGGGGGTGTGAGCACGGTTGCGTGTACTGTTACGCCCGGGCCGACCACGAATACCTGGGATTCTCGGCGGGCCTCGACTTCGAGACCCGCATCGTGGTCAAGGAGGACGCCCCGGCCCTCCTTCGAGCCTCGCTGCGCCGGTCCTCCTGGTCCCCCCGGACCATCATGCTCTCCGGCGGGACCGACCCCTATCAGCCGGCGGAGCGCCGCCTCAGGGTGACCCGGGGATGCCTGGAGGTCCTGGCGGAGGCCCGGAATCCCGTAGCCATCATCACCAAGAACCGCGGGGTCCTGCGGGATCTGGAGCTCCTCGGGGAGCTGGCGGCCCACGACGCTGTGGCGGTGACGGTTTCGGTCACCACCCTCCAGCGTTCGCTCCAGAAGGTCATGGAGCCCAGGACCTCCACACCGCTCCAGCGTCTCGACACCATCCGCACCCTCTCCGAGGCCGGTGTGCCGGTGGGCGTGAACCTGGCCCCCGTGATCCCGGGGCTCACGGACCAGGAGATCCCGGCCATCCTGGAGGCGGCGGCGGAGGCGGGAGCCCGCTGGTCCGGATACATCCTCCTCCGACTCCCACACGGCGTGAAGACGGTCTTCGCGGACTGGCTGTCGCGGTACCGGCCCGATCGGAGGGAACGGATCCTGAACCGGCTACGAGAGGCGTACGGCGGGCGGCTCTACGACGCCCGCTTCGGTGTCCGGGGGAAAGGAACCGGCGCCTACGCCGAGCAGATCAAGGGCCTCTACCGCAGCGCCGCACGGAAGCATGGCCTGGACGGGGGCATCCCGACGCTGTCGTCCGCCCACTTCCGACGCCCGGCGCCGGAGGGGCAGCTCGAGCTGTTCTGAGGCCCGAGGAGGCGGTGGCCGGCCGCCGGCGATCAGACCTCCGCCAGCTCGCGTGGCTGCCGGGCCCGAGGCGCGAATCGGAAGGTGTGGAGGAAGTTGGTGAAGCCCCGGTCGTAGTCCGAGAGGCCGTTCTGGCCAGTGAGCTTCATGCGGGCGTCGTAGAGCTTCTTCATGGCCTCGCCCACCACGGACTGATACACGCTGGGGGGCGGGCGCAGTCTCATGAAGGTCTCCCGCAGCTCTTCCCGGAGCCCCGCCTCGTCCAGTGCTGCCTCGAAGCCCTGGGGATCGTCCGGGTGCAACACCCGGAGCTGCCGATGGAGCCGCTCCGCCCGGGCCGACTGGATCAGCATCGGATCCCCGGAGTTCCGCAGAGCCATGTACGCCAGCGCCTGGGCGTGCAGCTCCTTGAGGTATCCTTTCCGGTGAACGAACTCGTGCGTGATGATGTGGGCCTCGAAGATGCCCGTGTCCCGAAAGATCGCCACGTCACCGCTGAGCACGTCGCAGGTCCCCTGGGCGAAGGGAAAGACCAGGCTGGCCAGCGAGATGTTTCGGATCTCGTCGCTGGTCTCCACACGCTGGCCCGTGATGGACGCGATGAAGTCCGCCAGCACACGATTCACGCGGGCCGCCACCTTTCGCCGGGGGAGTCGCTCCTCCGTGAAGTCCCGGTTCAGAAGATCCGCCAGGCGGCTGACCTCCATCTCCCGAGAGGTCCTGGGCTGCTCCTGGAGAAGATCCACGTCGGCCCCGAACTCCACCTTGAAATCGATGCGGCGCATCCCCTGCCGGGCCGACCAGTCCTTGGCCACGCTCCGGGCATAGAATCCCAGCGCCGCCATCTGCACCACCCGCCCGGGAAGCGTCGCACCCAGCACCAGTCGGGACGCCAGGGGCGCCGCAGCCATCAGATCCGTCAGGGAGATGGGGGCGTAGGTGGCGTCGTTGGGGATGTGGAGCTCGTCCTGGATGGGCATGGGTCCTCTCGGCGTGGCGGATTCCCGTCGTTCGGCCCGTCGGGAATGTCCCAGGGCCCCCTCCTTCTTCCCGACGGGGCGGGAGGGGTTCCCGATTCCGAGAGTGGGTCGGCGCATCGGGTCGCACAAGTCGGCCCGACTCCGCCGAGAGCCGACGGGGGAACAACCAGCGGCGGCACCCCTACCTTCCCTCCGATTGGAGGAGCGGCCTTCGCCTTCGCGCCTCCCGGCCCTTCGACGAGGAGTTCCCATGGCGGATGAAGGCACCCCAGAGCGACGCTGGATGAAGGTACTGGAGCCGGACGAGCTTCCGGAGGGCCGGGTCACGTCGGTGACCTGTGCTCACCGGACCCTCTGTCTGACGCATGTCCAGGGCAAGTACGGGGCGCTGGACAACCACTGTCCCCATCAGGGCGGGCCCCTGGGCGAGGGATCCATCGAGAAGGGGCTCCTGCGCTGCCCCTGGCACGGTTGGGACTACGATCCTCTCACGGGACTTCCCCCCGGGGACTTCGACGACGGCGTCGAGACCTTCCCGGTGGAGGTGCGGGACGACGGGGTCTACGTCGCCATCCCGGAGGAACCGCCCCACGTCCCCACCGTGTCGGACCTCATGGCCCGGACCATGGTGAACTGGGGCGTCCGATGGGTCTTCGGGATGGTGGGTCACTCGAACCTGGGGCTGGCGGACGCCTTCCGCAGGCTGGAGGAGGAGGGGGAGCTGACCTACATCGGCATCCGGCACGAGGGCGCCGCCTCCTTCGCCTGCTCCGCTTACGGGAAGCTCACGGGGCGACCGGCGGCCTGTATGAGCATCGCCGGACCCGGGGCGACCAACATGCTCACCGGGCTCTGGGACGCCAACGTGGATCGCTCTCCCGTGCTGGCCCTCACGGGACAGGTGGCGACCCAGGTGCTGGGCCGCGGGAACTTCCAGGAGGTGGATCTCCAGGCTGCGTACGGCAAGGTGGCCCAATGGGCCCAGCCGGTCCTCCACTCGAGCCCCTTCGCGGAGCTCATGAACCTCGCCTGCAAGAGCGCCCTGCTGAACCGGGGGGTCTCCCACCTGATCCTCCCCGACGAGGTCCAGCAGATCGAGGCGCCGCCAGACGCTCGGGCGGGACGGCCCGACGGGCGCGTCGGGGACCGGGCCATCGCGCCGTCCACCGGCTCCCTGGCCCGGGCGGCAGCACGGCTCCGGGAGGCGGAGCGGCCCGTGATCATCGTGGGCCATGGCGCGCGCTACGAGATGCCCGGGGTCCTGGCCCTGGCCGAGGAACTCCGCTGTCCCGTCATCACCACCTTCAAGGGCAAGGGTCTCATCTCGGACCGGCACCCTCTCGCAGGGGGCGTCCTGGGCCGCAGCGGAACCCCCATCGCCTCGTGGTTCATGAACGAAGCCGATCTTCTGGTGGTGTTGGGAGCGAGCTTCTCGAACCACACCGGCATCACCCCGAAGAAGCCCACCATCCAGGTGGACTACGAGCTCACGGCGCTGGGCCGGTTCCACGCCGTCGACGTCCCGGTCTGGGGCGAGATCGGCGTGACGGTCGGCAAGCTCCGGGACGAGATCCGTCGCGAGGGACACCGCTCCCGGGACCACAGGGAGGAGGTGGCGGAGCGGTGGCGGATCTGGCGGGAGGAGAAGGCCCGCCGGGTGGGAGACGACCGGGGAAGGGGGATCGCCGCCGCGGCCCTCTTCGATGCCCTGAACCGGACCGTGCCCGAAGACGCCATCCTCTGCGTGGACGTGGGAAACAACGCCTACTCCTTCGGGCGCTACTTCGAGGCCACGGGTCAGAGCATCCTCATGTCGGGCTATCTGGGCTCCATCGGCTTCGCCCTGCCGGCAGCGGTGGGCGCCTGGGCCGCGACCCGGGAAGACGACCCCCGGTTCCATGGACGGAAGGTGATCTCCGTCTCCGGAGACGGCGGCTTCGCCCAGTACATGGGGGAATTCAACACGGCGATGAGATACGGGATGGACATCACCCACGTAGTCCTGAATGACCAGGAGTTGGGGAAGATCTCCAAGGAGCAGCGGAGCGGGAACTGGGACGTATGGCAGACCGGCCTCCACAACCCGTCCTTCGCCCGCTACGCCGAGATCTGCGGGGCCCTGGGTGTCGAGGTCCGGGACCCCGGAGAGCTGGAGGAGGCGCTGAGCCGTGCCTTCCGCCACGGGGGACCCTCCCTCGTGGAGGTCCACACCGATCCGAAGCTGATATGATGGGGACGTTCGGCGTCAACGAGACCCTCGGGATCTCCACACCTCGCCCACACTCCGGGAGACGCGCATGACCGCATGGAAGAAGGTGGCCACCTGGTCCGAGCTCCCGGACCGGGAGCCCCGCTACGCGCTGGTGGCCGGGGTGGACCTGGTGGTGGTCCGCGACGGCTCCCAGGTCTCGGTGCTGTACGGACGCTGCCTCCACCGTGGCGCGCTGCTGGCGGACGGCTACGTGGAAGGCCGGAATCTGATCTGCGGGCTCCACCACTGGGACTACCGACTCGACACGGGGGTCAGCGAGTACGACAACAGCGAGGCGCTCTTCAAGTTCGCCTCCCGGATCGACCGCCGCGCCGACGAGGTGCTGGTGGACGCCGGGCAGGTCCGGAGCTGGGCGGAGGAGCACCCCCAGCCCTACGACCGGGAGGCGTATCTGGGCCTCTACCAGGATCCCCACGGCGCCCCGGAGGAGACCTCCAACGCCTACATCCAGCGGCTGGCCCGGGAGGGCCTCTCCGTCCTCGGACACCACGGCAGGGTCCAGGCGATGGGGGTCCCACGGGGGGACCTCCCCAACTGGGACGACATCCAGATCGTGACGGCCCAGCTGGCCACCCGTCCCCTGGCCGACGACGCGCCCGTGGGCACCGGAACGGTCCTGGGGCCCAGGGCCGAGAAGCCGCTCCGGCTGGACATCCCCCTCTTCGTGTCGGACATGAGCTACGGCGCCCTGTCGCCGGAGGCCAAGGTCGCGCTGGCCCGGGGGGCCGACGACGCCGGCACCGGGATCTGCTCCGGAGAGGGTGGCATGCTCCCGGAGGAGCGTGACGCCAACAGCCGGTACCTGTACGAGTTCGCCACGGGCCGCTTCGGCTGGGACCTGGAACACGTGCGCTCGGTGCAGGCCTTCCACTTCAAGGCGGGGCAGGGCGCAAAGACGGGCACCGGAGGCCACCTCCCGGGCCACAAGGTGACGGAACGGATCGCCGAGGTACGGGGCCTGGAGCCGGGCCAGGACGCGGTGAGCCCCTCCCGATTCGAGGAGCTGATCACTCCCGCGGACTTCCGGGCCATGGCGGACCAGGTGCGGGAGGCGTCCGGCGGGATCCCCGTCGGCATCAAGATGTCGGCGCAGCACATCGAAGAGGATCTGGACTTCGCCCTGGCGGTGGGGGTGGACTACCTGATCCTGGACGGGCGGGGGGGAGGGACCGGCGCCGCACCCCTGATCTTCCGGGACCATATCTCCGTGCCCACCCTTGCGGCCCTGGCCCGGGCTCGC
This sequence comes from Gemmatimonadota bacterium, assembly GCA_037382905.1. Lineage (GTDB taxonomy): Bacteria > Gemmatimonadota > Gemmatimonadetes > Longimicrobiales > Gaopeijiaceae > Gaopeijia. The sequence goes on along the minus strand of JARRPL010000032.1, from coordinate 32,601 downwards.
CGCCACCTGGACGCCAGGGGCGCCGACGGTGTGAGTCTCGTCATCACCGGTGGCCTCCGCACCGAGACGGACTTCGTGAAGGCCCTCGCTCTGGGTGCCGACGCCGTGGCGGTGGCCAACAGCGCCATCCAGGCGATCGGCTGCCTGGGAATGCGTGCGTGCCACACGGACAACTGCCCCGTGGGGATCGCCACGCAGCAGGACCACCTCCGGGCCCGTCTCGTCGTGGCGGCCTCGGCCCGGCGACTCACCAATTGGTTCGAGGCCACGGTGGCCCTCATGCAGGTCCTGGCCCGGGCGTGTGGTCACGACGCCCTGGCCGGCTTCTCTCCACGGGATCTGACCGCCTGGAAGCGGGATGTGGCCGACCTCCCGCCCCGACCGACCCGACCAGGATCCCTCCACAGGCCCGGAGGACGCACGCGACGGGGTCGACGCAGAGCCGTCGGCCGCGGCACCGCCCCGCCCGGTCCCCGCCTCTCCAGACACGCCCCGGTCGGTCCCCCGGGGTTGGGTGACGCTGGGCCGTCGGTCACCGGAACGCCTGGCGGACGCCCGGCTCCAGCTCCATCACCTGGTGCAGATCGCCGCGGCCTTCGGTGGCACCTTCGTCGAGCCCGAGAACGACGACAGCCACCGGTCCCTCGTCTGGAGCCCCGGGCTCGGGGGCTTCCGGACCCGGAGCGCCAACCTCGCCGGCAACGTCTTCATGGTGGTACGACCACTACCGCTGGAGATCCAGATCCGGGCCGTGGGGGATGTCCACCGGTACGTGCTGCCGGGGCACACGCTCCACGAGGCCTGGGACTGGGCGGAGCGGGAGCTGGCGCTGCTTCTGGGCCGGAACGAGGTGCGGTTGGACCGGCCCGAGTTCGAGATCCCGGAGCACAGGGTGGCGAACCACGCCCTCTTCGACGCCAGCCCGATGGATCTGGAGGAGTGGGTCCGCTGGTTCGACGACGTATGGCGCCTCCTGGGGCGGGTCCGGGGTGAATGCAGCGAGGTGGCCTCCCCCGTCCGCACCTGGCCCCACCACTTCGACACCGCGACGCTCCTGGACTTCGGAGACGGGGACGACGGTGAACCCCGTACGGTGGGCGTGGGGCTGTCTCCCGGCGACGAGGGCCGCCCGGAACCCTACCTCTACGTGTCGCCGTGGCCGCGGCCCGAGACCGCTCCGGATCAACAGCTCCCCGCCGGATGCTGGCAGGAGACGGGTTGGGTGGGCGCGGTGCTGCCCGCCGAGGAACTCGTCCTGGGCTCCGCCGAGGAACAGGAACGCCGTGCTCGGGCCTTCGTGGACGCCGCCCTCACCCGGGCCCGGGCCCTGGTGACGCGCCCCGGGAGCTCCTCGGGTCCCGGATAGGCTGGAGGCATGCCGCCTCCGGTCCCATCTCCGGCCCGAGCGCACCCGGAGACCTTCCGGGGATGTATCGCGTCTGGTGTCGGGCTCCCGGGACGCCGTGGCGCGTCGGAGCCGCCGCCTCAGCCCCGGAGCGCCGTGGCCGGGTGGATCCGGGTGGCGCGCCAGGCCGGGATCAGGGCCGCAGCCAAGGACGTGACGGCCAGGATCCCCACGGCGAGAGCGAAGGCCCACGGGTCCTGTGCCGTGACGCCAAAGAGGAGGCTCGACACGAGGCGAACGGCGAAGAAGGCGCCCACGACACCCAGGGCGAGCCCCAGGAACACCATCCCCATCCCCTGCCCCACCACCAGGCGAAGCACCTGGCCGCCGTCGGCCCCCACCGCCATCCGCAGTCCGATCTCCCGCACGCGCCGGGCCACGGTGTAGGACAGGACCCCGTAGAGGCCCACCGCCGCCAGAACGGCCGCCACCACGGCGAAGAGACCCATGAGGAAGCTGGTCATCCGGGGTCTGGCCACCGCATCGTCCACGAGGTCCGACATCAGGACCGGTTGGGACAAGGCGACCGTGGGATCCAGCTCCGCCGTCACCCCCCGGAGACGCGGTGCGAATGCCGCAGGCTCTCCCTCGGTCCGAACGACCAGGTGCATGTAGGGACGATAGGCGGCCTGGGCGAAGGGGTGGTAGATGGCGGGCCGGGGCGGGGTGGAGGGATCGGTCATCCGCACGTCCTCTACGACGCCCACCACTTCCCAGGGCTCGTCCAGAGGGCCCCAGTGGATGGCCAAGCGGCGCCCCACCGCCGGCCCACCGGGCCAGAGGGCCTCCGCCAGGGCCCGGTTGACCACGACCACCTGTCGTCCACCGGCCCGATCCGCGGGCTCCAACCCCCTCCCCTCCAGCACCTCGATGCCCATGGTCGTGAAGTAGTCCCCCTCGACGTTCCGGATGTCCGCCACCGGCCACTCTTCCCGGGGGGGAACGGGTGCACCGGCGTCGTAGAAGGAGGTGGCGGCCCCGGACCCGTCCATGGGGAGCACGGTGTTGGCTCCTGCCGAGACGACCCCCGGCTCGGCGGCCACCCGCTGCACCAGTTGGCGGAAGAACTGCTGGCGGGACGCGGCGTCCGGGTAGTCGGCGCCCTGAAGGTTCACGCGGGCCGTGAGGACCCCCCGGGCCTCGATCCCGGTATCGACCCGCAGCAGTTCGGTAAAGCTCCGGACCAGGAGCCCCGCGCCCACGAGGAGGATCAGGCTCAGGGCCACCTCCGCCACCACCAGCGCGTTTCGCACCCGGCCGGTGGTTCTGGAGGGGCCCCGCCCCTCGGCGTTGAGGGTCCGAGCGGGAGGGTTCCGGCGAAGCTGAAGGGCGGGCACGAGTCCGAACAGGAGCCCCGTGGCCAGCGTCAGCCCCAGGGCGAACAGGAGCACGGTCCCGTCCACCCCGGCCTCCTCCACCCGGGGGAGGGCGAAGGCGGCCGGCATGCGGTCCGCCAGCAGGGCGGTGCCCAGATAGGCGAACCCGATCCCGACGGCGCCACCCAGACCCGCCAGAAGGCTACTCTCCGCGAGGAGCTGTCGGGCGAGGTCTCCCGTCGTGGCCCCGAGCGAGGCCCGCACCGCCATCTCCCGCCGCCGCTCCGTGGCCCGGGTCAGGAAGAGATTCGCCACATTCCCGCACGCCACCGCCAGAAGAAGACCCACCGATCCCAGGAGGAGCCACAAGCCGGTGGCGGAATCCCCCACCACGTCCTCCTGCAACGGAACCGCCCGGGCGGTCCATCCGGCGTTGAACTCCGGATACGTTTCCTGGAGACCTCGCGCGACGCCGTCCAGCTCCTGCTGGAGCCGGGCGACGGTGGCCCCGGGGGTCATCCGTGCCACCACCCAGAGAAAGCGGCCCGAATTCGTCTGGTCACCCATGGCCACCAGCGGTGTGGACCGGTAGAAGGCGCTTTCGTTGCCGAAGGCCACGTATTCCCGGGGAAGGATCCCAACCACCTCGTGGGGCTCCCCGTTGACGCTCAGAATGGTTCCCACGGCCCCTGGATCGCCCCCGAAGGCCTGCTGCCAGAAGGATTGGCTCAGGAGAAGCTCGTTGCCGCCCGTGTCGCCTGCATCGGGGCTCATGAGGCGGCCCAGGGCGGGTTCCATCCCCAGGACCCGGAAGTAGCTCGGTGATACATGGCTTGCCAGAAGCTCTCGAGGCTCACCGATCCCCTCCAGGACCATCGGCATCGGCATCACGGCCCCTCCCAGTGCTTCGATGGAGCCGGCCCCCTCGGCCCAGGCCCTGGCGTTTCCCGCATTCGCCACGTTCCGGGTCACGTCCCGATCCAGGTCCGCCTCGAAGATGGCCACGAGTTCCTCGGGCCGGTCGTAGGGCAACGGCTCCAACAGGACGGCATTCACCACCGTGAAGATGGCCACCGTCGCGCCGATCCCCAGGCCCATGGTGCTCACCCCCACGACGGCCAGGGCCGGATCCCGCGCCAACCGTCGCAGCCCGTGCCTGAGATCCCCCATTACTCCGCTCATCATCCCCCTCCGCATTCGACGGAACGACGCACCCGCGCTCCGGCCCGGCGCCAACAGCCGGTTATGAAACACGAGCCGCCACGCCTCCCGGCGGTACCAGAGCTCCCGGGCGACCCCCGCCGGGCGCCGGCGGTACTCCTCGTCCAGGTCCGCCACGATGGAGCTGCCCCGCACCCCGCCGGGCAGCTGGGACCGAAGGAGGCGACGGGTGAGGGACGGGGGCCCGCGGCTCACGGCTCCCCGGCCAGCACGTCGAGACCCTCCCAGAGCGTCTCCAGGGCACGACGGGAGGTGCGCAGGGACTCGACGCCCTCGGGCGTCACCTGGAAACGCCGCAAGGGGCCCGACCTTCGGGGGCCGGCTTCCTCCTCCAACCAGGTCACGAGGCCCTTCTGCTCGAGGCGGTCCAGCGTGGTGTAGAAGGCCCCCCGGGACACGCTCCGGCCCGCGCGATCCTCCAGGACCTCACGCACCTCCAGGGCAAACGCCTGATCCCCCTGCTGGAGAATCGCCAGGAGGACCATCTGCTCGAACTCACCCAGAAACGACTTGGGGGTCATCCCGCTCCTCGGACGCGTGGATCAGTCTACATTGTGTACTGTCCAGTCTACATTGTAGACACCACTCCGTCTACTGGGACCTTGGGTTCGCTCCGAGGCCGGGAGCGCCCAGGCCCGGTGGCCCCGGCGACGGAGGGCTCGCTTCGAGGCGGGTCAGTCGTCGGGGTGCCAGCCCTCCCGGGCGTCCCGGGCTCCTCGGCTGACCCCCGTTCCCACCCCGAGGCCCATGCCGATCCCCACGGCGGCGCCGGCGCCGGCACCGCTGAAGGGAAGCGCCGCCACTGCGACGCCGGCGACGATGGCCGTGGCCGCTCCGGTGAAGAGTCCGATCCCGGGCCGTTCCACCCAATTGGTGTAGCGGAGCCGGCGGCGCACGAAGTCCTTGGACTTGAGGTGACCGGCGGCGCCCAGCGCCCCGGCGGCAATGATCTCGAGCATGATGGGCTCCGGTTCGACATCGATGACAGGCTGTGCACCCCCTACGGGTGGATCGCCTGGATCGTTTCGAACCCCCGTGGCCGCGGCATGGTCCTCGGCGGCGCCAGATCCACGGCCCGGTCGTCACGCCCACCGCGTCCAGGGCGCCGGGCGCTACGCCCGTCGGGGCGTCGGACGCCGGGCCCGCTTGTTGCAACCAGGGTCAGTGTGCTTCCCGGGAGGTACGCCCTGGAAGCCAACGATCACGGGCATATCGAGGCGGCGGACGCTCTCCACCGGTGGGCCACTCGGCCCTCGCCGGGCGGAACACCTCTGCCGCCCGCCGGACGGATGTTCCGGTCACGTCCCATTCCATCAGGAGCAGAATCATGCGTCGGAACCCTGTCGGTATCCTCGCCGTCGCCGCCACCCTCACCCTCGGAGCCTGCGGCGAAGACAGCACCGGGCCCGGTACGGACGACCTCACCGAGGACGAGGCGGCCCAGGTCGCGGCATTCCTCATGGGTCAGGCCGTCGGCGCCACGGGCGTCACCCCCGCGGCCCAGGCCGCCGCCGACCCCCAGGTCACCCGTCTTCCCCTGGCGCTGGCCCGGGTGGACTTCGACGAGGACGTAACCGTGAGCGCCCAGTGCCCCCTGGGAGGCTCCATCCAGATGCAGCAGACCGTCACCGGCTTCACCGATGACGAGACGGGGGCCTTCGAGCTCAACGTGGCCCAGACGCAGGTCTACGACAGTTGTGCCGGTGAGGGAGAGTCGGGTGCCTTCGCCTTCACCCTGGACAGCGCACCGGACGTGATGGCGGCCTTCTCCATCGCCCAGGACGCCGCCGGACTCGCCAGCGCCTCCGGCGCCATGGTCGGGGCCCTGGACTGGACGGCCGGCGACCGGTCGGGACGATGCGAGATCGACTTCCAGTTCTCCCTGGACGGCGATGGCGAGAACGCGGACTTCAACGCCTCGGGCACCATCTGCGGCGTGGCGCTGTCCCGGACGCTGTCCATCACCAGCTGACCCCCACCCCCGCGTCGCGGCCACAAGCGGCAGGGTCAGGCGCGGGACGGTTCCAAGGGTTCGGATTCCCTCACGGGGTCCGGGCCCGCCGACGCCCTCGCTCGACCCCGGGTCGGCGAGGGCGTCGTGTCGGGCCGGGTCGTCCACAGGAGCCAGAAGCTGAAGGCGAGGCCCGCGGCGGAGGCGGCGACGATCCAGCCGGACGGCTCGAAGTCCTCCGGCACCCAGCCCTTCATCCCGGGCACGATCGCCAGGGCATTGTTGAGGAGATGCCAGAGGATCGCCGGCAGCAGGGAGCCGGACAGCAGGACCACCCCTGCCAGGATCACTCCGAGCCACGCCGTGGGGAGAATCCGGAACAGGGAGACGTGGAAGAAGCCGAACACGGCTCCCACCACCAGCGCCGTACGCCAGGGCCCCATCCGCTTCCGAACGCCGCTCAGGAGGACGCCCCGGAAGGCGATCTCCTCCAGGACGCCCGGCATGATGCTCAGGAAGAGGAGCAGCTGCCACATCCCCATCTCCGGCTCCGTCAGCGACTCGGCGAAGGCCTCCAGCATGGCCTCGGGCACGGGGAACAGGTAGGCGTCCACCAGCTCAGCCAGCCCCATGCCCAGGATCAGCGCCGACGGGGCGCCCACCAACGCGGCGAGCCACGCCGCCGGGTGAGGCATGCGGAGCGACAGCGTCTCCCGGACCGGAAGATCGTAGCGGTGGATCAGGAAGAGGCTGCCTCCCAGGAAGATCCCCACCAGGTTCACCAGGATCTGGCCCCGGACCCCCAGGGAGTCGCCGAACCAGAGGCTCACGATGAAGAAGACCACCCACAGGCCCAGGAACCAGCGGAGGACGTGCCGGGGGAAGAGGGCCGCGCCGCCGAGGAGATCGGCCTCGTCCAGCTCCTGGCGGGAGATGAGCCGCTCGTTGGACAGGGTCCGCTCCGTGAGGAGGGCGAGCCAGATGGCCGACGTGGTGGTGGTGAGGAAGGCGAGTGCGGTGAAGAGGAGGTCGACGGGCCCCAGAAGCATTTCCCGCACGGCCACCGCCAACCCGGCGATGGGCACCAGGGCGATGGCGGAACGCAACTCCATCCCTGGAAGGACCGGCGCCGCCGCCGGGAGGATGAAGACGAGCAACACCGGGAAGAAGTAGATCTGGTATTCCCGGTAGCTCTTGGACACACCGGACAGGAGCAGGAGGGCGGCGGCCACCACCACCGCCAGCGGCACGAAGAGGAGGAAGAGGACGATGATCCGCCCCGGATCGAGGTCGATGGCGAGGCTGGGCGGCAGATCCAGCAGGCCCAGGCCCAGGTAGACGCTCAGGTTCGCCACATTCACGGCCGCAACGGCGAGACCCACGACGATCACCGCCAGGAGCTTGGCCCACACGATCTCTCCCCGGGAGGCGGCGGTGGTGAGGAGCGTCTCGAGGGTGCCCCGCTCCTTTTCGCCGCTGATGGCGTCCACGGCGACGATGGAGCCCCCGGTGAGCATGAGGAGGAGGAGGGCGGGCGTCAGGATCAACCCCAGGACCGCGCCTCCCTCCTTCTGCGGCGAGGCGACGTTCTCGAACTCCACGGGGATGACCTCCTCCACGGGCACGGGAAAGCCCCGGGCCATGAAGAGGGAATCCCGCTCCGCCTCCCGGTCTTCCCGGAGCCGATCCGCCAGGCGGTCCCGGGCACGGCGGGAGAAGTCGCTGTCGGCACGGTATCTCAGGCGGAGAGCCCGGGCCGGCACCGGAGGCACGGGCTCGGGCGGGAGCTGCGCCGCCTCCTGACGGGCGGCGGCGGAGTCCGCAAGCGCCGCCATCGCCGAATCGCGTTCGGCCTCGAGCAGGGCCCGATATTCGTCGCCGGTGAAGGACTCCACCACCAGCTCCAGGTCGCCGGACTGCAGCGCCGCGTCGGGATCCTCCTCCCGTCTCTCCGCGAACCGGATCCGGGATCGGCCCTCGACCGTGTCGCCCAGGAGCGCCCGCTCGACCCGCATCCGGGCCCACTCCGCCTCCGAGCCCACCACGGCGTAGCTGTAGACCGCCTCTTCCAGCCGCTGCTCCTCACGCTCGTCCACCCGATTGGTGACGAAGATGAAGAGGGGGAAGAGGACCAGGGGCGCCACCACGGCGATGAGCAGCGTGCGGGTGTCCCGCAGCAGCATGGCGATCTCGTAGCGGAAGATGGTCCAGAGGGGACCCTGCAACCGCACCGTTCAGCTGCCTGGTTGGATGACGCCGGCGGGGCCCAGGGCGGTCCCCCCGCCTTCCGCGTCGTTGACGAAGTGGAGGAAGACGTCCTCCAGGTAATGCTCGTCCGTCTCCTCCCGGAGTTCCTCCAACGTGCCCAGGGCCAGGAGGCGGCCCCGGTGGATGATCCCGATGCGGTCGCAGAGCTTCTCCACCTCGCTCATGATATGGCTGGAGAAGAGGATGGTCTTGCCTTCGTCCCGCAGCTCCCGGATCACCCGGACCATGTCCAGGGCGCTCATGACGTCGAGACCGACGGTGGGCTCGTCGAAGATCAGCACCGGCGGGTCGTGGGCCACGGTCCGGGCCATGGAGACCCGCTGCTTCATCCCACTGGAGAGCTTCTCCACCCGGGTGTTCTGGTACTCCCGGATCCCGAACCGATCCACCAGCTCCTCGACCCGCTCCTCCACGAGGTCCTCGGGATAGCGGTTGACCCGGGCGAAGAACTCCAGGGTCTCCCGCCCGGTCAGCCGGGGATACAGGGCGGTGGAGGCAGAGTAGAAACCCAGGCTCTTCCGGACCGCCTCCGGCTCCTCCAGGACCTCGTGACCCATGACGCTGGCGGCACCGCTGGTGGGTCGGATCACCGTGGAGAGGATACGGAGGGTCGTGGTCTTCCCCGCCCCGTTGGCACCCAGCAGCCCGAAGACCTCTCCCGGCTGGCAGGTGAAGGTCAGGCCGTCCACGGCATGGACTTCGCCCCGGGCCTCGTCGTAGAAGTCCTTCCGCAGGTCCCGCACCCGGACCGTGGGTGTGGCGACCGCCGGGGCGGTCTGTGGTCTGGGCGCATCGACGGGGGATTGAGTCACGGGTGGGGTCATGAGGGCGTCGAGGACGAAGAGGAGAGTCGCGATCGCAGGAAGCGCCACAGGCTGCCGTCGAAGGAGCCCAGGAGGAAGTCCTCGAAGCGGAGCACGTATTGGGCCACGAGAAGAAGCGCCGCCACCGTCGCCAGGGTGACCAGGAGGGTCTGGAGGATCAGCGGCCAGAGAAAGATGCCGTTGATGGCATCCCGGATCATCATGGAGACGTTCGCCACCGGGATCGAAGCCACCGTCGGCGTGAGGGACCGGCCCGTCTGGTTCCCCAGGAGCAACGGGAGGAACACGAGCCAGTAGACGGGCTGGATCATGGCCTGTCCGTCCTTGAAGGTGCGGGCGAACGAGGCCAGCAGCATCATGGCCGCCGCAAAGAAGAGGGCCAGCACCGTCGCGCCGGCGATCATGACGGGGATGGACAGGAGCGGCAGCGTGAAGGTGATGTCTCCGGCGTCCGCCAGGAGGGGCTTCACCACCGCCCCCATGGAGAGGAAGAGAGCCAGGACGTTGAGGATGCCTGCCACCACACCCAGGGTGGCCACCGAGAGGTACTTGGCGGCGATGATGCTGGAGCGGGGGGCCGCCACCGTCAGCGTGGTCTCCCAGGTCGAGCGCTCCCGCTCCCCGGCGGTGGTGTCCACCGACGGCATGAAGCACCCCAGCGCCACCATGATCACGATGAACAGGGAGAGCATCTGGCCCAGGAGGAGGGTCCCGACGTTCTCGCTGCTGGCCACGTCCTCGGACTCGATGGCGAAGGGGTTCCGCTGGGTCTGGGCCATGCCCCGGCTATCGGCCTCGCGATCGATCCAGGCGCTCCGATAGCCCTCCACCGCACGCTCGATCCGGTCACGGGCGGTGACGCTCCGTGTCTCGGCACGATCGAACCGCACCGTGACCCCCATGTTCTCCGGGAGGGCGGAACCCGAGTCGGGGAGGGCGTCGAAGGTCACGACGGCGTCCAGTTCGCCACCGTGCAACGCGGCGAGAGCCGGCTCCAACGGAAGGAAGGCTCCACCGTCGGGGGCGCCGATCCGCTCCATGGCCTCCCGAGCCAGGATGGAATCCACCATGGCCGCGTGAACGGACGGCGGAGGCGAGGTGAAGGCGACCCGGGACGTCATCCCGTCGTTCAGCCCCTGCACGAAGGAGAGGGCGCTGAACATGGCCCACAGGAGGACCGGGTAGAGAAAGATGGGCATGAGGATCCCGTTCACCACCACGCTCCGCTCCCGCAGTGCGGAACGGAGTTCACGACGATACAGGATCCAGGTCGAACGGAGGTCCACGAAGACGCAGGCGGGGTGCGGGGGACGCGAGAAGCGATGGCCTACATCGAATCTGTAGTCAGATTCCGCTCAGCGCACGGCTGTTAACGCCGCCAGGATGTCCGCATTCTCGGGACGCAGGCGATAATCCACCTCCGTGACCTTCCAACGAATCACGCCGGCCGTGTCGATCACCAGGGTGGTGGGGTGGGGGACCGGGCGGCCCCGGGGCTCGGCGTCGTTGAAGATCCCGTAGCGGTCGATGACGGCGTGATCCGGGTCCGAGAGGAGGGTGATGGCGGTCATGTCCACCCCGTACTCGTCGGCCACGCGATCGATCATCATCTGCTGACGCTCCCGGTCGTCCACGCTCACCGCCAGGATCCGCGTATCCCGGCGCATCTCCTCGTCCAGCAGCTCTCCCAGCTCCCCGAGCTGGCCGGCGCAGTAGGGTCACCAGTGGCCCCGGTAGAAGACCAGCAGGACGTTGGTATCGCCCCGGAAGTCCGAGAGGGTCACCGGCGACCCGTCGAAGGCGGCCAGAGTGAAGTCCGGCGCCACGTCCCCCACCTGGATTCGGTCCAGGTCCATGCCCGGGAGGTCGGCTCCGTCGGCCGGACCCAGCGCCGGTGTGGACTCGATGGAGCCCGCGTCGCCGGTGTCGGGTTCGGCGCAGGCGCCGGCCAGCCAGAGGGTCACCCCCAGGGCGACGAGGCGAAGAGGGCGAAGGCTGACGAATGCGGGGCGCTTACGGTCCATGATCCTGACGGTTGGAGATGGGGCTGTACGGCACGAACCCTGGTGCCAGGAATGCTCACGACGTCCCTGAAGGTTCCTCCAGCCGCCGCCACCTCGTCGGGAGCGATCTCCCGGCGGCGGCCCTCGTCGCCCGCAATCTCCCAGCGCCGACCGGGGCGCCCGTGGCCCCCGCCGGGGAGATCCGAGCTCCGGCTAGGATCCCTCGGCCGTCCTGGCCAAAGGCCGATACATCAGGCCGTAGAACATCTCGAGATACCGCCGGGTCTCTTCCCGCTCCAGTGAGGTGATGTAGCGCCAGAAGCCGTAGATGCGCGACAGCTTCAGCAGCGTGGCGGCATAGAGGGACCAGTTGTAGCGCTCCCGCACCCGGCCCATGGCCCCCTGGGAGATCCGCTGCCAGAGATCGGGGTCGTCCTCGGTCTGCTGGAAGAAGCGGGTGACGGGGCGCACCATCTCCCGCCCGTCCTCAGGGTCGATGTGATAGCCCGAGACGCCGTTCTCGATGATCTCCAGGGGCCCGCCGTGGCAGGTGGCGAAGGTGGGGAGGCCGACGCTCAGCGCTTCCACCACGGTGAGCCCGAAGGCCTCGAAGAGGGCCGGCTGCACGAAGGCTCCCCGGGTATCCGCCACGACGCGGTAGAACTCCCCCACCCGGTTCTTGTCGGTCTGCAGCTCGAGCCAGCGTACCTGCCCGTCCAGTTGGTAACGGTCCAGGAGCGCGTGAGTCCGCTCGATCTGCGTGCGCTCTTCGCGATCGTTGGACAGGGCGGGATTCAGATGTCCTCCCACCAGGAGGAGGTTGGCATGCCCCCTCAGTTCGTCCGAGGCCCCGTACGCCTCCAGGAACCCCGCCATGTTCTTGATCCGGTCCAGGCGGGACATGGCGAAGAGAAGGGGCTTGCCAGGGTCCTCCAGTCGGCCCCGGCTGTTGTCGTCCGGACCCCCGAAGACCAGCGCCCGGATCTCGTCCCTCACCTCGTCCATCCGCCGCTCCTCCTGGGTGTAGGGGAAGAAGACCCGAGGATCGGCGCCGGGAGAGACGATGTTGAACTTCGGGTCGAAGCAGTCCACGCCCGCCACAACCCGGTACAGACCGGGCATGGTGAAGGCCCGGTAGCTCTCGTACTGGCCCACGGTGCTCTCCGTCCCGGCGATCTCCTGGTAGGTGCTGGTGATGATGAAGTCGGCGGTATTCATGGCGATGAGGTCCGCCGTGTACTGACAGGAGAAGTGGTACTCCTCCTCCAGCTCCCGCCAGCGGAGATCCGAGTCCTGGTACTTGGTCTTCTCCAGGGCATGGGCGATGGTGCACTGGGTGATGCCCAGACGATGTGCCATGATGCTGGCCACCAGATTGCCGTCGGAGTAGTTGCCGATCACGAAGTCGGGTCGCCCCCCCAGCTCCGCCAGCAGCTCTCGCTCCGCGTCCACGGCGAAGCGCTCCAGCCAGGGCCAGATCTCGAAGCGGGAGATCCAGTCCCGGACCTCGACCCCGTCGCGGGTGCGGAAGGGAACCCGGAGGATGATGGCGTTCTCGGTACCCAGGATCGGCTCGATGCGCTGGTCGCAGGTGGTCCCCTGGGCCTCGGGGATCCGGCGGGTCAGAACCACGATCCTCGGCTCCACGTCCAGCCCGGCCTCGTGGATGGAGCTCCGCATGGCCGCCTCCAGGGCCCGGACCTGGTCCAGGATGTAGACCACCTGCCCCCCGGTGTCGGGCTTCCCCAGCACGTCGGCCTGAGCGAGGAATCCGTGGGGTGAGAGGATGGCGATGGAGAAGATCATGGGGACCCGCGCCAGGAAGTCCTCGAGGGTGGACGCCGACGGAGCCTCCAGGAGGTCGGACAGGATGTCCATGGTCTCCCTGGCCCGGGCGGCGGTCCGCCCCCACCCCGGCTCGAACCCCAGCTGCCGGAGTTCCCGGCACCACGCTTCGCCCTCGGGATCACGACGGGCCAGGACACGGGCCCCTTCCCGGAGCACCTCCTTCAGCTCCGGCACGGTCTCCACCGTCCCGTTGAGGAGGAGGGGGCGACCCTGGACGCGGTGCTCCCTCAGGAAGTCCACCAGGCGCTGAAGCCCGCGCCCCCCGCCGCCGAAGAGCCGAGACGAGAGGTGGCGGTTCAGGAACTCCACCCCCCTCCCGATAGAGGCGGCGCGGTGCATCTTCGGGAATCCCCGCTCGAACGGCTCCAGGTCGAGCTCCAGGGCGTAGCGCTCTCCCCGCTCCACCGTGCCGGACGCCACCCGCTCCTTGATGCCCAGGAACTCGGAGACGTCCAGCTCCCGGGCACGCATCTCCTCGGCGTGGATCTGGAGGTAGCGCCACCGGGCCACCCGCTCCCGGACGGCCAGCACCACCTGCGTGTCGTGGAACACCGCCTCCTGGGTGTGCCGCACCAGGAGGGGGAGCCCCGCCTCCGGGCCGCCGTCGGAGGGGCGGGACGCCTCGTAGTCCCGCCAGACACGCTGGACCTCGGAATGCGTGAGGAACGGTTGACCATCCTCCCTGAGGTGCCGCAGGAAGAGGTAGAGGCGCTCCCGCTGCTCCTCGAGAAGCTCGTGCACGAGATCGATCATCCCCCCTCCCCGGGCAGGTGGATTTCGTCGAAGAAGTCGTAGGCCTGAACCCCCTCCAGGATGCCCCAGGCGTGATCACGACCCGTGAAGACGACGCGGGGCGTGTCCCGGAGTTCCTCCAGCTCCGGCGTGTGATTCCCTACGACCACGCCGAGCGTCGCCCCCGACAGCATGTCCGCGTCGTTCCCCGAGTCTCCCACCACCAGGAGGCGCTCCGGCGGGAGGTTCCATTTGAAGCAGAAGAACCGGATGGCCAGGGCGGGAGAGGCCCGGACCGGGAGGACGTCCAGCTCGACACCCTTGTCCAGGAGGGTGGTGACCTGGAGGCCCGCACGGCGCAGGTGTCGGCGGATGTCCGTGAGGCTCGGCGCTTCCTCCGGATCCACCGTGAAGCGTCGGCGGAACCGGACCTCCCCCTCCTTCCCGGCGGCGGTGATCCCCGGAAGCTCCGCCAGCGCCTCGGCGATCCCCTCGGGATCCCATCGGTAGTCGATGTGTCGCTCCCAGGAGCGGTCCCGGGTGAGGTCCGCGCCGTAATGGATCTGGGCCCCCGACCCGCTGATGACCACATCGGGGACCGGGATGGACCCGTCGGCCAGGAGCGGCTGAAGCTGCGGGAGGCTCCGTCCGGTGGCGAGACCGAAGCCCACACGATCCCCCGCCTCCGCGAGCCGGTCACGAAAGGCGTCCAGTCCATCGGGGTCGCCCAGCAGCGTGCCGTCCACATCCGTCACCAGGAGTCGGTCCATCCTCGGCAATCGGCTGCGGCGAACCGGAACCAGGGCGGGGCGGGCCCCCCGGAGGATGTCCGCCGCCGCCTCGGTATACCGCCGGGCGTGGCTCTCTTCAACAGCTCCTGGATCGCACGCCCCATGGCGGTGGGGTCCAACGGGTCCACCAGCACCCCGTTCTGGCACGCCCCCACGATGTCCCGGGGACCTCCGTCGTCGGTGGCCACGAGAGGCAGCCCGCTGGCTCCCGCCTCCAGGAGGGTGAGTCCGAAGGGCTCGGTGAGAGCCGGATTCACGAAGACCCCCCGGCTGCGGGCCGCCAGCCTGTAGAGATCGGGGACGTCCTCGGTCCGGTGCCGTTTCGGGTACGCCACGTGCCCATAGAGGTCGTACCGGTCCACCAGGAGCAGGAGATCGGTCAGGAGCCGCCGGGGGCCCGAAGGCATCTCGTTGATGTCCCCCCGGTTTCCCGCCACCAGCACGAGGTTCGCCATCTCCCGCAGCCCCTCCGTCTCGGCATAGGCCTGGACCAGCCGGGGGAAGTTCTTCCGCTCGTCGGGGCGGGCCAGCGCCAGGATCATGGGCCGCTTCGGCTTCCTCAGGAACCGCCGCAACTCCTCCCGGATGGGGGGATTCCGCCAGGAGAGAGGAGGTGGGGAGAACCGGCTCAGATCCACGCCCGGCGGGATGACCTCCATGCGCTCGGGCTGGTAGTGGTCGTAGTCCTCGTACTGGTCTTCCACCTCCTGCCGGGTGCTGGCGATGACCAGCGCCGCCGTCTCCAGCGCCTGCTCCTCACCCTCGATGCGCCGGGACAGGTTGTACTTCTCCTCCAGCGTCTCCTCGTCCTGACCGTCCGCCAGGAGGCGGGACCGCTTGACCCGGCCGAGGGAGTGCCCGGTGAAGACGAAGGGCACACCCAGGAGCTTGGCCAGCTGGGCGCCGACGTACCCGCCGTCTGCGTAGTGTCCGTGGACGAGATCCGGAACCCGACCCTCCGTCCGGACGAAGCGGGTGAGCTGGTCCAGAAGGGTGTCCAGATAGGGCCAGAGCGTCTCCTTGCGCAGATAGCGACGCGGGCCAAAGGGGAGCCGGATCAGGCGGGCGCCCGGTGCCAGCTCCTCCTCCGGCTCCGCGTACGCATCGTCCACGTTCCGGTCCTGCACCAGACGGGTGACGACGTCCACACGCTCCACGTCGGGGTGGGCCACCAGGGCTCGCGCCTGGTCCACCACATAGGACACCTGACCGCCGGTGTCCGGGTCCCGACCGAGCTCGATGTCGGTGCCCCGGACCAGGCCGTGGATGGTCAGGGAGAGAATGTAGAGGCCCGGGTCTCCCTCGGGCCCCACGACGAACCCCTCCCCCTCCACCGCCCAACGTCTGAGATGGCGTTCGTAGAGGGACAGGTCGCCGCCGGTGGCGCCCCGCATCCGACAGACGTCGGCGGCGAAGGCCACGGCCCGCCGGAGCGTCACCAGCCTGGGCCAGCCCTGGAGGATACCCAGGCACAGGACGGCGCTGAGGGCGTCCCCGGCCCCCACCGTGTCGGCGACATCCTCCACCGGCGGTGCGGAACTCGACAGGACCTCCCGCTCCGGCGTCACCCAGATGGCTCCCTGGCGTCCCCGGGTCACCACCACGTTGGGGATCCCGAAGGCCTGGGCCAGGTGTCGCGCCGCTTCCCGGCATTCCGATTCGGATCCGGCGGGTCGCGCCGAGAGTCTCTCCAGCTCGGCGGCGTTCATCTTCGCCCATCGGGCCCGGGTCAGGGCTTCCTCGACCTCCTCCTGGTCCCACCAAGGCTCCCGCAGGTTGACGTCCAGGAAGACGGGCGCCTGGGATCGACGCTCCAGGGCGTCCAGGGTCTCGCGACCGGCGGGGCTGCGGAGGAACAGGGAGCCGTGGCCTCGACGCGCCCTGTGGGCCGGCCTCCCGAGGTCTGGACACCGGCGGCGGAGAGTCCCCACTCCCCCATCCGTTCCAGGATCTCCCGACCCGCTTCATCCTCGCCCAGCCCGGTGACCAGAAGCGGGTCGAGACCCAGCCCCTGGAGATGCCAAGCCACGTTGAAGGGCGCACCGCCCAGGACCCGGTCTCCGTCCGGGAAGTGATCGAACAGGACCTCGCCCACCACCAGCGGCCGGAGGGGGCGGTCGCGATAATCGGAGGAAGTATCGGGCACGGGCAGGGCCGGGTAGCGGGTGACGTCGTCCTCGTCCATCGTAGTGTAAGACCGGAAACGGTGCACCCACCCCCTCCCGGACCCCCATGACGCCTCGCCCGCCCTGGCTCCTGGCCTCCGACATGGACGGCACGGTCATCCCCCTGGACCAGGCGCCGGAGCGACCTCGGGAGATCCAGGCCTTCGGGCAGGCGGTCCGGGACGCTCCCTCGCTGGTCCTGGCATACATCACCGGGCGGAGTCTGTCGCTGGCGGTGGAGGGGGTCGACGCCTTCGACCTGCCGTGGCCCGAATTCCTGGCGGCCGACGTGGGGACCCGGATCTACCACCGAACCGAGGAAGACTGGGAGGTCGACCCCGACTACGACGCCCGCATGGTGGAGGCCGCCGGTGGCGTCGAGCTGGAAGAGGTGGTGGGCGCGCTGGCCTCCATGGCGGGGCTTCGTGTTCAGCCGCCGGTAGGCCAGGGGCGCTTCAAGCGGAGCTACTTCTTCGATCGGGAGATCCCCCCGGAGGATCTGGTGGGAGCCGTGGGCGAACGCCTCCGGAGCGAGGGAGCCCGGGTGAACCTGGTGTGGAGCCGGGATCCGGTGGCGAAGGTGGGGCTCCTGGACGTGCTCCCCCACGGCATCGACAAGGCCGTGGCGGTCCGATATCTGCGAGAACGGGCCGGGACGGAGCCCCACCGGGTGGCCTACGCGGGGGACTCGGGGAACGACCGGGCGGCATTCCTGGGGGGCTTCGCCGGCATCGTGGTTGGAAACGCGCCCGCCGGCCTCAAGGCCCATCTGCGGGAGGCGGACGGCGCGCATCGTCTGTACTTCTCCGAGGCGCCCTTCGCCGCCGGGGTCCTGGAAGGGCTCCTCCATTACGGGGTGATCTGACCCGGTCCAGCCGAACATCCCGGGCGAATCGGGGTTCTTCTCGGGCTGTCGGCGTCGGCTCCCTCCCACCCCCGTCATGCCCCTCCCTCTCCCACGTCCCTGGTCCAGGGTGCTCCCCGCCCTGCTCCTCACCGCCTGCTCCTTTGCGCCGGACCCCGTCCCGCCCGAGCCGGTGGAGCGGATCCCCGGAGCCTTCGCCGTCGATTCGGTGATCGCGCCGGACTCGGCGTGGAGCGCCGTTCGATGGTGGCAGGCCTACGGAGACCCGGATCTGAACCGTCTGGTGGATACCGTGTTGGCGGCGAACCTGGACCTGGCCGAGGCCGTGGGTCGGGTGGAGGAGTCCCGGGCGCTGGCGGGCGTCGCACTTGCGGATCTCCTCCCCACCCTCAACGGGTCCGCAGATGCGTCGTACAACAGCCAGCCCACCAACGCCGGCTTCGGACAGATCATCTCCGGCGCCGGTGGAGACGGCGACTCCACGGTGGTGGAACGACCGACCCGGTTCGAGACCCGGGACTACTCCGCTGCCCTGACCCTCTCCTACGAGCTGGACGTATGGGGTCGTGCCCGAAACGACCGGAAGGCGGCCCTCTCGGAGCTCCTGGCCTCCGAATCCGATGCCCAGGCGGTCCGCCTGGGGGTGCTGGGTGAGGCCATCACCGCGTATTACGAGGTGGCGGACCTCCGAGCCCGGGTGGCGCTCACGGAGGAGGCGGTGGGCGTGTTGGACGAGCGGGTCCAGCTCACCCAGATCCGATACGACCGGGGCCTCGTCACCTCCTTCGAGCTGTATCAGATCCGGGAACAGTTCCGGAACGTCCAGGCCGGGCTCCCGCAGCTGAGGGCGCTGGTGGCGGAGGCGGAGGGCCGGCTCGCAGTGGTGGCCGGCAAGTATCGGAGTGAGGCCCTCCGCCTCCTGTCGGATCCCGAGCTTCCCTCGGGGGAACTGCCCCCGGTTCCGGGTGCCCTGCCGGCGGATCTCCTCTGGCAGCGGCCCGACGTCCGGGCCGCCGGCCAACGGCTGGAGGCGGCGCGACTCCGGATCGGCGCCCGCAAGGCCGAACTCCTGCCCCGCATCTCCCTGACTGGGACGGTGGGGCTTCAGGGCTCGGAACCGGACAATCTCCTGGATCTGGACCAGTGGTTCACCAACCTGGTGGCAGGGCTCACAGCGCCTCTCTTCCAGGGTGGTCGGCTTCGAGCCAACGTGCGGGCCGAGGAGGCGCGCTTCGCTCAGCAGTCGGCGGCGTACGGGCGGATCGTCCTGACGGCGGTGACGGAGGTGGAGTCGGCGCTGGCCCGGCATCGTCAGGAGGCGGACCGCTTCGCCTTCCTCCAGTCCCAGCTCCAGGAGGCCCAGGCCTCCGTGGACCTCCAGGCGAGCCGGTATTCGTCCGGGATCGTCGGGTACGCCGACTACCTGGACGCCCTCCGCAACCGCCTCACCGTCCAGTCCACCCTGGCACAGGCCGCTCGGGACTACGCCCTGTCCCGTCTCGGGCTGCATCGGGCCCTGGGCGGAAGCTGGGTGGACGACGACTTCCCCTCCGACGACCGCGCGTCGACTCCGGACCGACCATGAAGACCCGAACTCGAAACGGCCTCATCATCTCCGGCATCCTGCTGGGCGCCGTGGCGGTGGCCGCCGTTCTCATCCTCCGTCGGCCCGAACCGCCTCGGACACCCCCGCCGGCCCGGATCCCCACCGTCACCACCGCGGAGATCCGACCCGGGTCCGGCCCCCTGCCGGTGACGGGCGCCGGGACCGTACGGCCCCGGGCCGAGGTCGCCCTCTCACCGCAGGTGTCCGGGCAGGTAGCCTGGGTCAGCCCGTCGCTGGTGAGCGGGGGTCGGGTCCGGGCGGGCCAGGCCCTCCTCCGGATCGATCCGGCGGACTTCGAGAATGCGGTGGAGCAGGCTCGGGCCCAGGTGGCCCAGGATTCGGTGGGGCTCCTGCAAGCCCAGGAGGAGGCGCGGATCGCCCTGGCCGAGTACCGCCAGTTCCAGGACCGACAGGGGGTGAATGGAGATCCCAGCCCCCTGGCCCTCAGGGAACCCCAGCTTCAGGCCGCCAGGGCCGCACTGCAGCGATCCCAGGCCCAGCTGGCCGATGCCCGGCTCGCTCTGGATCGGAGCACGGTGCGGGCACCCTTCGACGCCACCGTGCGATCCGAGTCGGTGGATCCGGGCTCGTACGCCACCGCGGGGCAGAGCCTCGCCGTCCTCTACTCCAACGACGCGGTGGAGGTCATCGTCCCCCTGACGGACGGCGACGCCGCCCTCATCGCCGGACTCTGGGAGTTGGAGACGGGGAGCGAGGCCCGTCGGATCCCCGCCCGGGTGATCTCCGAGTATGGTGCCCACCGCTACGCCTGGGAGGGCTACGTGGACCGGGTGGAGACGGCGCTGGACGAGGAGAGCCGGACCATCGACGTGGTCGTGCGGGTGCCCGACCCCCTCCGCCGGGGCGTGCGCATCGGGAGCTCCCAGGCCTCCGCCGAGGCACCGCCCCTCCTGGTGGGCCAGTACGTGGAAGTGAGGATCGACGGACGGGAAGGGGACTTCCTGGTGGTACCCCGTCGGGCCATCCGCCCCGGAGACGAGGTCTGGGTCGTGGCGGATTCCGCCGTTCGCATCGTGCCGGTGGACGTGCTGCAGCAGTCCGGGGACTCGGCCTTCGTGGCCGGCTCGTTCCGCCCGGCGGAACGGGCGGTGGTGTCGGGAGTGGAGCTGGCCACCGACGGGATGAGGGTCCGTCCGGACCGGCCGGGAGGGGGCACATGATCGCCCCCGGAAGCAACGGAGCGCCGGACGGGACGTCCGAGGAGCTGGACGAACCGGTCCCGCCCTACGAGCCCACGGGCCCGGTGGCCTTCATGGCCCGGAACCGGGTGGCCGCCAACCTCCTCATGATCTTCCTGGTGGTCTCCGGGCTCTTCTCGATCCGGGGAATCGTCCAGGAGGTCTTCCCGGAGTTCAGCCTGGACCAGATCAGCATCTCGGTCCTCTATCCGGGTGCGACTCCCGAGGAGGTGGAGGAGTCCATCATCCGGAAGATCGAGGAGCAGGTGGAGTCGGTGGAGGGGGTGAAGGAGATCACCGCCACCGCCGCGGAAGGACTCGGTCAGGTCCTGGTGGAGCTCAAGCTCGGCACGGATCTCAGTCAGGCCCTGGATGACGTTAAGGCGGAGGTGGACCAGATCACCACCTTCCCCGTGGATGCGGAACGGCCAGAGGTCCGGGAGTTGACGAACCGGCAGAGCGTCATGCGCCTGGCCATCTTCGGCGACGCCACGGAGCGGACCGTGAAGGAGGTGGCCTATCAGGTGGAGGACGCCCTCTCCGCGCTCCCGGAGGTGTCGTACGTCCAGACGGGTGGGATCCGCCAGTACGAGATCTCCATCGAGATCCCGGAAGAGCGCTTGCGGGCGCTGGGACTCACCCTCTCGGACGTCGCGGCCCGGGTGCGGGCCGGCAGCCTGGACCTCTCCGCGGGGAGCATCGAGACCCGGGACGAGCAGGTGCGGGTCCGGACCCTCGGCCAGAACTACACGCAGCAGGAGTTCGAGGACATCGTCATCGTGTCCCGCCCCGACGGGACGGTGGTGCGGCTGGGAGAGATCGCCGAGGTCCGGGACGGATTCGAGGACACGGACCTCATCACCCGCTACAACGGACAGCGGGCGGCGCTGGTGGAGGTGTTCCGCACCTCCGACGAGAAGGTGCTGGAGATCGTGGAGGCGGTGGAGACCCATCTGGACGCGGAGATCCGCCCCACCATCCCCGCCGGCGTGTCGCTGGACGTCTGGAGCAACGAGGCGGTGGTCCTGCAGGACCGCCTCGCCCTCCTGATCCGAAACGCCCTCATCGGCCTCGGACTGGTGCTCCTGGCCCTCACCCTCTTCCTGGAGCTGCGCCTGGCATTCTGGGTGGCGGTGGGAATCGGCATCTCCTTCATCGGGACGCTGACGGTCATGCTCCTGGTGGGGATCTCCATCAACGTCCTGTCCCTGTTCGGCTTCATCCTCGCCGTGGGAATCGTGGTGGACGACGCCATCATGGTGGGGGAGAACATCTACGCGGAACGGGAGCGGGGGACGCCTCCCGCGGAAGCGGCGGTCCGGGGGGCCCGGAGGATCACCGGGCCCGTGATCTTCGCGGTCCTGACCACCGTCGTCGCATTCACCCCCCTCCTGGCGGTGCCCGGGACCATCGGCAAGATCCTGGCGGCCATTCCCCTCATCGTCATCGCCGTCCTCATCCTCTCGCTGGTGGAGTCCCTCCTCATCCTTCCCCACCACCTCTCCCACCTCCCCCCGCCCCACCACAGCGCCTCCTCCCGCATCGGGCGTTGGATCGAGGGCGTTCAGAACCGGGTCGACGCAGGGCTGCGTGCCTTCGTGGAGGGGCCGCTGGACCGGGGACTCCGTTTCGCGACCGAGGCTCCCGGCATCGTGGTGGCAGCGGCGGTGGCCCTCATCATCATCGCGGCGTCCATGGTGCCGGCGGGAATCCTCCGGGTGGAGTTCTTCCCCCAGGTGGAGGGGGACAACGTCGTGGCGAGTCTGGAGATGCCCGAGGGCACGCCGGCGAGCCGGACGCTGGAGGTCACCAACCGGATCCGGGAGGCGGGGGAACGGGTCGCGGCTCGGCTCGAAGAGGAACGCCCCGACGATGCGCCTCCCCTGGTGGAAGGGATCTACCAGGTGGTGGGGCAGCCTCCCCAGGATGGAGGGCCCGGCGGAAGCGGACCGTCCAGCCAGCCCCAGGGCAACATCTCCAACGTGGACATCAAGCTCCTGGCGGCGGAGGAGCGGGATCTGTCCTCCCAGCGGTTCGAACGGCTCTGGCGCGAAGAGGTCGGTCCCCTGCCGGAGGTCCGTTCCCTCTCCTTCAACTCGAGCCTCATCGGGTTCGGCGAGGCGGTTGCGGTGGAACTCTCCCATCCGGATCCGGTGCGCCTGCGGAGCATCGGGGACCAGCTCATGGAGGAGCTGAGTCGATTCGAAGGCGTCTACGACATCCAGGCGGATCAGGATCAGGGACTACGGGAGATCCAGCTCCGGCTCAAACCGGCGGCCCGGACCCTGGGACTGACCCTGGACGACCTTGCCCGCCAGGTGCGTGCGGCGTTCTTCGGCGAGGAGGCGCTTCGGATCCAGCGGGGCCGCGAAGACGTCCGGGTCTACGTCCGGCTTCCGGAGCGCCAGCGGGACGCCATCGACGACGTGGAACGCTACCGGATCCGCACTCCCGACGGCGGAGAGGTCCCCCTGCGGCAGGTGGCGGACGTGTCCTTCGGGACCTCCCCCACGACCATCCAGCGGAAGGACGGTCAGCGGGTCCTCACGGTGACCGCCGAGGTGGACCCCGGGGTCGTGACGGGGCAGGAGGTGAATGCGCAGCTCGAGGCCGAGGTCCTCCCGGTCCTCCGCTCCGAGGCGCCCCGGCTTCGGACGGCCTTCGGGGGCGAGCAGGAGGAGCAGGCCGAGTCCTTCGGTTCCCTGGGCTCCAACTTCCTCCTGGCCCTCCTGGTGATCTACGCTCTCCTGGCCATCCCCTTCGGATCCTACGTGCAGCCCGTGATCATCATGGCGGCCATCCCCTTCGGCATCATCGGCGCCGTCATCGGTCACCTCCTGCTGGACCTTCCGGTGGGCCTCCTCTCCCTCTTCGGGATCATCGGCCTCAGCGGCGTCGTCGTGAACGATTCCCTGGTGATGATCGACTTCATCAACGAAGAGAGAGCCCGGGGCCGGCCGGCCAGGGAGGCCATCGTGTACGGGGCGAAGAAGCGCTTCCGGCCCATCCTCCTCACCTCCGTCACCACCTTCCTGGGCGTATCGCCCCTGGTCTTCGAGAAGAGTCTCCAGGCCCAGTTCCTCATCCCCATGGCCGCATCCCTCGGTTTCGGGATCCTCTTTGCCACGGGCATCCTCATGCTTCTGGTCCCGGCGCTGGCCACCCTGGAGCACCAGTTCGAGCAGTGGATGGGGATCCGCCGGGCCGGGGCCGCCATGCCCGGAGCCGCCCACGGCCCCCCGGTGCCCGAGGAGGAAACCCCGGAGCTCGTGGAGGCGGGAGCAGACTAGGCGCGACCCCTGGTCAGCCCCGGAGCTCCGTCAGGACCTGGAGGACGCCATCCACCGTGTGGTCCAGGTCCTCCTCGGTGGTCCGGTGGTTCAGGATGCAGCATCGGATCACCCGGTGTCCTCCCAGATGGGTGGTGGACGGAGCCGCGATCCCCCGTCTCTGGAGCTCCTCCACCACGGACCAGGTGAGGGCGTCGGGGTCCTCGTCCGGAAGCGGTCGTACGCGGAAGCACACGATGTTCAACTCCGACGGGCCCACCCGCTCCAGGAGCGGCTCCCGGTCCACCCGGCTCGCCAGGTGGGCCGCCCGGGCCACCGATCCCTCGATGGCCGCCGCCAGGGCGTCGGTCCCGTGTTCCACCAGGAGAAACCAGACCCGGAGCGCCCGAAACCCCCGGGAGAGCTCCGGTCCGTAGTCGCAGAACCACGGATCGCCACCTCCCAGGCCTCCGGGTTGAGCCTCCAGATATCCGGGACGGCTCCTGAACGCGCGCCTCTGCTGACGACCGTCCCGCACCAGAACGCAGCCGCAGTCGTAGGTCACGTGGAGCCACTTGTGGAAGTCGAAGGCCAGAGAATCGGCTCGCTCGATTCCCTCGACCCGGGATCGTAGCGCGGGACTCAGCCGCAGAAGGGCCCCGAAGGCACCGTCCACGTGGAACCACAGCCCGTCTCGATCCGCTCGATCCGCCAGGGCCTCCAGATCGTCCACCGCGCCCACGTCCACGGTGCCGGCATTCCCCACCAGCACCCAGGGCCGGAGTCCCGCCGCCCGGTCCTGGGCCACGGCCCGTTCCAGGGCATCGAGGCGGATTCGTCCCCGTTCGTCCACGGCGATGGGGCGCAAGGCCCGGTTGCCGAATCCCAGGAGTCGGAGCGCCTTGGCCACGCACCCGTGCGTCGCCTCGGAGGCATACACACGGAACCGGGCACCCTCGGGCCCGAGGCCGTCCTCGTCCAGGTCCCAGTCGGCGTACGCCTGCCGCGCCGCAGCCAACGCGATCACCGTCGCCATGGAGGTCCCGCTGGTGAGGACTCCCGACGTCCCCCGGGGAAAGCCGAACAGCTCCCGGGCCCACGCAAGCACCGCCCGCTCCACCTGGACCGCGCCGCTGTCGCGACCGCCCACGTTGGCATTCATGGCGGCCTCGGCCATGGCCGCCACGAGTCCACCGGGCGTCCCGGCGCCATGCACCCACCCCATGAAGCGGGGATGTACGTTCCCCACGTCGTAGGGAAGGATGCGGTCCTTCAGGATCTCCCAGGCCCTTTCGGCTCCGAGGCCGTCCCGGGTGACCGGGGACAGGAGGTCGCGAGCGACTTCAGAGGGCATTCGCCGCCAGACGGGCTCCAGGGGCCGAGTCCGGAGGTGGTCCAGCAGCTCGTCGGCGACCGTGTGAAGTCGGCTGCGGAAGTCCTCCCAGTCCAGGGGGTCGAGGGAGGCGGGGAGGAGGGCCGGGGCGCATTCGGTGGCAAAGGTCATGGGGGCCGCTTACCCGCCACGGGGCCACCGTTCCGCCGTCGCCCCCGCACGCACCCGCGCCGGATTGAAACCCTCTTCCGCCGAATCCCGTCCAACACCGAAGACAGGGGCGCCGCACGACCCGCCGGAGGGCTGGACCCGGACGGCGCATCAGACAAGGTAGACGGGATGAGGGGACTCCGCCTGGCGATTCGCACACTCTTCCGGTCACCCTTCCTGACCGTCGTGGCCATCCTGTCGCTGGCGCTGGGGATCGGTGCCAACTCGGCCATCTTCTCCTTCTTCGACCAGTTCCTCCTTCAGGCGCTCCCTGTCCCGGAGCCCCACCGCCTCGCCAACCTCTCGGCGCCGGGGGAGAAGCCGGGCTCTCAATCCTGCTCCACGGCGGGGAGCTGCGACGAGGTCTTCAGCTATCCCATGTTCCGGGACCTGGAGGCCGGTGAGACGGGCTTCAGCGGGATCGCCGCACATCGGGGTTTCGGTGCCAACCTGGCGCTGGACGGGACAACGGTGAGTGGCACGGGAGTGCTGGTGTCGGGCTCCTACTTCCCCACCCTGGGGGTTCAGCCGGCAATGGGGCGCCTGCTTGGGTCCGACGACGACCAGGAGTTCGGGGAGCACTCCGTGGCGGTCCTCTCGTACCGTTACTGGCAGGACGACCTGGGGGGAGATCCCTCGGTTCTCAATCGGACCGTCGTGGTGAACGGAACGTCCTTCACCGTGGTGGGGGTCGCGCCCCGAGGCTTCAAGGGGACCACCATGGGTTTCGATCCCGACGTCTTCGTGCCGCTCACGATGTCGGGGGTTCTGGAGCCACAGTACCTGTCCTATCTGGACAACCGCCGGGCGTACTGGATCTACCTCTTCGGGCGCCTCGAGACCGGCACGGGCATGGAGCAGGCCGACGCCGCCATCAACACTCTCTACAGCGCCATCATCAACGAGGTGGAAGCCCCCCTCCAGGAAGAGATGAGCGCCCGGGGCATGGAGGACTTCAGGAGCAAGCGGGTGATGGTGGAGCCCGGCGACCGGGGCCAGAGCTCCCTCCACTCCGCGGCGAAGACGCCTCTCACCCTCCTCCTGGGCCTCACGGGGCTCGTCCTCGTGATCGCCTGCGCCAACGTTGCCAATCTCCTCCTGGCCCGGGGAGCGAAGCGGGGAGCCGAGATGGCCGTCCGGGGCTCCCTGGGAGCCTCCCGGAGGCAGCTCGTCGGCCAGTTGCTCCTGGAGGCGCTGGTCCTGGCGGGGCTCGGAGGAGTCGCGAGCCTGGCGGTGGCCGCAGCGACCCTCCGGGGCATGGGTGCGCTGATCCCCGAAGAGATGGCGGGGATGATCGACCTCCACCTGCACCCGGCGGTCTTCTTCTACACCGGTGCCCTGGCCCTCGGCACCGGACTCCTCTTCGGCCTGTATCCGGCGATGAGCGCCACCCGGACCGACCTGGCCTCCATCGTCAAGGCGGACAATGGCCAGCCTGGCGGATCCCGGCGGGCCGCACGCTTCCGGGGTACCCTCGCGACGGCCCAGGTCGGGCTGTCCATGGCCCTCCTGGTGGTGGCCGGCCTCTTCCTCCGCAGCCTGGTGAACGTCAGCCGGGTCGATCTCGGGATCGACGAGGAGGGGCTCGTGACCTTCACCGTGTCTCCCCGGCTCAACGGCTACGAGCCTGCGGAGTCGGCAGAGCTGTTCCGTCGCGTCCGGGAGGAGTTGGAGGCGCTTCCGGGCGTCACCGCCGTTTCCTCGTCCATGGTCGCGATCCTCACCGGAAGCAGCTGGGGCAACGGCGTACGGGTAGAAGGATGGGAGACCGGCCCGGACATCGACTCCGGCGCCCGGTGGAATGCCGTGGGCCCGGGATATCTCGCCACCATGGGGATGCCGCTGGTGGCGGGCCGGGAGTTTACCGAACAGGACGCACCCGGCGCTCCGCAGGTGGCCGTGGTGAACGAGGCGTTCACGCGGAAGTTCAATCTGGATGGGGCCCGAGCGGTGGGAAAGCGCATGGCCGTGGGGGGGAGCGCCGGCGAGGCTCTGGACATGGAGATCGTGGGGGTGGTCCGGGACGCCAAGTACAACGACGTGAAGGATGACGTACCGCCCCTCTACCTGACACCGGCCCGCCAGGACACCACCCTGGGATTCCTGAACTTCTACGCCCGCACCGCCGGAGATCCCGCCCCGGTCCTGGCGTCGATCCGGGACCTGGTCCGTGGTCTCGACCCCAACCTCCCGGTAGAGAACCTGCAGCGCGTGGAGACCCAGATCGAAGACAACGTCTACGTCGACCGCATGATCAGCAGCCTGGCGGCGGCCTTCGCGATCCTGGCCACCGTCCTGGCCTCGGTGGGATTGTACGGGGTCCTGGCGTACACCGTGGCCCAACGGACACGGGAGATCGGCCTCCGCATGGCGTTGGGAGCCGACAAGGCACGGGTCCGGGGGATGGTCCTCAAGCAGGTCGCACGCATGGTGGGGGTGGGCGGCGCCATGGGCGTGGTGGCGGCTCTCCTCCTGGGCCGCACAGCCGGGTCCCTCCTCTACGGGATCGAGGGGCACGATCCGGCGGTCCTGGCGGCGGCGGCCGTCCTCCTGGGGCTGGTTGCGGCGGGCGCCGGCTACCTCCCCGCCCGGCGGGCCGCCGGGGTCGACCCCATGGAGGCACTGCGCCACGAGTAACGTAAGTTACTGCAATACATCAACTTACGGAACAAACGACCAGGGGTCTGTGTAGGAGTCCGTACGTTGGAAGCCGGAGGTATCCGGCATCGATCCAGATTGAAAGGAGATTCATGACATACCCAGACCCGACGAAATACAATGTGAAAGGCAAGCGTGTCGCCATTCTCGCCACCCATGGCTTCGAGCACTCGGAGTTGATGAAGCCTCTCGAGGCGCTGAAGAAGGGCGGCGTAGAAACCACCATCGTCTCGCTCCCTGAGTCCGACAGCGAGATCAAGGGCTGGTCCAACGGCAATTGGAAGGACTCCGTGGCGGTGGACGTGACACTGCCCGACGCGTCCGCTTCGGACTTCGACGCCCTCCTGCTTCCGGGCGGGCAGATGAATCCGGATCGGTTGCGGACGTTCTCCAGCGCCGTGAACTTCGTCCGGGATTTCTTCACCGCCGGTAAGCCGGTGGCAGCGATCTGCCACGCGCCGTCGCTCCTCATCGAGGCGAAGGTCGTCGAGGGTCGGAAGCTCACTTCCTATCCGTCGATTCGTACCGATCTCGTAAATGCGGGAGCCGAGTGGGTCGACGAAGAGGTCGTGGTCGACGAGGGCCTCGTGACGAGCCGGAATCCCCAGGATCTCCCGGCGTTCATCGACAAGATGCTCGAGGAGATCGCCGAGGGCGTCCATTCGGGCCAGCACGCCTGATTCCGCAGGACGTCTGATCCGTCGATTCCAGTGACGGGACTCGGCGGGTACGACAGCAGGGGTCTCCGGTCTTCGGACCGGAGGCCCTTCCGTCGTTCAGAAGGGGTAGCCGAAGTTCACGGTGAGGCGGACCCCCCGGAGGCGGTCGCGCCCCGACAGGAGTGCCTCCACGGGGCCGAGCAGCGTCCGTGCTCCGAGGGACAGACCCCATCCCCCCTGCCAGTCCTCGGGCTGGATGTCCCACTCATCCCGGGCGTCGCCGGCATTCACCGACGCAGCCAGGAACCAGTCCCGCCGAAGTTCCCACTGGACCGTCACCGAGAGGAGTTGGGCGTCGGTTCCCGAAAGGCTCTGCCGGGGGATTCCCAGCAGGGGGATGTTCGTCCGGGGCAAGAGGGCGGAGGACAGAGGTCCACCCAGGTGGATCCGTCGATGCAGGGGAATTTCGGGGCCTCCGGTGTGGCCCAGGAACAGGCGCCCCCGCAGCGTCACGCTTCGGGACAGCGGGAGCGCTCCCGAGAGGTCCGCCACCAGCTGGGTGAAGTCGAAGGCGCTACCGAGGAGGGGGACGGCCCGGTCCCCCCGTAGGATCAGCCGTGAGCCCCGGGTCGGGAAGCTTTCCCGGTCGAAGGTGTCGCCCCGGGCGACGATCCCCAGCGCGACGAGCCCATCCACCTCCCGGGCGCCGGTATCGGACCCCCCTCGCCTCCGCACGCCCGTGCCGTTGGCCTCCACCCCCAGGATGCCGATGCGGCCCCGCACCAGCTCGGCCCGGAGCGTGGCGTAGAACAGCTCGACCCGTTCGCCGGGGAAGGGAGTCCGGCTATAGCCTAGGTCGAAGCCCCAGCCCAGCGGTGACGTCACGCCCCGGCCTCGAAGATGACGGGCGGCGACCTGCGTCTCCTCCCCCAACCTCAGCTCGACCCGGGTGGAGGTACCGTACCCGAGGCGATTCGGGAACGCCGCGGTGAAGAGGAGCGACGCCTGGTACTCGCTGTCGAAGCGAAGGCCCACCCCCACCCGGTCGCGCTGAGCGGGCCGGAGGGTGACCTCCACCGTCGCCTGATCCTCCCGCACGTCGTCGATGCCGTAGGTCACCGCCTCGAAGAGTTCGGTGGCCTGGAGGGCGGCCAGGGCGTCGTCCATCCGCTGGGCATCGACCCACCGCCCGGGCTGGACCCCCACCCCCGCCAGCGCCCGGATGGCCGGCGCCTCCCGCTCCGGCGACGAAAGCCCCACGATGCGCACCTCCCGGACCTGGATCGAGTCCTGCAGCAAGGCGGCCCGGAGGCGTCGGTGTCGGTCCGCGAACTCGACGTAGCCTCCACTTTCTCTCAGTGTGGTCAGCGCCGCCCGGATCTCCGGAAGCGCCTCCCGGGCCGTCCTGCGACCCACGTCCAACCAGCGGTCGAGGGCATCGAAGTCGCTGGCGCCGGCGTCCAGCAGGTAGGGCCTCAGAAGCACGTCGCACTCGCGCCGCTGAGCCTCGATCTCCGCTTCGGTGGAGGGGGAGATGGCCCGACTGAGGACGTCCACCAGGGAGGCGTAGTCCTGGCTCGCCAGGGGCCGGGAGACATCGCTGCAGATCAGGAACTCAGCCCCCAGCTCCCGCGCGTCCCTCGCCGGGAGGTTCCGCACCAGTGCGCCGTCCACGAGGATGCTGTCGCCTTGGATCACGGGATCCAACGCCCCTGGGATGGCGATGCTGGCCCGAATCGCCTCCGCCACCCCGCCCTCTCGCAGGACCACGGCCCCACCGGTGCGCAGGTTCGTAGCCACGGCGGCAAACGGACGGGGCAGCTTGGAGAAGTGCTGCACCGCCTGTACCGGCCAGGTCTCTCTCTCCAGGGCCCGGATGACCCCCACCCCTTCCACCGCCCCGCTGGGCAGCGTCGGCGCACCGTCCCGGATGGGCAGGCTCAGGATGACGCGTCGGTCCAGCGCCCGCTGGTCGGGAGAAAGAAAGCGTCGGGGCACCCCGTCCGCGAAGACGTCCAGCTCGTTGAAGCGCCAGGCGATCGCTTCCAGATCGGCGCCCCCGTACCCCGATGCGTACAGGCCACCGATCAGGCTGCCCATGCTGGTCCCCGCCACCACGTCCACCGGCACCCCCGCCTCTTCGAGGATCTGGATGACGCCGATGTGGGCCAACCCCCGTGCAGCACCCCCGCTGAGGGCCAGGCCCACCACCGGACGCTCCGCGAGCCCCTGGGCGGAAACGGTTCCCGCGCACACGAGGGCGAGGGCAACGGATCTCGAGAACGGTTGCCCGGCGCCTCCGACGAGCCTCCTCAGGACCCTCAGGATCCGGAGTCCGTGGTGACCGACGACCCACCCCGGGCTGAGGCCATCGAGGGGGCGGGGGGCAGCCCCCCGGGGCTCACTCGTCGAGGACCGCGTAGACGTCACCGCTTTCGTCCCGCTTCCGATCCTCGTAGGGCGCCGCGACCCGCCGATAGAGCTCCAGCTTCGCGCACTCCAGTACCCCGATGGCCTCGTTCAGGTGTGCGTACCGAAGCCGCCCCGCCTCGGCGGCTCGCGTTTTCAGGTAGGTGTCGACAAGGCGCGTGACGGCATAGTTGAGCTCCCCCGGATCCTCCGGTGGGGTCCCGGATTCTAGCCGGGCGCGGGCGTTCGTGGCGACGTAGGGCATAGGAGCGGCTCCTCCGGGAGGGCATGAAGAGGGATTCGGCCGGAGCCCTTCCCTCCTTCGGGCACCGGTAGGCCCGTACAACCCGGGGGCGCCCCGATCCGGTCCCCCGCCCGGGTCCACGAGCGGATCTTCGTTCGAGCGCCGTTGGACGCAAGGCGGGGCGCCCACTCCGAGGGGCGTCGGCACCCCAGGGGTCAAGGGTCCCCCCGCATTCGGACGTGCACCCACGACGGGGTCCCTCCCACCTCCCCACGGGCACTCCCGCGGGGTCGGGGCGGTCCGGGTGGACACGGGTTTGGGAAAGCCGGACGTTTCCGGGCCGGCCAGTCGAGGATCCGGTGCCCGCCGGCCGGACGATCGAGCCCGGGGACCGGCCCGACCGCCGTCAGGTGGCGCCGGCCCCCAGCGTCGTCGACACGGGGCGGCCACAGACCTGTCCCTCCGCACTCAGCGTCGTTCCCCCCTCCGCCGACTCCGTTCCCGAAAACGCCAGGTCGATGGCGCACTCGGCGACCCGCCCGTCGACCAGGGCACCCAGTCCACCCCGGAGAGAGCCCTCGATGTCGACCACGCCGTCTCCCTCGGTCAGCAGCTCCAGCACCATGGTGAGGGTCGGGTCCCCGTACAGGGTGGCCTCGAAGCCGTCGGAGCTCTCCCCACAGAGGTCTGGTGTCATGACGAGCGTGAATACCAGGTCGGCGGCCCCTGTCTCGTCGTCGAAGAACCCACTGAGCCCCGCGACGACCCGCACCTCACCGGTTCCCTCGCAGGACACTACGGTGGAGATGGCCCGATCGACCGAAACCGGCGCGAGCGCGGCGACACCCGAGGCGAAGGGCATCGTCACCCGACCGGCACCCACGTCGACGGCGGTGGAATCCTCGACATTCTCCTGGGCCTCGAGACCGTGGAGAAGCGCGGCGAGGCCCAGGAACTCGATCTCCTCCTGGGACAGGGGCGGTGCACCCTCCTCCTCCACGGCGGTGGGATCGTCGATACACGCCGTCGCAAAGACGGCGGCCAGGGCGACAGGGACGATTCTACGAATGTGCATCGAAAGACCTCGAGAAGACATGGGATGTCCGTTCCGGAGGGGAACGCATCCAAGGTTCAATTTCTTCAAAGCCCCGCCACGTCGCCAGGGCCTTCCGCAGACTGCGACTACGGCGTACCCTCCTTGGCCAGGGACGGGCATTCCGCCCGCGTCTGCTCACCGGTATACGGTTTGGTGGCCATGCAGTGGAGATCGGTTCTCGTCGCGTCCCTCGTGCTGGGATGCCTGGTCTTTTCCGCCGACGTCGCCGCCGCCCAGTCGGGTGGGTCGGCGGGCCCGGAGCCTGGAAATCCCGTGTCCAACAGGACGGGCTTTCGCTTCAACTTCGGTTGGCAGGACGTGGGCGGGGACATGGGGGAGAACCTGGACGCCGCCGTCGACGCCGAGTTCTCGTTCTTCATCCCCGTCTGGAAGCTGCGGCTCGGCCTGGGCGCGAACTGGATGTCCTACGAGATGGACGACTTCGACGAGACCTGGAACCAGATCCGGTTCCACTTCATCGCAGGCTACCAGTTCCTCGAGACCAGGGGAATCCGGCCCTATGTGGAGG